>DDLV01000005.1 GCA_002340325.1 Glaciecola sp. UBA2563 | reverse complement strand
AACGTAATAATACTCAGTTTTGTGGTATCGCCGATAGCGTGTTTAACCACTGACTTATTACTGGCATCTCCATAGAAAATTTCAATTCCAGCAGCTCTTGACTCTTGTACTCTGATAGGGTCATTATCCACAACAACGTAACTTAACCCCTCAAGCTTTAGCATCTTCGCAAGAGACTGTCCGACTCGGCCGAACCCCAAAATCAAAACGTCAGCGCCTTTTTCACGATTTACCGAATCAGGCAGCATAGAAGGTTCAACTGGTTTGGCCAAGGCCATCGCAATAAGGTCACTTCTATCAATCAGCCATGGCGTAATCGCCATGCTGATTGCGCCCACTGCAACTATCATATTCGCCTGGTATTCTGACAGTACATTGTTTTCGAGTGCCAGTGCGGCTAAAACAAAACTAAACTCGCCTATCTGCGCCAGCTTTATGCCAACAGCCCAGGCATCATTGGTGTCAATTCGCTTGAAAATCGCAAGTAAACGCACGATCAAAGCTTTGATAGACATAACGCTCACAAGTGCCATCAATAGCCAAAACCATTCCGCAAGCAGCAACTGTAAATTAATTTGCATCCCAATAGTGACAAAAAATATGCCCATCAGAATATCGCGAAACGGCCGGATATCGGCTTCAAGCTGATGTCTATATTGCGATTCTGACAACATCATACCGGCCAAAAAAGCGCCAAGTGCCATAGATAAACCGAAAGAATAGGTGGCACCAGCAGCCAAAATAGCAATGAGTAACGTTGTTAAAACAAATAGCTCGTCGTTTCTTGTTCTGGCGATTTCATTATAAACGATAGGTAATAGCCACTTGCCGATAGACAACAGCACAGCGACAGCGATAACGCCTTTAAAAAGCGCAAGCGCTATCGCTGATGCGATACTTTGATCGCCTGTAGAAAGCAAAGGTATAATAATTAGCAACGGAACAACCGCCAAGTCCTGAAAAAGTAGAACGGCAATCGCGAGTTGCGAGCGACGTGTATTCAATCGTCCTTGTTCATCAATGTGCTTTATTACCACCGCAGTGGAGGACAGCGCAAGAATCCCACCTAAAATAAAAGCCGCCGCTATACTTTCACCAAACATCCAAGCAATAGCTGCAAAGATCAGTGTTGTCACTACCATTTGGCCGCCGCCAAATCCAAAGACAAGACCTCGCATTGCAATTAGCTTTGCTAATGAAAACTCTAACCCTAGCGTGAAAAGCAGCAAGACGATGCCAACTTCCGCGGCCATGTGCATTGTTTCTGTGTACTGCACCATGCCAATCAGATGTGGACCAACAATAATGCCAGCGACGAGATAGGCCAAAATAGATGGAAGGCCAATGCGTTTAAAAAGTCCAATTAGCGCCGCTGATAAAGTCATCAGCGCGAGAATGCCTAGGAATTCTTCACCCAAAACTCATACTCCTATTTAAGTAGGCATAAATTATGCTAATAGGCATAAAGAATAACGTTGAGCGCGGATGATGTTGAATCATATGGTGGCTATAGTTTGCTGTCATTTAAACAGTATTCGAGATGACTGTAACAACATCAAGTAGTTACGCGAAAACTGAGGTGAATATGTCAATTATAACGTCGAAAAAAAATAATTCGCCGATTTTTTGACTTCAGAGAGGACATTGATGGAAATTTCTCAATCGACTACCAATACAGAACCTGTAGCGGATGTGTCTCAAATGAGCGTTAAATCAGCCGTACTTTCCATTGCGGAGAGCGCGTCAATCATGCGAACCATGCTGTCTTCAATTGAATTGGAAGAGCTGATTAATGAGTACTATAAAATATTAAATAGCAAGCTTCCATGTCGCTCGCTGCGCTTAACGTTTGCCAATCAAGTCATCCGCACAGGAGCTTTTAACCAGCATTCGCGAATAATGAAAATCTCGATACTGTACGGCCATAGCTTCGGCGCACCGCAACAGGCGCAACTTGCGTATGGATTTGTGAAGGTACTCTCTTCTTACGAACGAAAGTTGCTTTCAGAAATGCACGGCATATTTGCGATGAGCCTTAAGCACGCACTTGAATACTATCGCATCATTCAACTTGCCACCAAGGACGTACTTACGGGGTTAGGTAACCGCGCGCATTACAACGAAAGCGTGAAAAAACTCATAAGCATGTCGACTAGAAATAGCGAAAACTTTGGACTTCTCGTATTTGATTTAGACAACTTTAAATCTGTGAACGATACATATGGACATCAGAGCGGTGATAACGTATTGGTTGTGTTCTCTCAAATCTTGAAAAACTGTTTGCGAGACAGTGATTCAGCTTTTAGATTCGGAGGAGACGAATTTTGTTGTTTGCTAAATGCTGCAACGTCTTCGTGCAACAAAAACATCGCAAAGCGTATCACTCGAGAAGTCAATAAACATGAACTTTTTAAAGATCAAGGCGTGACGGTTAGCGTTGGCGCAACCTCTTTTATCAAAGATGATACACCAGAGACTCTGTTTGAAAGAGCTGACCAAGCATTATACACAGCTAAACAGAGGGGCAAAAATAGGGTAATAGCGGCGTAACGTCAGATTTCACAAAGATAAGCAAGCCCTTAGCAGGAACAGTGGTTCATAGCTAGCCCTTGGACTACACATCTTTTGCCGTATACGTCAGCGACACGTGTTGTGTCGCTTCTTCAAAAGTATTCAAAAAATCCGTGTCCAACACTACTTCGTCGATCATCACCGCAATTAGCCTTTCATTTACGCTGAATGTTACGATATTCTGACGATCAAGCGGGGAAATACCCCATTCTTTACACCAATTTTTGAGCATCTTGGTTGGACGGTTGGCAAACGGTTTGAACTTTTGACTCAAAACTCCTCCCCGCTCCACGGACACAATACTCTCACTGGGTACCAAAATAGTATTCGAAGTTTTAACAATCGCACCATTTATAATTTGCCCGATAATTTGAAACTCACCTGTATCAAATTTTACCGCTCCCGCCCTGAATGTGTAGCTAAATGCTGCTAACGTGTCATTATTATGCCTTAATTGAAGGAGATTTCGATAGCGATAAACAATGTGTTCACCAATAGCAACCTGTGTCGGATGCTCATTTTTAGACGAAATTATTTTTAAAACATTAGTGAGTAAAACACTACTTGGTACACTTACACCACATTGATGCAACCAGTTTCTTATAAAACTCGCTTGAGTGTGAATTGCCAAAGATTGAAGCTGATCAATGCTAATACTTGTATTCTGGTTAGTTATCTTGTTTGCAAGAGAATCCATATACTCTTTTAACACCATCGATTCATTAGCACAAAGCAATGCGCTTTTGCTGATCTGACGATTTATCGACGGAAACCTCTCTTGTAACTGCGGGATAATCTTGTGTCTAATAAAATTTCGATCAAATTTTAGGGATGAATTTGAATCGTCTTCAATCCAGTGTAAATCATGCTTATTTGCATACTCTTGTATTTGCGCTCTGCTGCACGTTAACAAAGGCCTATAAAAATCCACACTATTGACAATTTTGTGGGCAGGCATCGCACTTAATCCTTGCGGACCCGCTCCTCTAACAAGTTGGAGAAGAAATGTTTCCGCTTGGTCATCGAGATGTTGGCCTAGCAATACGTTAGCGTTGTTATCAGCAGATGACACCAGTGCATCATAACGCGCTTGTCTTGCGGCGGCTTCAACACCTTTATGCAAAAACGGCGAAACATCAACGTCAATGATTGTAAAAGGAACGTTTAGTTTAGTGCAATATGTAGCGCAGTGTTCAGACCATGCATCAGCATCTTCGCTTATATGGTGGTTTATATGGATAGCTTTTACTTGGGACTTACCGCGAAAAAAATCGTTAGCCAAGTGCAGAAGAACGGTAGAATCTAATCCGCCGCTATAAGCCACATTAAATGAATCTCCACAATTCGCGTGTGTATCAAAAAATTGTGAAAATACACTTAATAAATCAGACACTGCTCATCTACAGAATCGTAACGGTTTAGCAATACCCAAATGACATTAATCGATCATAGCGCTCTTGCATGAGCGTCTCTTCTGGTAGTGACGTAAGTTGTGCCAATTGCTGTTTAATAGTGGCTTTTAACGTACCAGACATACTTTTATGATCCCGATGGGCGCCACCAAGTGGTTCATCGACAATGGTATTAATCAGACCAAGCTCCTGAATTTGCGGCGCAGTAACGCCCATTGCTTCTGCCGCAATCGGCGCTTTATCAGCGCTTTTCCAAAGAATCGATGCGCAGCCTTCTGGGGATATTACCGAATAAGTAGAATACTGGAGCATATTGACTCTATCTCCAACACCAATAGCCAACGCGCCTCCAGATCCACCTTCGCCGATTACTGTGCAAATCACAGGCACTTTCAATTCAGACATGATTTTGAGGTTTGTTGCGATTGCCTCACTTTGTCCGCGCTCTTCAGCTCCGACGCCTGGATAAGCACCAGGTGTGTCAATGAAGGTAATAATCGGAAGCGAAAACTTCTCAGCCATTTGCATTAAACGTAGTGCTTTTCGATATCCTTCCGGTTTTGGCATACCGAAATTACGCTTAATTTTTTCTTGAGTATCACGTCCTTTCTGATGGCCAATGACCATGATAGGCCGACCGTCTAGCCTGGCGAGACCGCCAATAATGGCTTTGTCATCTGAATATACGCGATCACCTGCTAGTTCATCAAAATCCGTGAACATATTATCGATGTAGTCTTGGGTATAAGGTCGCATCGGATGTCTTGCGAGCTGTGAGATTTGCCAAGCACCGAGATTTGAGAAAATTTTGCGGGTTAATTCACCACTTTTTTCTTTTAATTTATTTATTTCTTCTTCTATGCCTACATCGAATTCTCCCCCCTGATTAACCAGCCGTAGCTCCTCAATCTTCTCTTCTAGCTCGGCAATGGGTTGCTCAAAATCCAAATAATGTAAGCTCATGTTTTATTCCAATTAATTTTTGAGTTGGCTATGTTCTGCTTAAGTGTATTTATTATAGTAATGCGCCAATCAGATAATCACCACGTCAGTCGAATTCTAGTGACACTGCGTCATCACCTATAAGATGCTTTAACTTTGCCAATAGATCATCTTCAGGCTTTACATACCAATTCGAGGAGGCGTCAATTGCAACGGCAACATCTTCGTGCTCAATGTTTAAACGCAATGGGCAGCTTCCACCGGTGTAAGCTTTTATAATATGTTGTATATCTTTTATCTTATCAGGAATCAAATACTGTGTTCTAATACTTAAGCTTATTCTATCAACATAACGTGTTCTTGCGTCCAAAAGTGTCATTACTTCTGTTGCGGTCATCGTATTGTTTCCCGAATAATCATCGAAACTGACCTGCCCTCTTACCCAGAGCAAGTTATCTGCCATTAAGATATCTTCATATTGTTCGAATAAATCGGCATAGATTCGTACATCAAGCCGTCCGGTTTTGTCATCTAGGGTAATTAACGCCCATCGTTTGCCCTTCTTGTTGACGATAATGCGAACCCCTAATACCAAGCCAATGACACTTACCGGAGACTCTCTTCGAGTAGGACGAACATCTTTTAAACGCATTTGTGTGTATTGCTTTAACTCATCGACGTAATGATTAATCGGATGTCCGGTTAAATATAGGCCTAAGGTCTCTTTTTCGCCATCCAACCAAACGGGTTCGGACCACTTCGGTACCTGTTTGTAAGCGATAGCAACTTCAGCTTCGTCCTGAATTTCAGTACCAAATAGGTCGCCTTGTCCCGATAAGGCCGCCTGTGCCGTTTGCGTTGCTCTGTCAATAGCATCTTTGACCGTTGCCATCAAGGACGCTCTGTGGGTGCCGCTGAAGGTATCCATTGCACCTGACAAAATCAGTTTTTCCATGACGCGACGATTAATTTTTTTTACATCTACTTTGGCACAAAAGTCAAACAAATCCGTAAATTGTCCGTGCGCTTGTCTTGCTTCAATAATGGCTTCAACCGGCCCCAACCCAACACCCTTAACCGCGCCTATACCATACACAATTTGGCCTTTTTCATTGACAGTGAACTTGTACTGGCCGGTGTTTAAATCAGGTGGCAGAACATCTAGTCCCATTCGCTGACACTCGTCTATAAATGTAACAACTTTTTCGGTGTTATCCATATCTGCAGATAGTACTGCAGCCATAAATTCCGCTGGATAGTGGGTTTTTAAATACAGCGTTTGATAAGACACCAAGGCATATGCCGCTGAATGCGATTTGTTGAATCCATAACCGGCAAATTTTTCTACCAAATCGAAGATCTTCATCGCCAACTCTGGGTTGATATCGTTATCCTTGGCACCTAACTCGAAACTCGAACGCTGTTTCGCCATCTCCTCAGGTTTTTTCTTACCCATCGCGCGCCGCAATAAATCCGCTCCTCCAAGCGTATAACCAGACATCTCCTGCGCAATTTGCATGACTTGTTCTTGATAAAGAATTATGCCGTAGGTAGGTTCAAGTATTTCTTGTAAACACTCATGTTGATACTTCTCATCCGGATAGGAAATTGCTTCTCTACCGTGTTTTCTATCAATAAAATTATCCACCATCCCCGATTGTAATGGACCAGGTCTAAACAGCGCTACAAGGGCGATAATATCTTCAAAGCAGTCTGGTTGAAGGCGCTTAATTAAATCCTTCATACCTCTGGATTCTAACTGGAAAACAGCGGTTGTTTCAGCTTTTTGAAGTGACTCAAAGGATTGCGTATCGTCCAGTGGGATTTTAGTAATGTCGATATCAATGCCTCGAACCTGCTTTGCCGTTTCCAACGCCCATTGGATAATGGTTAAGGTACGAAGTCCAAGAAAATCAAATTTGACTAAACCTGCCGTTTCTACATCGTTTTTGTCGTATTGAGTGACAGGGTTTTCACCATTCTCGTCGCAATAAAGCGGTGCAAAATCCGTTATGGATGTGGGCGAGATGACCACGCCACCAGCGTGCTTACCTGCATTTCGAGTAACACCTTCTAGTACGCGCGCCATGTCAATAAGCTCTTTGACTTCGTCGTCCTTATCATAAATCTCCTGTAGCCTTGGCTCGACATCAAATGCTTTTTTTAACGTCATTCCCGGATCAGGGGGCACTAATTTTGCTATTCGATCAACAAACCCATAGGGTTGTCCCTGCACGCGCCCAACATCCCTGATGACCGCTTTTGCAGCCATGGTACCAAAGGTAATAATCTGTGACACTGCGTCACGCCCGTACATTTGTGCGACGTGGTCGATAACTTCATCTCGCCGGTCCATACAAAAATCGATATCAAAATCTGGCATCGATACGCGCTCTGGGTTCAAAAAGCGCTCAAAAAGCAGATCGAATTCAAGCGGATCAAGGTCTGTTATATCAAGTGCGTATGCGACAAGTGAACCAGCCCCGGACCCTCTACCAGGGCCAACCGGGATATTGTTATCTTTGCTCCATTGAATAAACTCCATCACAATAAGAAAGTAGCCTGGGAACCCCATGTCGTTAATAACTTTCAATTCTATGTCTAAACGAGACTCGTAGTCGGCTCTATGCTGCTCTCTTATGGATTCATCGGGAAACAATGCGCGTAGTCGATGCTCTAATCCTTGTTTGGATTTTTCAATCAAAAACGCTTCCGTTGTCATTTCGCCCGTTGGAAATTTAGGTAAAAAGTACTCGCCTAAGGTCAGGTCAACATTGCATCGCTTTGCAATCTCCAGCGTATTTGCAAGCGCTTGCGGTATATCGCTGAACAGCTCCTGCATTTCCTCGCTAGACTTTAGATATTGTTGTGTTGTGTAATTCTTTGGTCGTCTGTTGTCTTCCAGCGTGTATCCTTCGGCAATACATGTCCTTATCTCGTGTGCTGCAAAGTCCTGCTTGTGAAGAAATCTAACACAGTTTGTCGCCACCACTGGCAATCCTAATTCTGCGGCCAAAGTAACAGCATTAAACACATACGATGGTTCACCTTCGCGTCCAATTCTGCTCACCTCGATATAAAAGCGATTGGGAAACACGCTTGCATATTGCTCTGCAACAGCTTTTGCCTCTTGCATTTTTCCCTTTGTGAGTAGCTCGCCTAAGTCGCTATCCATACCGCCCGATAACAAAATGACACCTTCATTGTATTTTGTTAGCCATGCAGTATCTGCGACGGCTTTGTACTGAATATGGCCTCTGGAATAAGCGCTAGAGATAATGCAGGTGATATTTTTATAACCCGTATTATCCATAGCAAGGAATGTCATTTTGCCGATGAAGTCGTCGATGGCATCACTTAAAATGTTGATATCGCAGCCGACAATCGGCTTTATTCCGCGAGCTTGCGCGCCTGAGTAAAACCTTATCAAACCGCACAAGTTCATTTGGTCAGTAACGGAAATTGCTGGCATATCTGCACCAGCGACGGCATCGAGGATTGGATTGATCTTGTTTAAACCGTCAATCATTGAAAAGTCGCTGTGGACACTAAGATGAACAAAAGTACTTGCCACTATTTAGTTTCCTTGTGCGCAATAGACGCTGCGTTTTTAACCGGTTTAAAGCTGCTTCGATACATGGGTAGTGGGCCCAGTCTAGAAAGTATGGTGAGATGTTTGGGCGTCGGATATCCCTTGTGATTGGCAAATCCATAGTCGGGATAAACGACATCTAATTCTTTCATGTCATTGTCTCTTTCGACTTTAGCGATAATTGACGCAGCAGCGATTTGTTCATAAAGGCTATCGCCTTTCACAACAGCCTCGGCACTAAAATCCCAATCAGGTAATCGATTTCCATCAACCAATACATGATCAGGTCGAACTGACAAGGCGGATACAGCTCGATTCATTGCGAGCATACTCGCATGTAAAATATTTAATGCATCTATCTCAGATGGGTTTGCGCGACCAATCGCCCATGCCGACGCGCGTTGTTTGATCTTGCTTGCCAATAGCTCTCTTCTTTTCTCTGAAAGTTTCTTTGAGTCTTTGATACCTTCTATACCATGGGATAAAGGTAATATGACCGCGGCTGCAACAACATCACCTACCAACGGTCCTCTACCAACTTCATCAGTACCGGCGATTATGCGTATTCTGTCGTTATCATGTTGCATGCGGTTGCCCTTAATTGATGACACTTTCGTTGTGTTCAAGCAGATGCTTTATCGCGAGGGAAGCTTGTTTACTGGCGTCTTGCCGCAGTAATTTATGTATAGATGAAAATCGCGATAGCACATAATCAGAATTCACATTTAACTGTTCGTGTAAGTGTTTACTCAAATTTTCCGGATTCACCTGCTCTTGAATAAACTCAGGCACTAATAATTCGTTTGCCAAAATATTCGGTAACGCAAAATAGTCTGGCATATAGAGTTTCTCCATCATTTTATGGGTGACGAACGATAACTTGTAGGCCACTACCATAGGACGTTTACACAGCATACATTCTAGACTTGCGGTACCGGATGCAAGTAATACAACATCAGATGCAATCATGGTATCGCGTGCTACTTGTTGGTTAATTTTAACCTCAAAACTCACATTATTCGCTAACAAGATACTTTCAATTTGTTCCTGTCGTTGCTGATTTACAGCGGGTATAACGACAAGAAAATTCTTCTTTTCCTGCCTATTTAAAAACAGCTCCGCGGATTTGAGGAATACCTCAAGCAGTGATTCAATTTCTCTTGCACGCGAGCCGGGCAAAAGCCCCAATACAAGTTGGTCATCACCTATATTAAGCTTTTCTCTGGCGTGTTTTTTATCTGGCGTTAGAGGTATTTCATCTGCCATAGAGTGACCAACAAATCGATAAGGATAGCCGTGTTTCTCATAGTGTTTAGATTCAAACGGAAAAATACCTAAAACCAGATTCGTTGCTTTTGCGATTTTGTGGATGCGACCTTCGCGCCAAGCCCAAACACTTGGACTGATATAATGAACGGTTTTTACGCCGCTTTTCTTGAGTCTGGTTTCAATAGGTAAGTTAAAATCGGGAGCGTCTACACCAATAAATACATCAGGAGGATTTTCGACGAAGTATTGTATTATTTTGCGTTTGACGCTGAGCAGAGAAGGCAGATGTTTAAGTACTTCAACAAGCCCCATAACCGACAGTTTGTTCATATCTTCAATGCTGTTAAAGCCTTCCGATATCATCTGACTACCGCCAATACCTTCAAAGGTTGCGTCGGGATATAGCGCTTTTAATTCGCGTATTAAGCCCGCAGCAATAATATCGCCAGAAGCTTCCCCTGCAATCATGCCTATACGCAAACAACGCCCCCGTTATCGAGCCAAACCTCGATTGTTGTTCTGTAAGAAGACATTGAGTACCTTCAAAACAGAATGCTCGTTGGCCATGTCATTAATCAATGCCCTAGCTTCATCAATGGTATTATTGTTTCTGTAGATTATTTTGTAAGCGCGTTTAATCAATTGAATGTCTTCACTTGAAAAACCGCGCCGCTTTAATCCTTCGCTATTAATACCTTGCGGTATTTGTTTCACGCCGTTATACATTACGTATGGCGGCAGGTCTCTAAGCAGAATTGCACCGCCTCCAGTCATAGCATGATCGCCAATATGACAAAACTGATGTACTGCCGTCATACCGCCTAAGATAGCGAAATTTCCAATATGCACATGGCCAGCTATTGTCGCGTTGTTTGCCAGAATGCAGTCATCTCCTACTCTACAATCATGCGCCAGATGAGCACCAACCATAAACAAATTTCGACTGCCTATTGTGGTAGTAGCATTATCTTGAATAGTGCCTCTGTGAATTGTGCAGGATTCTCTAAAAACGTTATTATCACCTATCTCAAGATACGTCGTTTCACCCGCGTATTTTTTGTCCTGGCAATCTTCACCGATAGAGCAGAATTGGAAAAACTCATTGTTTTTGCCAATTTTAGTGTGACCTTTTACAACCGTATGACTATGGATTTTCGTGCCCTCATCGATGGTTACATCATCACCAATAATGCAGAATGGTCCAATCGTGACACTTGGGTGCAGGGTAGCATTTTCAGATACGATAGATGAGGAATGGATCATATTAAAAGTCTCGGATAGCGCACATAAAGTCAGCGGTACAAACGTCTTTCCCATCAACGCTAGCAACGCCCTCAAACTTCCATATGCCTCTGCGTTCCTTAATATAATTCACCGCAATATCTAATCGATCGCCTGGCACAACGGGTGCTTTGAATCTCGCTTTGTCGATGCCGGCATATAAGTACAGCTTGTCGCTATTTCCCATCGATTTAAACCCTAACACGCCAGCGGCTTGCGCCATTGCTTCTAATATCATCACGCCAGGAAAAATGGGCTCTCCCGGGAAATGCCCGTTAAACAAACCTTCATTTATCGTTATGTTTTTGTATGCGCTAATGGATTTATTGATTTCATAGTCCGTTACGCGATCAATCAAAAGCATTGGATATCGATGCGGCAGCAACGACATAATTTCTTTGATTTCTATAGTATTGAGTGTGTTTGACAAACGTATCTCCTTATTGATTAGGTCTAGTCTCTATTCCGTTGTCATAACTTTTTTCTAATCATAACTGTTATTGTTGTTATTTTTTCGCAGTAGGTGCAATAACGCAATAAGATACGGTGTGTGTGAACAAAAACAAATCAGACCAAGGTATTTTGGCCTGATTTTATTCAAGAAGGTGTTTCCTAGAATTTAACGTTGCTTACTTGGTCAAGTACATCTTGAGATATGTCGTGCTGTGATTTTGCAAACGGCACAACCGCGGCATTCAATACCAAATCAAAGTCTTTTTCTGCAGCAATAGCATCAATTGCTTGTTCTATCAGGCTGAGAAGTTTATCACGCTCTTGATTGGTGCGTATCTGTATCTCTTGTTGCAATGGTTGTCCTTTGGACTGCAACTCTTCGCCTAACTGTTGAATTTCTTGTTGAAGCTGATTTTTTTCATCTTCACTCATTGTTGCGGATTCGCGCTGTAGTTTTTGCACCATAAAATTGCCGTCAGACTGGAGCTTTTGTACTTCTTGTCGTCTTTCTGCAAACTCAGCATTTATTGTCTGCTCGATGGTTGCCAATTGTGGTAACGATTGCAACACGCGTTGCACATCAACGATGGCAATCTTCTGCTCCGCAGCGGCAGTCAACGACGTCAAGCTCATGACTAAAAATATTGCACTAGTCACTACTCTAGTAATTGTTTTCAAAATAAACTCCTCTAATTCGGTTAAACCTTTGATATGTGTGTCGGGCAACTATTTAAGGGCGCGCATTATACCCTGTCTAGAAAGTCGATCCAATGTTGAATGTAAAGAATCTCGCGTCATCGCCTTCTCTTTCTTTAATGGCGCGCGAGAAACTAAATACCATTGGCCCCATTGGTGAGATCCATTGGATAGAAAGTCCGGCTGAACTTCGATAATAGCTCCAATCACTGTAATCTGCGAATGCCTCAGACGACTCACCAACAACGTCAAGGTTTTCGTAATCTTCAAATCTAAATTCGGTATCCCATACATTACCGATATCAAAAAACAAACTGGTTCGAACGGAGTTATCAAATTCTTCATCCACAAAAGGCGTGGGGACAATCATTTCGACACCGCCTAGTGCCATTGCGTTGCCGCCTAAACTGCGTCGAGAAAGTTGTAGCGTGTCTAAACTAGGATCACCAAATATTGGCGTGCCATTTGGCGTAAACCCAATAACTTGCCTCGTCCTGAAAACTCCGCGAGGTCCCACTGTGTTGTTTTCAAATCCTCGTAACGTGTCTGAACCACCTGCTGTAAAATTTTCGGTAAATGGAAGTGTTTGTTCAATCCCATCTTTATCGCCATAACCATTACCATAGCCAAGACGCAGACGCGCCAATACCGTCCATTTCTGGTTGCGAGTTAATGGGAAATACCATTTTGTGTCTGCAATAATTTTGAAGTAGTTAACATCAGAGTTTGGCGTTGTGGCACTTAATGACAACCGCTGAGAGGAACCTGCTGTTGGGAACAATCCTCTATTGAGGGTATTTCGCGTCCAGTTAACCGCGGCGAGTAAACTATCATATTCAATGGGTGCTTCTGGATCGTTCGGATCTTCAAACTGCTGGTAAAATGCACGAGTTTGCTCAAAATTAGTGTTATCTGACGTCAACTCTACGTTTGAATACGTCAGACCGAAGCTAATCCGATTGACTTCATTAATTGGATACCCAACAGTGCCACCTATAGACCAGCGCTTGGTGTTATATCTGACCGTATTAAAATCACTGCCATCGAATTCACTGTATGCAATGCTGCCACCCAAGCTAATGCCATCGACGGTGAAAAAGGGATCCAAATACGTGATTTGGGCAGTGGACTGGTATGAAACCGTCGATATATTTAAGCCGATGCGTTTGCCCGTGCCTAAAAAGTTGTCTTGTTGAATACCTGCTTGAAGGCTTAGTTTAGTTGCATCACCATAACCGATACCAGCATTGAATGACCCTGCAGGCTGCTCTTTGACATTGAACACAACATCGACTTTATCTTCTTCACCTGGGATCCGTATCGTTTCATATTCAACTTCATCCATGTAAGTTAGACGAGACAGTTGCAATTTCGAAGTTTCCAATAGGGGTTCAGACAGCCAAGTACTCTCAAGTTGAACAGTATTTTGGCGCAACACCTTGTCAGCAGTGGTATCGTTGCCTTCAAATGTAATTCGTCTTACATAAATGCGTTTACCTGGGTCAACGGACAATGTGAGCTTTACCGTTTTATCTTCTTCATTGATTTCTGGAATAGTCGTAACATTGGGATATGCATAACCAAACCGACCTAAGTACTTGGCGATAAACTCCTCTGCATAGGTGACTTCCGCTTGGTTATAAAGGTCGCCTGAACGAATCGGTAAAATGTTTGATACGAAATCTTCAAAACCCAATAAATCTCCGACAAGCTCTACATCAGAAATATTGTAAGTCGCTCCCTCGGTAACGTTAAGCGTTATATAAATGCCGTCTTTTTCTGGTGCCATAGACACTTGCGTTGAGTCTATATTGAACTGCAGGTATCCACGGTCTTTGTAATAGCTAACGATAGTTTCAAGGTCACCTGACAGTGTCTGCTGTTGGTATCGAGTTTCGGCGAGAAAGTTCCACCACGGGGCGCCGAACTGAAGCTCCATTTGACTAAGTAGCTCAGTGTCGTCAAAAACTTCATTACCAACAATGTTTATTTGCTGTATCTCGGCCGCATCACCTTCTTCAAATTTGAGTTTTAAATCTACTCTGTTCCTCGGAAGAGGTGTGATCATTGCTTCAACTTCGGCGTTATATTTACCAATGCTGTAAAAAAAGTCTTTGAGTCCATTTTCAATTGAGCTGATGACTGTTTTGTCTAGCGGTTCGCCTATGCGTATTCCCGAACCATCAAGGCTCTCCTGCAATTGCTCGTCTTTAATGTCGTCATTACCGTCAAATTCTATGCTTGAAATAGTTGGACGTTCGGCCACCTCGACAACGAGCGTTGAGCCGTCTCGAAATATCTTTACTGATTCAAAGTGTGTGGATGAGTACAATGAGCGAATTAATTGCGTAATTCTGAATTTATTCATTGCATCGCCACGCTGCACCGGCAAATACGTAAGGGCGGCACCTAATGCAACACGCTGGAGGCCTTCAACTCGGATATCTTCGACGACAAAATCGTAATTTGATTGTGCGTAACTAGGGAGAGCAGTCGCAATCAGCGACAACATAAAAAATTTTCTTAACTTCATTTACTGATCTAAATCCAAGCTCTTTATTTAATGACCTGTTTTTTTTTAAATATTTCGAATTATATCATTAAAGATTGCAGTTGCCATGAGCGCCAGAATCAATAACCCGCCAACTCTCATGCCTATTTCCTGAACTGATTCAGAGACAGGTTTTCCCGTAATCCACTCGAAAAAGAAATACATTAAGTGCCCACCATCAAGCATCGGCACTGGTAAAAGATTGATAATACCAAGATTTACACTAATAAGCGCCAAAAAACTAAGGAAAGCAATCAACCCCGCGTTAGCACTATTGCCTGCCCCTTGCGCAATGGAAACGGGGCCACTTAGGTTTTTAACCGAGACATCACCAACGATGAGCTTGCCCAACATAGTTAACGTCAAACTGGAAATATCAATCATTTCCTGTACACCGTATGCGAAAGCGCCAATTGGCCCGTATTGCACCCGATGTATAAAGTCCTCAGGGTACGCCTCCCGGAATGGGATAACACCTAGAAAACCAACGCCCTCACGTTCAGGATGTTCACCAAAGGTCACTTCTATGCGCTGAAATGCCCCATCGCGAGATACCAAAAACGTCGCCGATTCATTGGGGTTTGCCTCAATAATCTCGACCATTTGGCTCCATTTTTCTTGAGTAGTTCCATTAATTTCGAGGATTTTATCGTTTTCTCTGATACCAGCTCTCGATGCTGGTGTGTCTTCAGAGACTACTGCGATGGTTGTTGTCACCTCAGGTGCAAATCTCTGGATACCAAATGCGCCGAGCAAGTCTGGTTCATCTGGATCTATTTTCCACCCATTAATCGGCGCGACCAGATTCCTTTGCAATCCGTTTTCGGACATTACTGTAAATGGCATGTTTTGTTCGCCGCTGAACGTAGACAATTGAAAAATTACTTCACGCCAATCTTGTGTGGATTTACCACCAATTGCGATAATTTGATCATAGGGCTGAACCCCAGCTCGATACATAAATGAGTTTTGTTCAACCTCTTGAACCACAGGTTTCGGTGCGCTGAACCCAAGTAGCCCAATCAGCATTGAAGCAAAAATGGCGAAGATAAAATTGACGATGGGCCCAGCAGCAACAATAGCAATACGCTGCGATACAGGCTGATTGTTGAATGCTACTGACTGTTGTTCAGGCACAACATCATCCACCCGTCCGTCCAACATTCTGACATAACCCCCCAGCGGGATTGCAGCAATGACAAACTCCATTCCGCTCGACGTTAGTCGCTGATAAATTGGCTTACCAAACCCAATCGAGAACCGCAATATTTTAACGCCACACAACTTAGCGACATAGTAGTGTCCCCATTCATGCACCGCGACCAGAATGCCAAGTGCCACCACGAAAAAGAAAATGTTGTTTAGTATTTCAATCATTTTTTACTTGCGCTATCGCGCCTTGAGCTAATTCCCGACAATTCTTATCATGTGCTAAAACCTGATCGATTGTCGACAATTCTGTTGATGAACACTGTTCCATCACACGTTTGTTCACATTATAGATGTCTAAAAATTGAATTTGTTCATTTAGAAACGCATCTACTGCTTCTTCATTCGCAGCATTTAACGCGGTCGTTGCCGCTTGGCCTAACTTGCATGCTTGCGTCGCTAGGTAAAGATTAGGATACCGTTCATAACATGGTCGTGTGAACGTCAAATCCTGCATATCAAATAGATTTAAATCGTTGACCCCGGAGGTTATTCTTGACGGGTATGCTAACGCGTGTGCTATGGGCGTTTTCATATCTGGATTACCCATTTGGGCAACAACGCTTCCATCAACGTACTGCACCATCGAGTGAATGATACTTTGAGGATGAATCACCACTTTTATGTTTTCGGGAGCAACCCCAAATAACCAAAACGCTTCAATAAACTCAAGCCCTTTGTTCATCATTGATGCTGAATCAACCGATATTTTTCGTCCCATGTCCCAATTGGGATGCGCGCATGCTTGTGCCGGCGTAACCGATGATATCTGCTCCATCGGCAATGTCCTAAAGGGGCCTCCAGAAGCTGTTAACAAAATATGCCTAACGCCAAACTCATCTGGACGTCGCCGGTCATATTCAGCCGGTAATGACTGGAAAATCGCATTATGCTCGCTGTCAACCGGGATCAATGTCGCACCATATTCCTCAACTGCCCGCATAAAAATCTCACCGGACATAACAAGGCTTTCTTTGTTTGCCAACAAGACACATTTCCCTGCTTTAATTGCATCCATGGTGGGAACAAGGCCCGCGCCGCCCACTATTGCCGACATTACCGTATCAGCTCCATTATGCGAAGCAGTTTTAGATAATCCTTCGGGACCGGTGAGTATTGTCGGTTTGTATTTGTCATGATGAGCTAATGTAGCGCTGAGTTTATCCGCAGATCGCTCATCCGCCACCACCAAATACTCAGGAAAAAACTCATTTGCGATAGCCGCCAATTTGTCTACTTGAGTAAACGCTGTGGCGGCAAAAAGACGCATTGAATGCGCATTCTTGCGGATAACATCAAGTGTGCTTGTGCCAATGGAGCCCGTTGCGCCTAATAGCGTTATCTGTTTTTTTATATGCACTGGACGCTCCTACTTCTATGCCATCCAAACAACATAACAAAATGTAAAAACAGGAAAAGCAGCGGTAAGACTATCGATACGATCCATGATACCACCGTGCCCCGGAAGCAGTTTTCCGCTGTCTTTTATGCCCGCACAACGTTTGAACATCGATTCATTTAGGTCACCAAGCGCACTGACAGCAACGGTAATGGCGCCGACAACAATGTGCAGAGATATCTTCGTTGGCTCAACTTGATAATGTAGCGCTGCAAACGCAATGATGGCAAATGAAGCACCTACGCCACCAAGCAAACCTTCCAGTGTCTTGCCTGGTGATACATTGGGACGTAATTTGTGTTTGCCAAATTTAACGCCAACAAAGAACGCGCCTATATCAGCGGCCCATACAATACCGAGTACATAGAACAGCAAAGAAGCACCGTAAAATGGGTCTACTTCATATAAACTCGTGCGCAAACTCACGATAGCGACAAAGGTTGGTACTAACGTTAGAACACCAAAGGTGGCGCGAATAGAGATCGATTTTTGCCAAAATCTACTGTACTTTGGATATGCAATGATCATCAGCAAACTGACAACCCACCACAGTGCGGCAACTGCCAGAATACCCTTGTACAATGGATGTAGCTGCCCCTGGTGCCAGATACTTTTGTCGTCTACCGTCAATATTAGGAGGGCGATGATGCTACCGACCAAAATGCTAAACCACCCTTTAAATATCCTAATTTTGATGCCAGACATGTTCGCCCATTCGTAAGCGCCCAAGCATATTACGACAGCGATAAGGATTTCGAAGTAAGCGATAGGTAAGAATAAAATGGCAGCTAATGCGATCGGCGCCAAAATAACAGCTGTTATTATCCTTTGTTTTAGCATTGCTGTTGCTCAGGATCTTTCGTCATCATTTGTTCGCCAGTACAGCCATAACGACGCTGACGTGACGAAAAATCTTCAACTGCAGCTTGAAAACCCTCTTCATTGAAATCAGGCCATAGGATATCGGTAAAGAACAGTTCCGCGTAGGCTGATTGCCATAACAAGAAATTACTTATCCTGTGGTCACCACCTGTTCTAACTAATAGATCAAGTTCTGGCATGCCAGAAGTGCTAATGTGTTCCGAGAAGGTAGATTCAGTAAAATCATCTGATGAGATCTCACCATTGACTAGTTTTGTGGACATAACCTTTGCCGCATTGACAATATCCCAGCGGCCTCCGTAATTCGCGGCCACATTAAGTGCCAATGCATCATTGTTATGTGTTAAAGCTTCGGCCTTTTTTATTTTTTCCAATAATTTAGTCGAGAATGCGCTGGTGTCACCAATCACTTTCAATTTGATATTGTTTTTGTGTAACCGTTTAACTTCGGACCCCAATACCAATGCAAAGAGCTCCATCAGCATACTGACTTCTTCTTGAGGGCGCTTCCAGTTTTCGCTGGAAAACGCAAACAAGGTGAGTGATTTAATGCCTGAACTGCGCGCAAACCTAACTGCAGCTCTTACTGCTTCAATCCCAGCTTTGTGACCAAATGTTCTCCGCTTTCCTCGCAGTTGCGCCCATCGGCCATTGCCATCCATGATTATACCGACATGTTGCGGTACTTTTAGTGTCTTAATTGTAGAATTTTCAGTCATAAGTTGTTGCGTGCGAATGGCGACAGAATCAAATTAAACTTCCATCAGCTCTTTTTCTTTGTCGGCAAGCATCGCGTCGACTTTTTTAATAAATTCGTTGGTAAGGGTTTGGATGTTTTCTTCGCCCGCTCTGCTTTCATCTTCACTTATTTCTTTTTCTTTTAGCAGCTCTTTGATATCACTGTTTGCATCACGACGTATGTTTCGTATTGCAACCCTGCCCTGCTCAGCTTCTGCCCTAACCACTTTGATGAGGTCTTTTCGTCTCTCTTCAGTGAGCGGTGGCATTGGAATACGAATAGCGGTGCCAGCCGACATTGGATTTAACCCTAAATCCGATTGCATAATCGCCTTTTCAATTGCCTGGGTCGAGCTTTTGTCGAATACAGAAAGCGCGAGTGTCCTTGAATCTTCGGCAATAATATTGGCAAGCTGTTTAAGTGGTGTATCAGCGCCATAATAGTTAACCATGATACTATCTAACAAGCTTGGGTGAGCTCTCCCGGTTCTGATCTTACTCATTTGACTGCGCAATGCGTTAATAGACTTTTCCATTCGTTCGCTTGCATCTAGTTCTATTTCGTCAATCATTTTGTGTCCTTAAAATTATTGCTCTTTAGTATGAAATATCAATGTTCCTTCAGGCTCACCCAACACAACACGTTTCAAACAACCTGGCGTGTTCATATTGAAAACGCGAATTGGCATGCTGTGGTCCCGAGCAAGCGTAAAAGCTGCCAAATCCATGACTTTAAGCTCTTGTTCTAAGACTTGCTGATAACTCAGTTCCTTATGCAAAACAGCGTCTGGATTAGTAGTTGGATCTGAATCAAAAACACCATCAACTTTAGTTGCTTTAAAAACGGCATCCGCTTCTATTTCGATTCCTCTTAGACAAGCTGCTGAATCAGTGGTGAAAAATGGATTACCGGTGCCAGCGGCAAAAATCACGACTTTACCCGATTTCAATAAACTGATGGCGTCACTCCAATTGTATGAGTCACATACACTATTTAACGGAATCGCAGACATCAATCGAGCATTCACAAATGCTCTGTGAAGCGCATCTCGCATCGCCAACCCATTCATGACGGTCGCTAGCATCCCCATGTGATCACCAACGACTCTATTCATGCCAGCTTGAGCTAAACCTTGACCTCTGAAAAGGTTGCCGCCACCAATGACTAATCCGACTTCAATTCCTAGTTCGACCAGCTCTTTGATTTCTTGCGCCATTCTATCAAGCACTTTTGCATCAATTCCAAAGCTTTCATCACCCATTAACGCCTCACCTGAAAGCTTGAGGAGAATTCTTCGGTAGGCAGGTTTAAGTGAAACACTCATTAATCTTTATTCCTTGTCACTATGTTGTTTCTTGATCTGATAGACGCACACATATGAAAAAAACAAGCCACTTTTTAGCAGTTTCTTGTATTTATAACGGAGACATAAAAAAAGCACCTCGTTAGAAGTGCTTTAAGTGTATATGAACATTGCTATTTTCAAAACCTTAAACTGCAATATAACCGCTATTTACTCTTAGCTGCTTCCATTTGTGCTGCGACCTCTGCAGCAAAGTCTTCAGTTTTCTTTTCGATACCTTCACCAACTTCGAAGCGAACAAAATTTACAACTTCCGCACCTTTAGATTTTAACAGAGCACCAACATTCATTGATGGGTCCTTAACAAAAGGTTGCCCGGTTAAACTAATTTCACCGGTAAACTTTTTCATTCTGCCTATGACCATTTTTTCAGCGATCTCAGCTGGTTTTCCAGATTGCATTGCGATATCGACCTGAATGGCTTTTTCTTTTTCAACAACCTCTGCTGGCACATCTTCCGGCTTCACAAACTGTGGCGTCGCTGCAGCAACGTGCATTGCAATATCTTTAGCAAGCGTTTCGTCGCCGCCGTTTAAGATGGTGATTACGCCAATTCGACCACCGTGAACGTACGCGCCTAGGTTGTCACCTGCAACATTAATCACACGTCGCGGGCTAATGTTTTCACCTATTTTTGCGACCAATGTTTCTCGCGCTTGACTAACAGTTGTACCATCTAAATCAGCATCGTTTAAGGCGGTGATGTCGCTTATGCCATTTTCTGCCGCAATGTCGATAAGCTTGTTACCAAAAGCAAGAAAGCCTTCGTCACGAGCAACAAAATCTGTCTCGCAGTTAAGTTCTAGCATCGTTGCTTTGTTATCTTCAACTTTCGTGATGATGACGCCTTCAGCTGCAATTCGACCTGCTTTTTTTGCCGCTTTTGCCTGCCCAGACTTGCGCATATTTTCAATTGCTTGTTCTATATCGCCATCAGTTTCTACCAACGCTTTTTTACAATCTAACATGCCTGCGCCAGTTCTTTCGCGAAGTTCTTTAACCAGTGCTGCTGTCACTGCCATTTTATATTTCCTCTAATGAATTTAAAAAAGGAGACGGCACGGTCTCCTATTAATCGTTTTTGTCTAAAGGCTAGTCGCCTTCTACTACAAACTCGTCTGCAGTGACTGACTCTGCACCACCATTTTTACCTTGCAGCACGGCTTCCGCAGCAGCATCGGTATAAAGCTGTATAGCGCGGATCGCGTCGTCGTTGCCAGGTATGACGTAATCAACGCCATCTGGGTTAGAGTTTGTATCAACAACTGCTACTACGGGGATACCTAAGTTTTTGGCTTCTGTAATAGCGATGTGTTCGTGGTCTGCGTCAACGACAAATATTACGTCAGGCAAACCTCCCATATCCTTGATTCCGCCCAAACTGTTTTCAAGCTTATTCATCTCTCTCTGGAGAAGAAGTACTTCTTTTTTGGTGAGTTTATCGAAAGTACCGTCTTGACTCTGTGCTTCGAGGTCTTTTAATCGATTGATAGACTGACGAACCGTTTTCCAGTTAGTTAACATACCACCAAGCCAACGCTTGTTGACGTAGTACTGTCCGCTTTTAAGCGCGGCATCTTTCACTGCTTCAGATGCAGCTCTTTTCGTTCCAACAAAAAGAATCTTGCCTTTGCCTGCAGCTCTGCTGCCCAAAAAGCTTAATGCGTCATTGAACAATGGAACGGTTTTTTCTAGATTGATAATGTGAACTTTGTTGCGTGCACCGAAGATGTAGGGTGCCATTTTAGGGTTCCAATATCGAGTTTGGTG
>DDLV01000042.1 GCA_002340325.1 Glaciecola sp. UBA2563 | reverse complement strand
CTGCATTCCAGCCGGGATTATCAAATGTGATAGCGGGCTCACACTCATTAGAAGAGTGTATCATCCGTGATGAGCAATCGGGCGTGGATGTGTTGACAGCCGGGAGTTTACCGCCTAATCCACAGGAGCTATTGGCATCTGAGGTGTTTGGCGAGCTGATTGAGAAGCTAAGACAATCGTACGACCAGATAGTACTGGATAGTGCACCGACACAAGCGGTGAGTGATGCGGTGGTAGTGTCTAAGCACTGTGATTCACTGGTGTATGTTGTTAGAGCAGATAGCACAAGTGCTAAGCTGATTAACAACGGCTTGTTGCGCTTCATTGAAGCGGGACAACGCGTGGATGGAGTGCTGCTGAATCAGGTAGACATTAAGAAGGCGAAGAAGACCGGTGAGTTCACGGGCTACTACGACCAGTATGGCTACAACAGCTATCAAGAGACTGATAAAGCTAAGGCTTGATCGATATCGACGGCGTGGAAGTTTCCATGTCGTCAATGTGCATTACACAATCTGCAGAGGGATACTGACCGTTTAAGCAATTCATCTAGCTGCGGGAATGTTCGCATGTAAAAGACGCTCAATGACGTCCATGTTTGCTCAGGCTCGCACACTCCTCGACACGAAGTGGATGTGCTCGCAAGCTTTTACATGCAAACATTCCTCCGCTTAAACGATGAATCACTTAAATGGTCAGTATTTCTCCGCTAAAACAATTAGTATTCCTTCGTAGAGCGATGAGTTAGTTCATCACATCAACAACACTAAAATCTTTGTTTTCAAACACTTTGCTACCGCACGATGCAATAACGTCGTCAATTGCGGGGTTATCGTTGCGGATAACGAGAGCGCCAATTGGATATTGATTGTCGCAACCATTCTTAAAGACGGATTCCCGATATTTTAATCGCGTATGCCAGACGGCGATATTTTTTGGTTCTGTTGTTATGAATTTATAGTCAGCAAAAAGTGGACGTTCAATGAGTCTAGTGAGTCTGGATTCAGGAAAGGTCCCATCTCTACCAGGTTGTATAAGGACAATATCACCCTCGTCAGTGATGGAGTGCACGGCTTCCACGACGTTATCCACTTGAGGTTTGTATTCGAAATATTGATTAATGACACCGCGTTTGAGCTCTATGGTCGGCCATAATGCAATAGGCACTAAGATACAAAATACGGCCCATAGCGGTGTCCTAAATGTAGAGAACTTTCGATAAAACACTAGCGCAAGTACAATGGTTAATAATAGCGTCAGGCTGGTAGGTCTAAAGAGGAAGAAATTGCCGAAGATATCAACAAACTTGCCGATGGCGCTTGCAATGAAAGCAAGGATTAAAAATGCCTGTAATCCAATTACCGTAATGGTCAACGTTTTAGTTCGTTGGCAATCGAAAGCCAAAGGCAACATGACAATTGATGCCAATAGGCAACCCGCAATCGCAAAAAATCCAGGGAGCCACTTTTTCAGTGAATCCAAACTGGAAAAGGGATCGATATGGTGAGCCACTCTATCGGCATATATTTGCGTTGTATTGATACCATTAATTACCTTTTCAGCACCAATTCGCGCAGATAGTATGAGTACGACCAGCGGCAAAATCGCGATTGAATACGCCAGAAATGCGTGAATGATTTGGCGTTTTGATTCGATTGAGGTAAACAACCAATAAAGTGCGACCAGTGTCCAAAAACCACCGACTAAAAAGTGAAAGTAAGTTGCAATTGCCATGGATACCACGAGCCCTATCCATTTGCCGTCAAGTGCTTTTGCCAATCCAAAAAAAACAAAAATATAGGCGGCGACTTTGCCTTCAAAATCTCTGAATAACCATTCTCCGCCAAAGTGGAAGAACTGTTGACCAAAGGCCACAAACAAGCAGAGAATGATCAATGCATCTAAAGAAGACATCTTCCAATGTGACAATAATTTGGAAAATCCAACGGCAAAAAGAGTTGCCGACAAAAGCAGCAACGCTGCGTTGGCCAACTCATACCCTAACACCTTGGTTAATGTTCCTGTCAGCAGAGCAAATGGAAATAAATGGGAACTTGATTCAATTAATAGTGAGTATTCGTGCTGTGGCGTCCAGTACAAATGCGCCAACATAAACGCATATGTCTCGTTACTGGTAAGTACTCCCGTCGGCAGCATAATAATGCTTAAAAATAATGCCGATAGTACGGCTACTGATACCGTAGATTGGTGGTTATCGATGGCTTTTGGTATTACACATATCAAACTAGATAAGCTGTTAACGATTTTTTTGTTCAAAGGAAAGTTCCTGTTTCAAACGATTCTTAAAACGCGCGTTTTCTGAGCAGCAAAAACGCGTAGATTACAATACCCAACGCAATAAAAATTCAGCCCATACTATCCCGCTCGCGAGCAAGGAAAGATGACCGAAAAATGACTTTTAATAAGAATTTCTACATACAGTGTGCAAAGATCAGTCCAATGCACCTAAATAAATCAGTTTTCATCCTTGCTGATTACAGAATTGATGGTACGCTGGCGATATTTACCGCTGTCCTTTATTCGCATACCAATTAAGATTAACTAACAGCATTTGGTTATACTTTATGGTAGAAAACCGAACACTTTGAATAAGATATATTCTAATTAAAGATTCGTCAATTTTAAAAACAAAACGCGCACGAATACTGGCTATAGCTTATAATTAATGTGCTTAGAAAGGCATTGATCTAACTCAACGTTACGTCAATCAAGCGAGTGCTAGCGCGTGTCAATGTAAATACGATAAAGTTTCATAATTAGCTTTCATAAGGTGAACACCATGAGTGATGCGGATTTTCCAAAAATTATTTGGACACTTTGGCTGCAAGGGGAGAATGAAGCTCCCTTTATTGTCAAGCACTGCATTGATTCATGGCGGCGTGAAAATCCAGATTGGCAAGTTATCGTCCTGGACGAAAAATCGATGTACGAATATGTGACTATCGATCTACCGCCTGAAAAGCTCAAAACCATGCCAAAAGAAAAGCAAGCAAACCTTATTCGTCTTTTGTTACTACAAAAACACGGCGGCGTCTGGGCTGATGCAACACTTTATTGCATGCAACCCCTTGATAATTGGATTTATGATGCAATAGTGTCTGGGTTTTTCATGTTTTCAAATCCAACACCAGATAAGCTTATATCGAATTGGATGATTGTCAGTAAACGCAACAATGCGCTATGTGGGGAAATAATAACGCGATACACGCGTTTTTTTACAGAAAACACCTTTAAACTCGATTCAAGAGTGCGTTCAGCATTACTTCTGCGATTCGGTCGGATTTTAAACCGTTCTTCGTCAACGACTAAATATTGGTTTAATCCTTTTTTCACAAAAATACTGCGCGTTTATCCATATGCCATATTTCACTATATCTTCGAGAGAATTGTGGCGACCGATAATGTGTGCAAGGAAATATGGGAAAAAACGCCTAAATTAAGCGCGATCCCTCCACATAACATACAAACCGCCGGTGAGCTCGGTATGCTCTCTCCTATAAAAGAGTCTCTTCAAAAGGAAATAGAGGCCTTAGAAGTACCCGTTTACAAACTTCGTTGGAAATATGACACTTCTGCCGATATAAGTGGAACGGCATTAGAATATTTGATATTTGAAAGGTTTGAGTCGATAGAATCTAACAAGGCTGCAATTGAATAATCAATCATTGTGTAGAAAGCATGTAAGATTTTTGTCTTATGGGTTTATAGGAGCTGCTCGATTTAAGTAGAAACGAATAGGGAGAGAGTAGGTTGTAATAAATTTGCGCTTGAACAAAAGGCACTTTTGAGCAACACTACGGGCGGTTTAAACGCTATGCACATTCTCTGATTCTACGCAGTCAAACGGCAGTTCCTAAAGGTCTGCTGCGCCGCGACTCAAGGCTTAACAATAATACAAGGCTTGACAATAATAGTGAGGCTTTCCAATTTTTAGAAGACTAGACAGTAAAAGTCCAAGATTACACAACCAATATGAATCAGCTGCTCTCTAACATAATAAAGCTCTCGACCGGAAGTATTGCAGTAAAGATTATTGGCATTGTTTCACTGAGCATCTATACGCGCATCTTTGCACCCGAGGAATTGGCGCTTCTTCCAGTCTATGTATTCTTGACAGATTTCGCGCTTGTTGCGTTTGCCTTTGGCGTTCTGCCGACATTTATCAAACATCTTCCCGGCCACATAAAGAAAGATATTGAAGTGGCAAGGGGCTTTTGTCATCAAATTGCTACCATATTTATGCTGGGTGTTGTGCTTTCAATATGCGTGTATTTTATATTTTTATCACAAATCCAGAGTTTTCTTACATCTAGAGGGTTTATAGTTGAAAGTATTGAAGTATTGGCGATTGGTTTTTTTATTGGCGCCATTATTCGTTTGACGCAATATATGATGTGGGCAGGAGCAAATTACAATAACGACATAAAATGCAGCATTACAGGCGCGCTTTTGCGACCTATCCTCGCGATTATTATGCTGAATATGTTAGGGCCTGGATACTTTATACACGCGATTATTATGGCAGATTTGTTTGTTGCAATCCTCGGTGTTTTTTTCTGTCGTCATTTGCTTTTTGGCCCAACTAAAAAGGTCTACACGCTCAAAGGTATTGTTAAGATGAGCGCACCGTTTAGTGTTGAAACGTATGTGAATTTTGGAAGAAAAGAGGGAGATACATTTTTCGTCAGCTTGCTGGGTGCAACTGAATTAGCCATTTATCACGTTGCAAAGACGTTCATCAATGCGTTGCTTTCGATGTTCCAAAACGTTCAAAAAGTTATCACGCAAAAAATGGCAGAAATTAATGAGGAAGCGTCAGAGCTCTATCAAATTACCGCAAAATTACTGTCACTACTTTCTCCCTTTATGTCTTTTGGTGTTATGGCCTTTGCGCCTTTATTTGTCATGGTTATTGCCCCTCCTGAATATTCAGAAGCCGCGCTTTACGGATTTTTGCTGGCATTTACGCTTCATTTGACCTTTTTAAGGATGCCATCAGATCGACTGCTTTTTACCACTGCAGACCCGATCTATCGCCTTTATATTAGTTCGATTGAAGCGTTTTCGCTTATTGGACTTATGCTTTTGCTTGTAAGTGATCACGAATTGATGGGAATAGTGGTCGCCAAATATATTGCAGGATTTATTACGCTAGTTATGTCACTGTTTTTCCTTGCGAGGGTCAAAAATATATCGCATTCGATTACTTTTTATATATGGCCCTCTTTTATTGCTTTAGTTGCGTCATGTCTAATTTTCTCGGGGATTTACGGCAGAAGCGATACAGGCGATTGGATAGTATTTGGATTGGGATGTTTTGTCTTACTCGATTACGCTGTGATTTGCTATTTATTGAATAGGGATTTTGTCGATAACAAAATACGTGTGTTGGTTAAAAAACTGTCTTCCTCGAAAAATTAGGACATAATGATGAAAAACCCCATTGTTTGTATTCTCGGTATGCATAAATCAGGGACTACACTCATTTCACAAATCCTGCATTATTCAGATATCTCTATGGGTAGCTTTGACGTCAACATTGGATATGATGAAGGGAATCAATATGAGCGACGAGAGACTCAAGACCTCAATCGAGAATTTTTAGACTGTGGTGAAAAACTCAGTATCGACGTTATTAATACGCCAGCGGCTAAGGATTTCGATAAAAATACTGCACTTGCGAACAAGTTAATAGCGGAAATTGATAGCGCATATTCGACGATGTGGGGTTTCAAAGATCCTCGCACGTGTTTAACTTTTCCGATTTGGAAAGCAGCGATTGAAAAAAATACTTACTATGTTGTTGCCGTTTTTAGAAGCCCTGTAGCTAATTGGCATCATTATCAGAAAAATGTGCCAAAATACCGTCTGTTAAAACGCCTTATAAGAGGCGTTACAAGCCTAAGAGCGTGGTATGTTTACAACGCGTTAATGATGGAGGCGCTAGACGGCCTCGATAAAACGCAATTCGAAATATTCGCTTATGAGAATTTTCTAGATGACGATAAAGGATTTAACAAGTTGCAGTCGTTACTTGATCGCCAGCTTCAGGATAGGCGTAACAAGAAAATGCAGCGTTCAAACAAAAAACCAAACTTTGGATACAGACTTTCCAAGGTTTGTTGTAAGCTATTTCACGGCGCAGATATTGATAGTTTGTGGAAAAACCTAAGGTCGTTATCATCCGATGATTGTTAATCTAAAGAACGATAGTTTACTTCTTAAGTTTCTGGTGTTTTTTACACCGTTTTCTTACGCGCCTATCTTCGATGTGGCGCTAGGTGCCCCTGGCCTGAAGTTATTTAATGTAACCGCACTTGTCCTAGTGCTTGTATTTATGTTAAAGGGCGGTCTTGGCACAATTTTAGACGATAGGGTGCAAACAAAAGCCTTCGCTTTTATTGTGATATACGTATTGTTCTTCACGATTGCATTTTTTAGAACTTTCGCTGAGTTTAACGATCTACCTATGCAAGTCCGGGACGAGTTTGGTGATGCCGGCAGAATAAGGTTCTTTTTGTCTTACTACGTCAAACCCATGTTATTTTTGGTCTCAGCCGTGTACATAATTCGATTCATTAAAACCGAAGATGCCATCAACAACGTGATCAAAGCTTTGGTTGCATCTGCGACGGTGTTTTCTGTTATTGTTATCGCGCTTGGGCTAGATGATTTGTTGTCATTCTCGGGAGTCTTAGGAAGAAGTATAGTAAGGGAAGAGTTTAGGATGTACCTAGGGATGCATTACAATTCGGTTGCTACAATGTTACTGATCTCCTTTCCTCTTTCTATGTATGTTGCGAAACTACGCCACGGGGTGAGGGCTTCTTTGTTTTATAAATTAGCACCTTTTATCTTATTTTTCGCAGGCGTGGTAAGTCAGTCTAGAACAGCGATTTTATTACTCGCTGTATCTGTTATGATTATCTACATCGTCGAGCCTGTTAGTGTTGAAAAGAGATTTCGCAAGCTTGTCTTCATTACTACCGCCTTTATAATGGGCGGCGTTATTGGTTTACCATTCCTCACAATGTTCTTTGATGTAGGAGCACCTGATCAAAACCCGATTGATTTTCTGCTCTCTGGTCGTCTTCTCACTATTTGGATCCCATTAGGTGATGAGATACTCAGCGATCCCTTCTTGCTGTTGTTCGGATTTGGGTTGTACGGTGTAATGCTGTCAGACGCGTTTTTTATGCCAGATTTCTTCCAAGCGACGCATGCACACAATGCCTATTTGAACTTCGCTGCTGACACTGGGGTGATTTTATTGTTGGTGTTAATGTGGATTGTAATTTCGTTCCTCATTAAGATTTATAAAATACGCGGTGTCCTGCAGTCGGGGGTGTTAGCGTATTTATTTACAGTCATTATGATTTATCTGTATAGCGGAATCACCGAGCGTAACTTCTTCCCAGGTATTGACAACTTCTGGTTATTTCCCGCGGTCGCATTAACGATTGCCGCGTATCGTATTTCAAAAAGAAAACTTAAAGAATAGAGAGTGCAAGCATCGTGAAAATACTTTTTCTTGATTTTATGCTTCCTTATTTGCTCAAGGACAATGAGTATCCCGTTGGTGGATACGCGGTTGAGCTATCAAACTGGATAAAAGGGTTAAAAGAAACGGATTCGCACGTTGGCATACTCAGTTGGGAGGGGGCAAATGAGCACGCGGGAAAACCAACTGATTTTGAGATTATAGACACTTATGATCCGAATAAAGGCATCAAAGTCATTAAGTATTTTTACCTGTTTATCCCTAAATTGTTAAAAGGCGCCAAGCGTTTTCAACCTGATGTCATAATACAAGGCTGTGCAGGCGTTAGCACTTTCTTAATGGCATTTGTTTCAAAGAGATGTAATGTCCCTTTTGTGTATAGAGTCGCCAACGATATGGACGTGGATGGTAGGTTTCGTTCGCGTATGGCTGGTTGGGAAAGCAAGGCATATGAGTATGGTCTTGGACAAGCAAGCGCAATTGTCTGTCAAAATGAATATCAGATGAAATGTTTGAGGGAACAATACCCCGAAAAACAACTTTATAAGATCCACAACCCCTACGATACCGAAAAAGCTATCGCCAACGTAAAGCCGCGTGACGAACGCACGTATATTGCATGGTTAGGCGTGTTTCAGAAACAAAAAAACTTACCTTTACTGCTAAAACTGGCAAAATCGCTTCCTTCTATACCCTTCAGAATTGCGGGTATGCCCGAGAAAATCATCGATGAAGAAACCGAAACTGCCATTACTGAGCTGGAAAAGCTACCCAATGTCACCTTCATTGGTTATGTTAAGCGAACACAGATACTGGATTTCTTGAGCAATGCTATTTGTTTGGTATCAACATCACATTACGAAGGATTTTCAAATACCTTTTTGGAGTCTTTCGCCGCAGGAACACCCGTAGTTTGTCCTTCGAGAGTTGATCCAGATGGCATTATTGATACACATGGACTAGGATATGCCTCCCCTGAAGACGAGAACTTAACAACGCTACTCAACCAGTTATTTGATATGAACAGCGACGAATACAACACATTATCCGAGCATTGTTCAGATTATCTTCAAAAGAATTTTAGCCCCGCAACTAAAGCTCAAGACTTAGTCGGCTTTTTAGATAAAATCATCCCAAAGTAGACCATAATAGCGTTGTTGCTTCTGCTATATCCTGCTCTATACCGCGCCAGAACAATGTGTGAGTGTTATTATTTAACACAAAACCTGTCTGATTTGTGGATAATAACTGGCTAGGATGGTTTTGGATCTTCCGCACCGAACATTCTAGTGACTTTATAAAAGATGCTAGACAGCTTTATTGTTTCTTCTACTGTAGCACTATTTAGTAACTCTGAATCCAGGTGGTATCCGATTGGTTGATGTATCCCATTCTCGATTGATACCAGATTTATGTGCTCGCTGAGATTAAACGATTTGCCATTGTACTCTATATTTTTTAATCCATCGGGATGGTCGTAATAGCAAATTTGACAAAACAGGTCTGCACCGCGATTGTCTACCATAAAAAAGTCAGCATCATTACACTTTACTTTTCGCATGAGTGTTTCCGCGTCTTTCGCAGCATCGACATCTTTGAATTTAAGTAAGAAATCGCGTGACATGCGCGGTACCGCCTCAAACCCGCCGAGCCCTAAATCATTGAGCGCTTCACCGTGTGATTTGAACCGATACTGATATTTCATTTTAGGGTTCGGTATTTGACTTAGCCCTGTTGAAACAAGGATGCGATGACCTTTTAACTTGAACAAATCATTAACGATATTTTCATACGCCTCATACACGTAAAATAGAGGATCAACATTGTCTTCTGCAGATCGACTATACCAGCCAGGGTTTTTGTTTCTCCCATTGTATACTTCACTTTCATAAAGATGATGATGCTGTATGTGTGCGGCTGAATTTAAAAAGAGTGATGAAAATTCTGGATTTAACTTGTCTTTATAGGTGATAAAGAGGTCAACTAAAAACACATCCAAGAAAATGGCTTTTGCCCATTTGTATTTTCGGCTCAAAAGGAAATATTTAACATACTTCGGATAATTTTTAAGTTTCGCGAATTTTAATATATATGTTAATAAACTAATATTTTCAGAAAGAGTAAGGCCTGACTTGTCCGCGTTTTGATTGACGGCCTTTTTAAGTAATGCATGAACGTTATGCGCAGTCTTATCCCCATGAACCTCAGTTTCCGTCCAAGGGTCGGGTATGAAAAAAGATGGATTGTTGCATTTGTTGGCGCCATTAATTGGTGACAGCGCTCCGACGGAGACGCCCATTTCTTCGAGCTTTTCCCAAATCTGCGTATGTTTAGTATGTACTGAATCGCCGAGCCTGAAAATATTGTGCTCTTCGTATTCTTTGCCCGTATAGAACGTGGGCCATTGTATCCAAGGTTCGTTATCAGAATATTTAACGTTTACGTTGGTTTTTTGTAGAGCGTACTTTTCTAAGATCCTAGCAAATTTCTTTAGCTTACCTTTTTTATTGTATTTTTGAATAAAGTGAAAGTTCACTTCATTTAACTCTAACGAAATTACATTTGGCTTACTCATCAAAGCTCCTCGTAAACCCAAACCCAAATAAGCAGTTTGAAGTTTTATATTGGGACTGTCTATCCATTATTTGCGTCAATGTTCTAAAATTAAATACCTAACAAATCAGCGTCAAATGGAGACTTCCGCTTTTTCCTTAGAATTGCCGATATTTTAAATTGAACAAAGTCCTTCGGTCAAGCCATCTATGTCTGCTATTTGTTGATTTTCTGCGCTTTCAAGCACCCAAACAGCTTTTATTTTGACTCGTTTTCATCACCGAATGACACAATTTCGACGTCAATAGTTCACATTGATTAACATTTGCACGTTTGCGTACTAATTTTTTATCGTCATTTTCCATCCAATCGTTAATTAAATTAGTGAATAGTGTCGATAAATTGAAGGTTGTGGATATTAGCAAAGAAGAAAATTGCTTTCTAACAATTGCTTGGCGCTAGGTTGATTTAAATCAAGTCATTTTTTACTTTGGTTGGTTTCTGTTCGCTAAAACGCTATTGTGCGTTACCGATTTCTGTAAACCAACAGGCATCAGCTACTAAACATTTGATTTTTGGTGTTTTATAATCGGTTTTGTTGTATAACCACGCGCAGTTGCAAATCATGGTAGAGATTTTGCTTCTGCGTCGAGACGATTGGGTTATTTAATTTGTATGTGTGCTTTTTCGGCGGTTTTATAATGTTAAGCACGTCAAATTTAGATACCAAAACAGGGTAAACAACATAATCTTACTGTCATAGCCATGTTACTCTATCGATTCATAAACAAGCGTCTTGTATCTAAACCACAACTAAAGACCACATAACGCTAATTCTAAGAGCAAATTTTTAATTAAAATGAAAGTGAAAAAGAAAATACTTGTTGTTGGCTCGTCTAGGAAAACGAGAGGGGGTATTACCTCCGTTATCAAACTCCACGAGAAAGGTGCTCAGTGGGAAAAGTTTTCCTGTTATTGGGTTCAAACGCATCGAGATGGAAGTGCATTTACAAAATTATGGTATGCGTTTAGTGGCTACGTAATTTTTTTATCAAGGCTTCCTTTTTATGATATGGCGCATATTCACCTTTCTGATCCTAAGTCTGCAATTCGCAAAGTCATTTTCATGTGGACTGCAAAACTATTTAGAAAGAAAACAATCGTCCACTTTCATTCATCTTCCGAAAAGTATGTGTACGATCCTCGTTTTTTTAAACTCTATACCTATTTGTTTTCCCGTGCTGACATCGTACTTGTGTTATCAGAGCAGTGGAAAAGGTGGATCAACGAAGGGCTCAAGCTCACAGACGACAGTGACGTCAATTTGAAAGTCCTTTTTAATCCATGTTCTGAAGTCAAACGTGTTGAAAATCTTCGTGAAAAAGAAATACTATTTGCTGGCACAATAATGCACCGAAAACGATATGCAGATCTAATAGAGGGATTTGCGCTAATTGCAAATAAATACCCAGATTGGAAAGTGGTCTTTGCAGGTAATGGTGAAATAGAAAACGGTAAAGCGCTCGCTGAAAAGCGACAAATAACTGACCAAATACAGTGGTTGGGCTGGATTAATGGCGACGCCAAGGATCTGGCATTTAACAGAGCATCAATTTATTGTCTAGCCAGTGATGGCGAGGGTTTTCCAATGGCAGTTTTGGATGCATGGTCATATGGAATTCCCTGCACAATGACACCAGTTGGTGGGATCCCTGACATTGTGGAAGACGGAAAAGAAGGGTTAATATTTCCAATTGGTGATACTCAAAAGTTAGCACAGACGTTGGAGAAATTAATTTTGGATGAGGCGTTAAGGAAATCAATCGTCTCTGAAACAGACAAACTCGTCTATGGAATGTTGAGCGTTGATGCCATAAACAAGGAGCTGGACACCATCTATATGGACCTCTTGGCGCGGCGGGAAACCAATGAGGTAGATGCTTGATGTTAAATGTAATGTCGGTAATCGGACACACATTCAAACAGGATTTGAGTGAACTATTGATTGATCATAACCCATAATTTAGATAGCGAATTTAAGATGAAAAAAAGACTAATAAGCCTGGATGTAACCTGTTTAACTTACGACGATATGATCAATCAAATTTTGTCATTAGTTACTGCTAAGGCGTCGTCGTATATATGTGTAGCAAATGTCCATATGCTCATTGAAGCCTATCATGATAATGAGTTTGCCAGCGTCGTTAATGGTGCGAATTTTGTCACACCTGATGGCGTCCCACTTGCCAAAGGCGTGGAGTGGTTGTACGGAGAAAAACAAGAAAGAGCAACCGGATTTGATTTATTACCTGACCTATTGCGTGAGTCTGAAGAGAAGGGTATTGGCGTCTTCTTTTATGGTGGTACGCAAGAAGCGATTGATAAAACAGAGGCATATTGTAAACGCGTACACCCTAACTTGATCATCAGCGGCATGATAAGTCCGCCATTTAGAGAACTCAGTGCCGACGAGCAAAACGCTGATATTGAAACAATTAATAACAGTGGAGCAGGTCTGGTGTTTGTTGCTTTAGGATGTCCAAAGCAGGAAAAATGGATGGCATCGATGAAACACCGAGTAAATACTTGCATGATAGGCATTGGAGGTGCTTTACCTGTTACGATTGGACTGCAAGAACGAGCGCCTGTTTGGATGCAAAAAACGGGTCTTGAATGGTTATATAGATTTGTCCTGGAGCCGAGGCGACTATTTCAACGTTACTTTACGACAAACTCCCTTTTCATTTACTTGTTGATAAAGGAACTAATTTTTAAAACAAATTATAAAGTCGAAAAACTGTAATGCTAATCAATCTATATTCTAACTCTCGGCAAGGTAGGTGTTGATCATCATTCGCCAACAACAGGTATGTCTCGTTATTAGCAGTAGCTCACCGACACCTAATTGACCGAGATTAAAGATTTGTAAACCCGTTCATATTCGACAATCATGTCTTGTAACGAAAATTTCTCTAATACACGTTCTCGAAGGCCTTGAGAGACGGTAGAATAGTGTTCAAAATTGCTTAAAACTTCGTCAATCTTTTGCGCGAGTACTTCAGGGGCAAAAGGGGGAATTAGAAAACCATTAACCCCTGGTTCTATTATCTCTGGCGTACCACCATCATTGGTGGCAATTACCATTACATTCATCACAAGAGATTCCAATATTGCATTAGACAAGCCTTCTTTATGCTCAAGAGGGTTACTACACAATATGGAGAGGTTTGAGACAGCAAGGATGTTTTCCACATCTGTTCTGAAACCAAAAAAGCGAATTCTGTCATTGTCTTTTACATCGACCAGTTGCTTGCATTCATCTGAGTCGGTGCCATCTCCAACACAAAGAAATGTTACGTCATCTCTTTTTCTTGTAACGATGTCTGCTGCCTGGATAAACGTTTTATAGTCTTTGTGTATATGAAAACTTGCGATCATCGGTACGACAAACTTTGTATTGAGCCCCAGCTGTTGTTTAAGCTCTTCAGTGTTTGAAGGGATGTCATTTAGTCGATCTGGATTAAAGCCGTTATAAATAAGCTCTGCTTTTCTTTTCGGCACACTGTAAGCATCCAATCCTGCTTGTGAGTTACCAATAATTTTATTTGCCAACATCTTATTCATTATCACACTCAACCAGAAGATGGAAAATAATTTTGGTGTGTTACAGTCTGCAACATAGGCGCCTATATATTTAAACGAACTGGTTAACTTCAGTACATTGGTAAAAATCGCACCGAAAATTCCCCAAACTTGAAGAATATCTGGATTGAACTGTTTAACGAGGGAAGATATTTCACGGTACGTTGAAAGAGGAGATAGACTTCTGTTTTTTCTATCTATAATACAAAGTTCTATTTCAGCCTCATATAGTTCATTGTAAGCGATGTCTTTGTTTATGATTATGACTTGTATGTCTTTGTATCCGTTTTTATTCAGTCCTTGAATCAGTTGTAAACAACGCCTTTCTTTACCCCCACCCCTAAAATTATCTAGAACAAAAGTTATTCTCATTGATGATTATTCAACATAATAGGTCACAAAAATTACCATTAAACATAGAGCTTCTAATTGGGTAAATCAACCTGCGCTAATTTAAAGTTGTTATCGCGTGTCATATATTCGTCATAGTTATTGCATTATAATAAAACTGTGTTCGCGACCGAGCTAGCGAATATGAGACATCTAGCTTCGCTGACTCCAATCGTACATAACGTTACTGAATTGGGCGAAAATTTCAGTAGAAGATTCATCAGTATTCATATTCATAAACGAGTATCAACGCAAATCGAGAAATCCACAAAAAAACGTGTATATTTCAAAGCATGTTCGTCCAGGCTGGTACTAGTAGCAACGTGATTACCGCTGACCATGCGTGTTCTAAACCAGTTAAAACGCGCGACACGCATTTAATTCAAGATATCAAACGTGTTTCGATGTCTCGTTTTTTTTAAGACATTAATCCACCAGAGCCCTAACATGAAAGTCCTATTTATAATCTCCTTTTTGACAGTTTGCTCAAGCGTAGCAGCGGTACTAGCCTTTCCAAATCAAGAGGATGTATTTCTGAGCACTGAGTGCCCTGTCTGCGAAAAATGTACGCAAGGGAGCTGCGCCGCACAACCAGGTCAACCAGGCGCCCATGATGATATTGATTGGAGAGACAATATATTAGGGCCTAACGGCGAACTTCCTGTTTTTCCTGGTGGAAAGGGTTTTGGTGTATACACAAGGCCAGCAAAAAAAGCCTCAGTGTTTAAGGTTACGAATTTAAACGCGTCAGGGCAAGGTTCTTTGAAATCATGTATCGATGGCAACGGTCCGCGCGTGTGTGTATTTGAAGTGTCAGGGCGGATTAAACACGATATTCCACTGTCGATAAAAAACGACCATATCCACATTGCAGGTCAGACAGCCCCTTTTCCCGGGATTACCATTCAGTCACCCAAGAACTCAATAAGAGCAAGTAATGTCGTTGTAGAACATGTCAGATTTATGTCTAGTGACGAGCTACTGAACTCCAACATTAATAACACCGTTGGGCACCATGACAGAGATGCACTCGCAATAGAGTCGGAAGAGGGGATATCAAATATCGTCCTTAACCATGTTTCGTTAAATTTCGGTATCGATGGGATTTTAGATATTTGGTTTAATGTAGATGACGTCACGATCCGCAATTCACTCATCGCTATGTCGCTAAAATTCAGTGTGCATGTTGATGAAGGGAGTAGCGGTTGGAACAATCTCGAAGCCCATGCAACTAACCTGTTGATTGGACCTGAGGTAGGTGATGTCGATATTACGCGCAGTGTGCTTGGGTATTCTAATGATAGGTTACCTAGAAGCGGCGCCAGGAACCTCTTTTACAGCGAGAATATCAATTATCTCACCGGTCGTAGTATTTTTGCTGAACTATACACGCGAGGTCGTTTTTATGATAATCAAGCGGCGCAGGCAAATATCGTCGGCAATGTGTATGTGAGTGAAAGAAACAGCGGTCAGAAAGTTGTGAATATCGCTGCGCATAGGAATGGTACTGTAAATATGTACTATCGAAATAACTCACTTCTGTTGGGCTTCGGAAACAATCCACAGGCGCCAAGTGCGTCCAGCGCGATACGCGATAGAGATAATGCAGGGCGCCTTAATCTCCTTAATAATCCTCTGGCAATTCCACATGCACAATCGATTCCATCGGCACCTATAGCTGAAGATAAAGTGTTGGATTTTGTTGGGGCAAGACCAGCACAGAGAATTCCTTTAGAACAAGAGATTGTAGCAAATATCAAAGCTAGAAAAGGCGAAATCGTAAACTGTTATAGCGAAACGGGGAATTCGCGCTTTGAACAAGTGCTGAGAAACGGCGCCAGTTATGATGCTACTTATTATACACCGCCCTCAATTGAAGACCGATGTGAATTAGATGATAAAGGTTGGACAGGTTGGCGAGACTGGCTTCTATCAACAAACGTAGTTAATCGTCGCTCTCTTGATGGTAGAATGCCCGCGAGCGGAGAACAAGATACAATCTTACCAAGTGGCTATTCGAAACTTGAAGCATTTTTGCACGCCTGCTCAAGGAATGTAGAGATGAATAATGGTGATTGCCATCAAGATTTCATAGATGCATCAGGAAGAGCTTGGGCGCAAGAATAATGATTCAGTGTCTCTATTCGGAACAAAGAACTTCTAGAATAAACACGCGTTTGGCCTCGAACTCAGTAGTATATTGGCAATCTTGCGCGTTTAATTCGTCAATCAGCGCATTGAATCTGTATTTTGCGAAACCCTTGTCGGCACCGTAATCAAGATGACTAGCAAAGATATAAAATGATTGACCTTTTGGTGCTTCTTCAACGAATGAGACGGCCATTTGTACATAATTTTTGTGAAGCCGGTAAAAACCACCTGATGCAGTAAAACTGCCAGGTTTATTTCGGTCACTTTCTATATCTTTCGCACCCTCGATAAAACTGCCATAGCTCAAAATTGTTGATTCGGCAGAGGCGCTATTTCTTATGCCAAAGTATTGATGCTTGTCTAAGTCATCAGACCTTACTTTGTAAGCATCGACTGCAGGCTGTGCACCTATCCAAAGACCAACATATGTACTGTTTTGCTCTAGTAACCACGAAATTGCGTCATTATTTTGGGTATTTTCGAATGCGCCCTGATTTATCAGTACGGAATATGTATTTTTTAAGGAAGGGAATGACAGTAAACAAAGTAGTGCCACTATCACCACGCCTTTTATTCGTCTGTCGTCGGGCAAATTTTTACCAACGAGATAAAAAACGAATAAACCAACAGCCGTTAACCAAACCAAATGTCTTACTCTTGCGACAGGATATAGACCGATAAAATTCAACACGATAATAGATCCCAATACCACTGATATTAATAGGAAAAATCTTAAGACTGTTTTGTTTTTTATCTTAAAAATAAGTGCCGAGAAAGCTACAAGTAAAGCCACGAAGACAGGTAAACCGCCAAAAACTTGATATGTGGTTTTTAAAAGTTGTATAACTGCATCGAGTCCTTTACCTTGGTAGGCATCAGGATAACTACTAATTTGAAAATACGTAAGTTCTTTAATGAGTAAGTAATATGCAGTTGTAAGTAACAGAAAAATGCATCCATACGCTATATTTTTAATTTGTATTTTCTTCTGACTGATCAGATTTTCAACCAAATAAATGGCAAGCGCGATACCACTGACTATCAGTGTCGAAATGCCTAATACCATACTCAAAGTGAGTATGCCGACGTCCTTTAAAACCAATGTTTTTTGAGGATCTTTTCTAAGAAACCATCCGATGGCAAGTGCCACGCCTATAATTTCAAAACCATAATGTTTTAATTCGGTTGCATAGAACAGAATTGTATACGATGACAATACCGCCGCAAAGGTCAGCACAATCTGAAAGAAACTCGCATTCAAAATCCCAATGCAAATTAATGTCGCTGCAATAATAACGACAAAAGAAACGTGTCTTGTTAGCTGAACATTAGTTTCGCTGAATAAATGCAAGAATAAATTATGGATGGGTGCACCCGCTTGCGCATAATGGGGTAGGGCGTGAAGAACATCCAGTACGCTATTCAAAGGAAAACTCGCCATTAGCATCGCTTCATCTATCCATAGCGAGCGAAAGGTGAGAGGTGTTATCACAATTGCCAAAATTAATAAAAACAGAGACGGCAATATATATTGAACAAAGGGTTTGCTCATAAGCGCATCGTGAACTTTCATCTGCTGCGAATTCCTATCGTTAAATGATTAGTGCGCAGATACCATCGCGCCCAAGTTTAAGGTTTAAAATTTCCCATTGCTGCCGAAAGTGTTTGCTTAAACAATGCCAACTTTGCGCCTGAACTGTTAATTTTTGTTGGCGTTGCTTCGCCTATTGGATAGCTCCTGCGAACGGGGACTTCGCAAACGTTATAGCCAAGTTGACCTGCCCTTGTTGTGAGATAAAACAAAAGCTCATAATTCATAAAAACATCTCTAAAAGGCAATACTCTTTTATCCAAAAGATATTGGGCTGAGTAACCTCTAAAACCATTTGTGGTATCTGTAAACCAAAAATGTCCAGCGAGACTCAGCATAGGTGCATGTATGCATCGATTACCAATGGTGCGCTCAAGTGGAGTATTTTCCGCTTTACCACCTTTTTTATATCTCGAGCCTTGCACATAGTCATAACCCTCTTGGAGTTTTTCGACAAATGCCGACACACTTTCTACACTGTCCTTCCCATTCCCGTCGATCGTCAGAATTCCCTTGTAGTGTTCTTTTAAACACCACGCATAGGCGATTCTGAGTTGAGCACTGAGTTTGCCTTCGTCCATTTTGGTTAATAGCGTTCTCACATTGACTGATCTTAAGAATGTTTCATTGAGTGAATCATCCGTCGAACCTCCATCGGCAATCACAACATCGACAGATAACCCGGCGGCGAGTATATTTTTCAGTTGATTTTGGATCCTTGTTCCTTCATTAATAACAGGAATTACAAGGGCATAATCGTGTTTTTTGGTGAAGTAAACACTTTCAGTGAAAGAAGGCACTGACCATTCGGCATCATCTATCTTTGTTTCACTATTTTGCATATTGTCTAAAGTCTCATTGGATATATAGCTTGAAGTGTCGTTGAGGTTTTTGTTTGACGCTTTGAAAACAAGGAACTTGCTGGCTAGATAGTTAAAGAAGAACGATAAGATCGTCGCACCCAGCAAAAGTATATGTTCGTTATTATCTTTATCTATAAATAATAGAAGTAGTTCCAGAGATAGTAGTCTTACCAAAAGCGTCAGTAAAACAACAAGTAGGTAGCGAAATGCACGTCTGGCGGATAATTTCCTTTCACCATCGGTAAATGTCCATAATTCATGGAGAATATAATTGAACAAAGCACCTAACGAAAAACCTATCGCAGCAGCAACAGTAATGTAGATACCAAACCATGTTGTAAGTGTATAGGCAACGCCAAAATCAATGACCAAACCCAGCACTGCAATGAAGGTAAATCTAAAAGACTGGAGATTTAACAACGCCTTTATCATTAATTACAGTCCTTTATCTAGCGTCTTGCTGTAGACATACCGATCATCTGCATTTTGCCACTCTGCTTCAGTTGACTTAATGAGCTCGAAAAGGTCATAAATGTTATCAATTTTCCCGCCCATTATTGAAATCACCTTGGAGTTGCTGGGCTCTCTTTGATAGAGGATTGGCCGTCCATCGTCCTGTTCGTTCTTTAACAAAACGGTCTTAATTTCATACAGTGATTCGTGCCAAACGGCATCGACTAAACTGGGCAAATAACGTTTGCCGTCTAGGATCATATGTCGCACTTTGCTCTTTAACGTATTTTCGGAAATTACCTTGTTGATTTCCGCTACCGCTCCCGTTGTTGTCCAGCTTTTATGAGGTGTGTAGCGAACATGGGTCAAAGAATACAAGCCTTTTGCGGGGTAAGGCATGACTGAAAAAAAAGGTCCATCCATGACGGTAACGCCAAATCCATTTAGCTCGTCAGAAGGTTCTACAAGCGCGATTTCAGTCAACTCGTATTTTAATCTTGCTTTTGGTAGCTGTGCCTTCTCAAGCACTTGGTTAATGCCGGCATAGGTCACATTAAATAGATATTTTGCGTTTACTTCGGTGCCATCAGACAAGGTAACCATTACGCAGTCGTCCTTTTCCTCTATATTGAGCGCTTCTGTGCTCATCTTGCATTCGATATCCATTTGGTCAAGTCGATTCGATAGATGTGTCCGCAGAACAGAATAATCAAATGCATGCTCAACGCACTCAAATGCGGCGTCTACAGTTGTAGAATCGAACAGTGAGTTTTGCATGGGTGATGCTTCATAAATGGGTGCATTCATTTCACGAAACATGCGATAAAATCGATTAGCTGATACTAAAGATCTGCGTTTTGGAATGGCATAAAGCATCTTAAATTCATCGTATACAGCATCAGGGAAATCATTAGCGAATCTGCTGTGAAGTATCATTGATTTAACTGCAGTTATTGCACTTCTGGGATAATGAAATCCAGTATGTACTCTTGCCTGGTTGACTCTTGACGCGCGGCTGAGCAAACTGTCCTTAGCGTCAATGATAACAATATTTTTTGAAATCGAACGCAAAAACAGTGCTAAACAGCAGCCGTAAAAGCCGCCCCCAATAATCAAATAGTCTACTTTTTTGATGGATTTCATATAATTGATTGCGCTATTTATTTGAGTCTACATTCATCTGGTCTATTACGGACTTTCGTGAACCGACTTCTGCATTCACATTGTCTTTGGCTTGTTCATATATTTCGTTTTTAATTGCCCCATGGTTTGCATCAATTTTAACTTCCGACATGGCATCTGATACGACCTCTACATTCAAATCCTTACTAACTTGACCAAATAGATCGACCTCACTTAATTCATCAATGACATCATCCATGGCATTTTTAGACAATTTGTCGTTCATATTCTGGATCCCCATTGCGATCCCCATGATTGACAAGCCTAGGAACATCGTTGTTAAACTCAAAACTAGCGATGTTGTAAGCCACCCCTGTTGCACGTCTTCCACTAGAACCCACGCGATAACAGCATAAAAAGCATAGAGAGGAGAAACGACGCTTACCAAAAGGGATAAAAGAATAATAAAGCCCAATGCCATAGGTGCGGAGTCAACAAAAAGTTTCTGGAGATAGTCGCTCCTCCGTCTCCAATCGTCCGCAGATTTTTTATATGTGTAATTTGTCGTACTCTTTTGTTTGATTATTGGTATTCGATTATCACGCGGTGTAAAGCGCAACGCCAAAGGCGGATTGTGATGATTCAACAGCTGATTTAACAAGGTTCTCGGGTAAACACAGGTAGAAAAGTCATTTCGAGACACATGATAGCCGCTCGTTATCCCTAGCATTTGTATAACAGCCATCGATTTTCTTTGTTTACACTGTTCGCCAATCACAATTGCTTTGTGCTTACTAGCAGAGTCAATCATATCTGGTATGCTAAGGAACTGTGCTTCGATAATAGAGCCTAGCAAAACAACATCACCAATCGCTTCCGAGGCGGCCACTTCCCTTTTGCGATGATGTAGCAGATTGTCACGTACTCTCAGTAACCTGAGGTTTTTCACAAACTTTATGATGTGCTCAAATTTTTCTGAATCCGAATTATCGATAACTAAAATGCACTCCCAATATCGGTAAACAGAGGCAATTTCGTCCATTAAACTCCGAAGATACTTGTCGTTTTCTTCATTCGAAACGTAATCTTCGAAACATATCGATACTAAAATGTCTTCTCGTTTCTTTTGAATAGTCATAGGCGTATCTATACCTTTGCTGGGCTTGAATTTACAAATTCAATCGCGCTGTTGAACTTAATGAGGCAACTTTCCAGATTGCTTATGTTGTCGACCGGATGTTTTTTCATTTCTATCGAGGTCCAAAACGGATAATCACAGCGCGCTAAGGCACGCAGGATGTTTGCAGTCAATTCAATATCGCGAGGCGCTGGTTCAAGATTTGATTCGCTGATATGTACGTGGTTTATCTCGTTGACATTGTCTTGAATGTATCCTTCTGCGCTAGCATAGTCATCGTTCATATACAACGCGCCCATATCCATGTTGATTTTTATTGCTGGATGACTTGTCAGTGCAACAAAATCAATGGTTTGACGCATGTTTGTCATAAAGTTTGTACCATATGCTGATGGATTGGTTTCCATTGCAATAACCGTTTTTGCAGCCTGAGCGTAATCTCCCAACTCGTTAAATATTTCACTCGCAAGCTTTTCCGCGTCTGCATAGGGTAATCCATCAGGAATAATCCGTTGTTTTGGACAACCAAACACTAAATTTGGTATTGAAAACCTGTGGCCTATATCGATAGCGCGCTGCATCGCCGTTTTGAAACTCGCAACTTGAGACGCGCTGCCAAATAATGCAGCGTCCTGAATACCAAAAAGCAGTGATTGCATAGATACTAATCGGAGATTAAATGATTCGATTTCAGTTAATGCTCTGTTGGCAGATTCTGCTGACGGTACAAAAGGGTCTTCAGCATCATAAAAAAGTATGCTCGGTGCTATTTCCAAGCCCTTTACATTGTGTTTTTGCATTAACGTATAAGCATCGAATCGCTCTTCCGGAAGCCATGCAATATTTGAGACTGCAAGTTTCATACTGTTACCTTTTCTTCAGTGAAGAACTTTTTAAGTGAACTGATTGTGCTCATCTTATCCCGCAAATATGGGCCATTTTGTTCCCAGTGTTGCGAGAAAGATGAGTGCATATTTTCATGATGAATTTTTGCCTGTGTCGTCGGCATCTTTTCGCCTGTTAGCTCAAAGAAAATATCTGATGCCTTGATGGGCTCCGACGTCAAATGAATGGTTTTTAGATTATTTGATAAACAGGTTTGGATATCGTCCCAGAGATATTCCATGTTGTAATATTGATAGGTTGTATCCGGATGTGTGAACTGAATTGCCGACATGTTGTTTTTCAGCAAAGCTTCTTCTAGTAGGTCTTTATCACCGGAATCCTCTAAAGCTTGCCGGTCGATTTGAAACATACTGATGTCGTCATTCCACATGTATACCCTGCTTAGAAGCTCGTTCAAGGAGCTTGGAAAGGCTGCGTTTGCTAATTCAATTTTTTCGCGTGTAAGCATCGTCGGGGATAAGTTAAGCAAATCAAAAATGAAATTCTTCTTTAGGCCTTTCCCGAAAAGTGCAGGCAGGCGTACGATTAAACAGGTATTAAAATGTTGTTGGCAGAACTCTTCTAGTAGTCGTCTATTGCGCCCATATGCTAGCTCTGTCTGAAAGTTTTTTGTGTTTTCATCGTCCTTGCCGGCAAAGTCTTTAAGCACGGCGATTGACGAAATCAAAACAAACGTCTTTGCTTTAATTTTTCGCAAGTACTCGATTAATTCGAGCATTTTTTCCTTATCCCTTTCTGGATATTTATTCGCTTCGAACATTGATCCAGGTGCTGCTGCACAAACTAGGGTGTCGAATTCTTTTTCAGCAGACGTTGAAATATTGCTCCTGTTAAATTGGCTTTGAAAGTCATGTTGTGCGATTAGATGCCTTCCAACGAATCCTGTTTTTCCAATTATCGCGTCGGTTTTCATACTCAATTCCTACTTACTGGCGCGCAAACAAAATCGAGACTGTGTATTACAAGGGTATCTGTGCATGTTTTATTCGCCTATAAGTTCTCGCGCAAAATGCAGTGTGTTTATTCCTAATGCGTTTTATAAAACCAACTCAAATCACGTGATTGAGATTAAATTAAATACGCTTTGTTAACTTGTCAGGGATCCAGCCGATACTCCCCTTATTGACATCGATGTTGAGTTTTTCAGAAAACACCGATTGAATGACTCACAAATGTTATCGTCCGCAAATACCGATTCTGTAGGCATGTAACATCGAATAGCGCACTTTTCTTTGTAACAAAAACAGGCAGGTAGCAGTCGCGTAGGCGATGTGCATAAGGTTACTTCAAACGCATGGTTAAAAATTTGAATAGTGATTGGCAATACTGCCGATAAGAAGAAAATCGTTTTAACACGCAATGATAAATATTACATGTAGCGTAATTGCGTTAAATCGACGCAAATTGGGAGGATGAATGTTATTTAATAGTTTTGAATTTATTTTTTTATTCCTACCGATAACATTCTTTGTCTATTTCTACTTAAATTCTAGAAGGCTCACAGAAGCAGCGAAAGGGTTCTTGGTTGCATCCTCGTTGTTTTTTTACAGCTGGTGGAATGTCATATATCTTCCTTTGATTCTCGGTTCAATGTTGTTCAATTTTGTCATCGGGTCTTCCTTCTCGCGTGAGAAAACGTTTAAAAAGGTATCAAAAAAAACCGTTTTAACATTCGGTGTCATCGGTAATCTAGGCCTACTTGGATATTTTAAATACTCAGATTTTTTTATCGCAAACGTCAATTTTACGCTGGGAACAGATATACCCTTATTGCACCTTGCATTACCGCTCGCTATTTCATTTTTTACTTTTCAGCAAATCGCGTATTTGGTTGATTCTTACAAAGGAGAAACAAAGGAGTATGATCTTCTAAACTACGCCGTCTTTGTCACATTTTTTCCGCAATTGATCGCGGGTCCAATCGTACATCACAAAGAGATGATGCCTCAGTTCGCAAGCTTGAGAAACAAATACAAGAATTACAAAAACATATACCTCGGACTAATTATATTTTCTATCGGTTTATTTAAGAAGGTTGTCATTGCAGATAGTTTTGCCGTTTGGGCAAATAACGGATTTGATAATGCTAAAGTACTAACGTTTTATGAAGGATGGGCGACATCTCTCTCGTATACATTTCAGCTGTATTTTGATTTTAGTGGATATACTGACATGGCTATCGGCGCAGCTTTGCTGTTCAACATAAAGCTACCCATCAATTTTAACTCGCCTTACAAAGCAACCGACATACAAGATTTTTGGCGGCGATGGCATATAACATTGAGTCGGTTTTTAAGAGATTATGTGTATATTCCACTAGGCGGTAACCGACATGGAAACTTCAGGACATATAACAACCTTTTAGCAACGTTTGTTCTTGGCGGAATTTGGCATGGAGCGGGATGGACATTTGTCTTTTGGGGCTTCTTGCACGGTATTGCTTTGGCGGTGCATCGATTGTGGACTAATTTGGGTTTCAAAATGCACAGTGTATTGGCGTGGTTTGTTACCTTTAACTTTGTCAATATCTGCTGGGTTTTCTTCAGAGCAAAGGAATGGGAAGACGCCATTAAAGTGTTATCTGCCATGTTTGGTTTAACTGGATTCACCATCGAAAACGTCACATTAATTAATCTGATCAAGCTCGATAGAACTACGCTGGATCTCATTAGCGTGACAGCAGGTATTGGCCGGATCGACATGTTGATTTATATGTTCATTGCCGCAGTCGCGATATTTGTTTTGTTCCTAAAAAACACATCCGAACAAGCACCTAAATTGAAATATAGCGGTAGTGATGCGGCGGTCATGCTGTTCTCGATATCGATCTCATATGTCTCAATTATTTTTATTAATTCAGTGAAAGTATCGGAGTTTTTATATTTTGACTTCTAGAAAACTTGTTTGTATCTATTTAGTACTTTTGATTGTTATCTTGGTTGGTACTGCGTTTGTGAATTACCGAATCAATGAGTTTGGGCTATTTGGGAACGAAACCGGGGAGAAGTTTAGAATTTATCATAACGAACGAACGACGAAACATTTATACAGCTATTCGTATATTCCTAACAATTTTGACGGGATTTTAGTAGGCCCCTCTTTATCTGGGATTAATAAGGATACAAAATTTCTTAATAATGGAAACATTTACAATTTGTCACTTAAAGGCGGCAACATTTCTGAGTTACGAGTATTGGTCGAGAACGTATTAAAGTATGGTGATATCAAGACGTTTATCATCTGTTTAGACCCCTTCATTACAAAAGACGCTGGAATGAAATCAGCCTATATAAACCAAAAAGAGTTTTTATCGACATTTGGGTCGTTATTTACGCTTAGATACTACGTCAACAAATTTTTAGATATTAAGAAGGGCGAAAAAAGCGAATTTTATGGAAGCTATTACGGCGCTTTAAACTACCGGTACAAATATAAAGATGTCACCAGTGAAGATATAAGCAACAAGATAGACGAACGGTTATCGCTCTATGATAATAACGAAATGCTTGAATTTTTAGAGATAAACGAAACTGCGTTCGAAGATTTAAAATATGTGCTTGAAAGTGTAAGAAAGCGCAATATTAAGGTGGTGCCTTATTATTTTCCTCGCCCCAAACGGATTACTGAACATCCAAGTTATGCCGAAAAATACAATATTTACCGAACTAAAATTGACTCCATACTTGATTACGATTCTGATATCGTTATCGATTTTAAAACAAAAGAATACGATTACATTCGAGATGATTTGTCTTCATACGCGACCTTAGGACACCTTACACCAAGTGGCGCCGCCAAGGTTCTTAAAGTTATAGATGAACACTTGGCGGAACTTTGACGGCGTTGACAAAAATATGGTTACATACATCCATAGAACTTGGCTTCAACTAAGCTGTTCCAAAGATGAGTAGAATTACCATTACCTGTAATTCTAACAAACCGTGCGTTGCTATCCAGTAAATCGTGCGATTCCAAATCAAGTGTAGTGCCATTGGATTGGCCACTGGATAAGACAGTTGTCCAATCTTTGTTGTTGAGCGATGTCTCAATCTCAAAAAATGCGATACGTTCATTGCCTTTGAACCATGCTAATTCTGCTTGAGAAACTCGCACACCCTTTCCGAGATCAAAGGTGATTTGTTTACCAATGCCTTCGGATGACCATCTAGATGATGGATCTAAACTACCGTCAAAAGCACCTGCAGGGACATTGCCATCATTGGTGCCATCATCTATCGCCGAAACGATTGTGAGTTCATTATTCGTCGGACAACTTAGTGGGAAGACTGTTTCCACAACATCTACGCCATGACTACGAATAGTAGTAATTTGGGACTGGTCGCTTAATGTAAATAATTGTTCAATATTTAGATAGCGAAGAGTATCAGAACTAGCGACTTTAACAGTCAATGCAGATAGGTCCGTTAATTCATCATTCCCTGCGATAACAAGCTCGCTAAGGTTGGTAAGGCTAGCGACAGGCTCCAAGTTGCTGATAGATGAGCCGTAAACATTTAATGTGGTAAGTTGCGATAACGTATTGGTTATATCGCTGAAAAACACATCTTCAACCGTCTCTGATCCCCCAATTGCAAGTCGCTTCAATCCAGTTAATAGTAGGATCGTAGATTTGGCTTCGCTGGTAAGGTCACCTTTAAACCATAGATTTTGCAGGTGAGGGAGGTTTGTCAGGTCCTGCACATTTGTTACTTGTTGACTGCCCAACACTAATGTCTCAAACGAACCTAATCCTGCCAGTACACTTATGTCATAAACCACATTTCCGCGCAGATGCAAGCTGCGTAAGTTCGGTATATTTGCAGCTGCTTCTATATTCGTTATGAACGTACAATCTGCACCGATGTGCGACAGTGAGGGGTGGTTTTCAAATGCTACTAATGCTTCATTATTAAAATTGCTATCTCGAACTTCAAGATACTCAAGCGAACTTACCAGAGCAAGAGGGCTGTAATCACTAATTGACGTAATGCCTTGCAGATTGACATGCGTCAGCGCGGTAAGCTGGTCAATACCGGTTAGGTCGGAAATATCATAATTGGTGCAATCGAGGTGCTCAATTCTTGCTACAGATGTTTTTCCAGTGTTCTCGACACAACTATTTAATGCCTCGTCAGCGAAAACTGGTAAATCATTTGCCATTTCCGTTACGCTACCGTCGACGGATACGCCCAAACTTTGAAGTGTGGTGACTTGCGACGCATTGCTTAACAGAAGGTTGTCTATACTGAGTGAATTGATTGGCACTGCTAAATCTGCGCCATTAAGTAATGGTGATAAATTGTGCAATCCATCATTATTGGACAGGCTTAAATGGCTCAAACGAGTCAAGCGTTCAACTCCAGCGATGTTTGTAATTGCCGTTTGTTCGAGACTTAACCAGACTAAATCCGTGTGGGTGCTAACGATATCCGCAAAAAACACATCGTCAACTGTTTGGCTATAGCCTAGGGACAAGTATCGAAGGTTAGGCAAACCGAGTATGATAGATTTCAATGCATTTGAAAGATCTCCATGCAACCATAGTGTACTGAGATTTGTTAGATTGGCTAAGTCGTTTATATCCGAGATTTGACGGCTGTTTATGGCCAAATGCTGAAAGCCTTGCGAACTTTGCAATGCAGCTAAGTCATAAACGATTTCCCCCCATAGATACAAGCTGCTCAAGTTAGGAAGGGTGGCAATCGCATCCAGTTCAGTTACGTCAGTCTCACTGATATCTACATGCTTAAGTGAGGGGTGAGCAGTGAAAGCCGCTGCTGCTGTATTATCAAATTTACTGCGGCGAACTTTCAGACTCTCTAGACCAGATATCATGGCAATTTGGCTGTAGTCATTAATCGTATCAATGCCTTCTAAAGTGATAGTTTTTAGTTGTGTAAGACTTTCAATTCCGCTTAGATCAATGATTCCTCGTCCACTGCAGTTTAAAGACGTTATTAATTCAACAAAACTGTCTTCATTATGGCTATCGAGTAAACACTGCTTAAATGCAAGATCGGGAATATCAAGTTCTGTGATCGCAGTACCGCTTTGCAAACTATTATCTAGCGGGAAATCATCGCGGTTGTCACCAACACCGTCATTGTCGCTGTCTTTGTGTTCAAGTGCATCAAGAGGAAACGCATCTTGGTTGTCCTCCACACCATCATTATCATCGTCATTATCACGGTTGTCACCGATACCATCGCCGTCAGTATCTTTAGATTCATTGGCATCAAATGGGAAAAAATCTTCTGAATTACCGGTGCCGTCTCCATCTATGTCTTCATCTGCATTATTTCCAATGCCATCACCGTCTAAGTCTTGATATTCAGATGGGTTAAGTGGGAACGCATCAACCGCGTCTTTTATGCCATCGTCGTCGTCATCATCATCTGGCCGCAGCCCGCCAGCATCTGCGAATCCATCACTATCGCTATCTCTGAATGCTAGTGCTGGCAATGATGCGTCGTTATCATTTGGATCTTGCCCTACAGGCCAGCCGTCGTTGTCCCTATCTGTCGAAACTTGGCGCGAAGGGTCTAGTGGATAGTCATCGACACTGTCTAATCGCCCATCACCATCATCGTCATTATCTGCATTGTTGCCGATACCATCTGAATCGCTATCCAAGTGCTCGCGAGGATCAAAAGGAAATGCATCAGCCGCATCGACGACGCCATCGTTGTCGTCGTCATTATCTGACCGCACCTCATCAACAACGGATGTACGTTCACCATTGACTAACACATACGCTATATCGGGTAGACCATCGTTATCAAAATCACTATCGGAAGAGGCGTCATTTGGAAATGCGTCTTTAGAGTTAATTACACCGTCGTTATCAGCGTCTGTGCGCGGTACTACGGGCTTAATTTGAAACTCAAAATTGCTTTGCTGAAAAGCTAATGTATCGACAGTATCATTACCTGTGTCCTGAGTTTCTGCAATTACTATTGATCGCACACTACTGACCAGTACATTCGTGTTTGGTATGCGAAGAGTTGCTGGATCTTGTTGCAAGATTTCAAGACTGCTGTTCTCATAGGCTGTAATAGCTTGCCCGTTAGCTTGCCCATCGATTTCACCATCGGCCAAATCTAGCGTCATATCTTTTAGGACGTCAGAAGTTGAAGCATTGTTATCGTTTCTCGTTTCGTTGATTTCATAAATAATCGCTGACACTGCTTCCACAGCACTTCTTAACGCGGTAACAGAAGCTTTCTCGCTTTCAGTCCTGGTGTTGTCGTCAATAATTGGTGGGGTCGTGAATATATCAACACTCTCATCGATACCAAAACCAAGTGTTGATTTTACTTTTTCTGCTGCCGCGTGGATTGCGTTTCTAACTTCACTCATGGTGCGGATACCATCATTATTCCCAGCAAAAGGTAAACGACTTGAATCAGCCTGACTTAGAGCCATATCTGTTGCTATCGTTGTCAGCGGCGTTGCATATACTGCAATGCCATCGTCAAGCATCTGCTGCGTAACAAGCGTTCTTAGTTCATCTATAACGGGATACAAACCAGTAGAAATATCGATTGTTGTGCCTTCAACGCCAGTAATTTCAAGCAGATAAGGTGGGTTTGTGACTGATGGACGAGACAGGTTCACAATCTGCGCGTATTGATTGGTTGTACCGACACTAACAACTTCCCCTTTGAAGTCACTGCTTGACATGTCAAGTTGATACAAAACAACGTTAGCATACGCCATCGGGCCTTTTACGCCCGCGCCAGAGACCGTTATCTCATCGTTTTGATTTGGTGGTGGAGGCAGAACTAGCCCTGGTATGCCACCTGGCGTTTGACCTGAACCGTTGTTGCCAATATTGGTATCACTATTATCACCTACGCCATCTCCATCGCTATCTTCTGACTCGTTTGGATTGAAGGGGAATGCATCGACGTCATCATTTATTCGGTCATTGTCATCATCAGGATCTGCGTTGTTGCCGATTCCGTCTCGATCAAAGTCAAACGATTCGGCAGGATCATAAGGAAAAGCATCAATGGTATCATCTACACTGTCATTATCATCGTCGCTATCACGATTATTGCCGATGCCATCGTTATCAAAATCAGCAGACTCTGATGCATCTAACGGAAACGCATCTTGGCTATCACTTACACCATCATTGTCATCATCAGTGTCTTCATTATTGCCTACACCATCACTATCCGTATCTAACCACTCTTCAGGATTTGATGGAAACATATCTAACGCGTTTTCAATACTATCCCCATCTCTATCAGAATCGGCATTATCGCCTATTGAATCACCGTCACTATCTCGGGATTCGTTAGGATCTTCAGGCGCCCAATCTTCAAGGTCTTCAACACCGTCATTGTCATCATCTTTATCAGGTGCTAATCCACCGTCATTTGCAAGACCGTCCTGATCCGTATCTCTAAAAGCAATAGATGGTACATTGGGGTTTGCGTCATCCGGGTCTTGTCCTACCGGCCAGCCATCTGCGTCGCTGTCGGTAAACACAGAATGAGCAGAGTCTAAGGGCGATGCATCATTGATATCATCAACACCATCATTGTCATCATCGTTATCAGCATTATTGCCGATCCCATCACCGTCCGAATCGACAAATTCAGAGCTATCTAATGGGAACGGATCAGTGCTATCTGGTACGCCATCGTTATCATCGTCGCTGTCACTGTTGTTACCGATGCCATCACCGTCAGTGTCTTCATGCTCTGACGGATTAAACGGGAACATATCTAGTGAATTGTTTACATTATCGCCATCAATGTCATCATCGGAGTTGTCGCCGATACCATCACCATCAAAATCTCTTGTTTCTATTCGATTTAACGGAAATGCATCATAAATATCTAAAATACCGTCATTGTCGTCATCATTATCTGGCTGTAATCCACCATTATCAGCCAAACCATCTAAATCATGATCACGGAAGGCCATAGTCGGTATTGCTGGATCTGCATCGTCAGTGTCCTGTCCGATTGGCCATCCATCGTTATCTTGATCCGTCATGACATGTCTTGTTGCGTCCAGTGGAAAGTCGTCAACAACGTCTGGTTGGCCATCTCCATCATCATCAAGATCTGCATTATTTCCAATACCGTCAAAGTCAGTGTCGATAAACTCTAATTGGTCGTGAGGGAACACATCAATGACGTCAGCAACCGAGTCACCATCATCATCGAGATCACGACTATTTAATACTCCGTCATTGTCAAGGTCTGCATTTCTGGCGATAGACGTTACTAAGAAATCATGTGAAACATTGTCTAGAGTAGCTTGCAGAGTACTAGTGTTTACATCATTGCTTATGCCTAACAAACTTCGTTCATCAATGAGTATTTGGGCTATGTCTGCGATTTTTCGGTTCTCTGCATCTGCTGCCAAAGTAAGGTCGGTAAGAAGGTTGGACTGTCTGATTAAACTATCAACTGAAAAACTTGTGATTGCAGATTGTTGCTGCGCCTGGTCTAAATGGCCGTCAGACAAATCTCGTGCGAGGTCAGCCAATATGTCATCCGCAGTCACTTGAGATGTCGATTGTGTAGCGAGACTATACACGACCGACGCAAACGCTTCTGATGCCGCTCTGTATTCAGTCACGGGGATTAGTCCGTCCACGCTTATTTGATTGTCATAAACTGCCGACGTTGAAAAAATATCAACCTGATCGCTAATGCCAAACCCTAACGTGGAGCGAATGACATCATCTGCAGCATCGAGTGCAATTATAAATTCTTCGTCGTTAAATACGCCGTCGTCGTTTCCACCAAGTAGTGTTGAATCACCAGAAAACTGCAATAAATTCACTGCTGCCGTTGTTAGAGGCGTTGCATATATCGGGGTGTCTTTCTCTAGTTGGTTTTTGGTGACGACGGTTATTAGCGTTTTTATGACAGGAGAGCTGCCGGTTGTTAAGTCAACTGTTTCGGCGTCAGCTTTGAATTCAATAAAGAAGGGGCCGGGTAAGCTTTTGCTTATGCTAAGGTTTTCGATTTGCGCGTTTTGATTAGTGTTTGCGCTTGCAATTGAATCTCCGCGCAAGTCATCCTGAGTAAAGTCAACCTCAAAAACACTGACACTAGCGTTTGCAAGCGGACCTTTAACACCGCTTCCAGATACTAAAAAGAGGGTACCGTTGTTCTGACCACTATCTGAGCTGCTGGCAGGAGGAGGTGGCGCAGGTAGAACGGTTGGCGACGTTGTCGGCCCCGATGTTGTGGGTGCCGGTGCGGGAGAAGAATCTGAACTGCCGCCACCACAAGCGGTTAAACTTGCCGCGATAAAAATACATAATGCTGAACGCAAAGATAGGCTATTTAACATCAACTACTTGCTACCTGTTTGCTTAAAAGTTACTCCAAAGCCGGCTTGAAAATGGCTCTGTTACCTCATCAACTCCCTGCTCACAGAAATGCGTCTTGCAGCAGTCAACGCCACAAAGCGTATAAAAAATCAAAATCCTTTTTGTGATGCGAAAAACTACTCAAGTATTAAAATTGAAAAATTGAGTTTGACTATCGAAGTGTGAAGAAGCCTAAAGGACTGTTTGAGAAAAGTAAGTTGATAGCTAAAAGAATATAAAATTCAATAGATTAAGAGTTGTTCTGTCTATTTAACTGCTAACGACAACCAAGACGGCGGGGTAAATGTCGAAAGATTATGGACGCGCAATATTTTGCAGTTAGGTATTAAAAAATATATTTAAGTGTTCTCTCGCATTTTTAGTTTCCAAGCTTAGTTTCTCTTTATTATAAACAGCAGGGTTTACCTCGAATTATTCGGACTATATTTGCGCTCACAGTTACATCAAATTTTTAAGCGCGCAGCGTGTAAGATTCTGTTTTTACGAAGCAATAAGGAACTTGATGTCGACAACAAGTATGCTATAGAATAAGGGGTTGATTGAAATTTTTGAAAAATTCAGTCGTTGTTTTTGGCAAAATATAATGAGAGACAAATGAAATTACAGCATAAGATTGTAACATTAGCCACATTAGGGTTATTTAGCTGCGCAAACGCTTTCGCCGAACTTACCACCAGTGCAGGGGTAGGTGTTATTAGTGATAGTAACTTGCTCAGGCAAGTTGATGACGATTCCGATGTCGCAATTTCTGTGACACCAAGACTGGAGTTTACGCGCGAAACCGGCGGTGGTGCGCAGCAGTATGGCGTTTCTTATGACGGTGATTTCAGGCAATATTCAGACAACGACAATTTCGATTTTACCGCACATGATCTAAATCTCACAGCAGACTTAAGGCACTCAAATCGACTCGCCTCTAAGTTTTCAGCTATTTATTACAATGGTATTGAAGAAGCTGGCTCCACTGACCAATCAACCGAAGGGTTTACAGAGCTGACTGACTTTGAATGGCGAGGATTTACCGCCCAAGGTTCTTACGGGACCAGACAAAGCACAGGTCAAGTCGTACTTGTTTACGCTCACAATCAACGACGTTATGAAAAAAACCAACAAGAATTTAGAGATTCGAACGAGAATGAAATTAGTGCTCGTTTTTTCTACCGAAGAAATGATGTCTCTAGGTTACTGCTAGAAGCATCATTTGCCGATGTAGAATATCAGAATCAAGAGCTTAGAAACGACGCATCTACCGATAGAGCTTCGTTATTGGCTGGATTAGAGTGGGAGTTAGGCGCTGTAACTACTGGTGTAGCAAAAATTGGTTTTCAAAGAAGAACATTTGACAATAGTCGTTTTGAGGACAGATCAGACCTTGCATACTCATTGGAAATGATTTGGACGCCGTTTAATTCGACTAGGTTTAATGCAGCGGCATCCAGAAAAGTTGCTGCGGCTGCGCAAGTCGATTCTGGTGATTTGATTAGAAATAGCTTTCTTATTGGCGCGCAGTATGCACTTTCTGATAGAACGTTAATTGTCGGGGAGTATGAATACGCAATCGAAGATATCGCAGAGGCGAGAACCGATAATAGGCAGCGCATTAGTATCGGTGGTGAGTATTTCTTCAGAAGTTGGTTGAAATTCGAAGCTCGATATTTCTATGACGAGCGGACATCAGACATAGAATCGTTTGAGTTTGATTCAAACACCATTATGTTTTCAGCTGTAATGACGTTTGATACCTAAAAGCGTCTTCAGTGTAGTAGGTTGAATGCCCGTGTTGACACAATCATCGACATGGGCTTTTGTGTTTTGAGAAAGAAAAGACAAAAACGCCTTATTTCGAATAATATGATTTATACCATTCTACAAAACGTACAATACCATCATCGAGCGTAACTGAAGGTTTGTATCCTATATCGTCAACAAGTGCCTGCACATCTGCGTAGGTTGCCTCTACGTCGCCTGGCTGCATAGGCAGCATGTTTTTTTTAGCAGTTTTGCCTAGTGCTTTTTCAATGGTTTCAATGAATGTGAGCAGATGAACGGGTGTTTGCGCGCCGATATTGTATACGCGCCATGGCGCGCTGCTTGAGCTAGGCATGGGAGAGTGTCCATCCCAGCTCTCATCAGCCTTAGCTATGGAGAGCGTAGATTTGACAACGCCGCTCACAATATCATCAATATAAGTAAAGTCCCGTCGATGGTTTCCATAGTTGTATACGTCAATAGGCTTGCCTTCACTGATTGCTTTTGTAAACTTGAACGGCGCCATATCAGGTCTTCCCCATGGACCATAAACAGTAAAAAATCGGAGGCCCGTGGTTGGCAACTGATATAAATGGCTATAAGTATGCGCCATTAATTCGTTGGCTTTCTTGCTGGCCGCATACAACGAAACAGGATGGTCTACATTATCTTCGACTGAAAATGGCATTTTTTTGTTGGCGCCATAGACCGAGCTGCTTGAAGCGTAGCATAGATGTTGCACGTTATGATGACGGCAGCCCTCGAGAATATTCATAAATCCAACGATATTAGAATCTACATATGCATGGGGATTTTCAATGGAATATCTTACACCCGCTTGCGCGGCTAAGTGGATAACATGTGTGAACTTGTGAGTATTAAACAGCCCCTCCATCGCCTCTTTATCTGCGATATCCATTTCAATAAATTTAAATAGTGAGGCGTTTTCGTGAGACTCTATCCATTTAACGCGGTCGTGTTTGAGTGTAACGTCGTAGTAACTGTTGTTATTGTCAATACCTACCGTTTCTATTGATTGACTTAGTAAGTTGTTCACGGTGTGTGCACCAATAAACCCCGAAGCGCCAGTTACAAGTATTTTCATGTTCATTCTCAATATAAATCAATCTTGGGTGGGTTATTCAAAAAGGCCAATAGCGGTTGCGCAATCAACCGCTCATCATGGTATGCGAGGTTAGCGTTAACCTTTCTTCAATGCAATACACAACTGCAGAGTGGAGACATCATTTGTTTGCGCTTTACACACGATATACACTTTATTTACAAAATTATGTTAAAAAAAATCAATTAAAGTAATTAGTTGAAAATAGGTACATTCTGTAATACTTTTCAGGTATCTTTATTAAAGATTCGTAATTCCTGCCGTTAAACTGGAAGTCAGGTCAGTTCACTAAATTCCCGCAGTTAATTTTATTGGAGCATCTTTAGGAAGGGTATGTTTGGAGGGTTACGCATTGTCAGTTGAAAACACCGAGGAAAATGGCAATCGCCTGCTGCCACTGTGCGTGGATTTGGACGGGTCATTAGTCAAAACTGACACACTATATGAAATGGTGTGCGTACTGCTAAAAACAAACTTTTTGGCCTTTTTACTCATGCCTATATGGCTGCTGAAAGGCAAAGCCAACCTCAAACATCAAATTGTCAGTCGCGTCAGTATCAACCCATCATCTCTTCCTTATGATAGTAACGTGATTGAGCTGCTAAAAGTAAAAAAAGCAGAACAACGGCCATTATACCTAGTCACAGGTTGTAACGAGAAACTTGCAAATGAAATTGCCGATCATGTCGGACTTTTTGATGGCGTATATGCGTCATCTGAGACGCTAAATTTAACCGGCAAAAACAAATCTCAGTTTTTGAATGATATATTTGGTGAAAAGCAATACGATTATTTAGGCAATGAGAGTGCCGATTTTCCCGTTTGGGAAAGTTCAAATGAATGTCTGGTTGTGGGAGACCCATCATTCTTCTCTAGCGTTAACACTAAGTTTCAAAATACAACCTTAATTAAGCGACCAAGCGCCTCCATTACAACATTTGTTAAAGCAATCCGAGTGCATCAGTGGGTCAAAAACTGCTTAATCTTCATTCCACTTCTGTTAGACAGTCGACTCTTTGACAACGCGTCACTCCTGGCTGCCATAGGTGCTTTTTTGGCTTTTTCTCTTATGGCGTCAGCAACCTACATTTTAAATGATCTGTTGGATCTAGAATCTGACAGGGCGCACCATAAGAAAAAGTTTCGCGCATTTGCAGCTGGAGATATAAGTATTCTCATGGGCGTTGCTGTGGGCGTCGTTTTATCGGTTCTCAGCATAATTATACTCTTATTCCTTCCTGTTGAATTTGCGATCGTGAGTCTTGTGTACTTGATTACAACATTGCTGTACTCATTTCATTTAAAAACAATGGTGATCCTGGATACGTGCGTATTGGCTGGGTTGTTTACTATCCGAGTTGTTGGGGGAACGGCAGCGATTGGTGCAGAGTGGTCATTTTGGCTACTGGCATTTTCAATGTTTTTCTTTCTCAGTTTGGCGTTCACCAAGAGAGCATCAGAATTACACGCGATGGCGATATCGGGAAAGAAGTCTGCCAAAGGGCGAGGGTACATGGTAGAAGACAAAGAAATGGTAACCTCGATGGGCATAGCATCTGGTTATATTGGTGTTTTGGTTATCGCGTTGTACATAAATAGCGACAAAGTTATCTCTAACTATGCCACACCTTACTTATTGTGGTTGATTTGCCCTTTATTATTGTATTGGATTGGTCGCATATGGATGAAAACAACGAGAGGTGAAATGAATGAAGATCCTATTGTTTTCGCCCTGAAAGACAAAATTAGCTATATCACAGCAGCCTTCTGCGCAGTTGTTGTGTTCCTTGCGACAGTAAACTGGTAAGAGTATGCAACGATGAATTATCAGTCATGGGGTAGATATCCAAGTGTGAAACAACATGGATTTGCGCTAAAGGATAGACACCAGTCACTTAATTTTCAGGATGTTGAAACACTGCTTCCTTATGGAAATGGACGCAGCTATGGCGATTCGTGCTTAAATGCATCTGGCGTAGTAGCGCATACTCGTTATCTAAACAAATTTATCGAATTTGACCAGGAAAACGGCATACTCACTTGCGAGTCAGGTGTAACCTTTAAAGAAATTATTGATTTAGCTTTGCCTAGAGGATGGTTTTTACCTGTATCGCCTGGTACTAAATATGTCACAGTGGGCGGCGCCATTGCTAATGATGTGCATGGAAAAAACCATCACGTTGATGGAAACTTTGGGCATTTTGTCGAGGAGATAGAGTTACTTCGATCAAATGGCGAAAAGATGATTTGCTCCGCAAGTCAGAACAGCGATATGTTTTACGCGACTATTGGTGGATTAGGTCTTACTGGGCTGATTTTATGGAGTAGATTCAGACTTAAAAAAGTCAATAGTGCTTTTATGGACGTAGAGACCATTTGCTATAAGGGGCTTGATGAGTTTAAGCGTCTATCGGACGAATCCAAAGAAAGTCACTTATATACTGTTGCTTGGGTAGACTGCATGGCAAAGGGAGATGAACTTGGACGTGGAATTTTCCTGAGAGCCAATCATTCTCACGAACCCAAGACAATGCCAGCGCCTAAAAAGCAACTAGTTGTCCCATTTAATTTCCCTTCTTTTGCACTAAATACATTTTCTATTAAGGCATTCAACAAACTTTATTACGCAAATGGAAAGCGTAGCCATGACAAAACAACGTGTACTTATTACGATCCGTATTTTTACCCGTTAGATGGTATTTTGGAATGGAATAAAATTTATGGTTCAAAAGGCTTTTTGCAATATCAATTTGTTGTACCTTCTGCCGATTACACTGTTATCAAAGCGATATTTGAAAAGATTTCTCAGTCAGGCGCAGGCTCGTTCCTTGCTGTCCTAAAGGAATTCGGTTCCATTGAGTCATTGGGGCTTCTGTCCTTCCCTCGAGAAGGTGTTTGTTTGGCGTTAGATTTTCCATTCAATGGCGAGAAAACGTTAAGCTTATTACACAGTCTTGATGAGATGGTAAAAGAGGCCGGTGGGGCAGTCTATCCAGCTAAAGACGCCTGCATGTTACCTGAATCTTTCAAAGCGTTTTATCCAAATATTGAAGAGTTTAAAAAGTATAAAGACGATGGATTCTCATCAAGTTTTTGGCGTCGAGTAACAGGGGAAAAATAAATGTATAGAGCGGTTATATTTGGTGCCACTAGCGCTGTCGCTGAACAAATTTGTAGGATCTACGCTCAAGATAAAAATAAGCTGTTACTTGTAGGGCGCCGAGAAGAAGCCCTAAAAGAGATGTGCAATGATTTATCAATTCGTGGCGCCACTCAAGCAGAGTATTTGGTGAGCGATTTATCTGATGTAGAACAACACGAAGCGTTGTTTACCGATATACAATCGTCTATAGACGAACCTAATTTGTTCATCTTTGCCAACGGCACGTTGCCTGATCAAAAAGAATGCGAAGAAAGTGTTACTAAGACTATCGAGGCAATAAATCAAAACGCACTATGTCAAATTTCATTGCTTACTTTAATCGCTGCGGCCTTGGAAAAGAGGAAAACTGGAAGTATCGCAGTAATAAGTTCAGTTGCTGGCGATAGAGGAAGGATGAGTAACTACGTCTACGGATCAGCAAAAGGCATGTTGACACGATTTTTAGAAGGCTTAAGACATCGCTTATCTAAAGTCGGTGTCAACGTACTAGACATTAAGCCAGGCTTTATCGACACCCCGATGACTGCCCATATACAACCAAAAGGTGCGCTTTGGGCAAAACCAGAAAAAGTCGCGCAAGATATTGTGAAAGCAATTGATAAAAAACGCTCCGTTGTTTACACACCTTGGTTTTGGCGCTGGATTATGCTCATTATCGTTTCAGTCCCGGAATTTATTTTCAAGAAAACAAAGCTATAAAAGAGAACTTCGTAGATGGCACAATACATCCCCCTAATACTACTGACGGTTTTTACAAATTTTCTGTCTCAGATAATGCTTAAACACGGCATGACAAGTATTGAAAAATTTGAAATAAGCGCAGAGGGACTAACTAAATCAGCATTTGATATCCTGTTTAATCCATTTGTCGTTGGCGGGCTTTTCGTCATGGTTGTTAGCATGGCCTGTCATCTTGTCGTGCTTTCTCGCGTCGATATAAGCTACGCGTATCCCTTTTTGGGATTGTCCTTTGTACTAACGGCTGCTTGGGGCTATTTTGCGCTAGGTGAAGATGTAAACACGTATCGAATTCTCGGAGTGCTACTTATTTGCAGTGGCGTAGCGCTCGTTGCTAAAAGCTAAGGGTAAATATTTATGAAACATATAATTTTTGGTGGTGACGGGTTTTTAGGAACAGAGTTGACTAAGAAACTGACAGCAAAGGGTGAAACAGTTGTCATTTATGACCTAAAAAAGACTGAAGCGTCAGGTATTTATGACTCAGACTTGGTGACTTACGTCGAATTTGATGTGACCAAAAAAGAAGACTTTAAGAAAGTAGAGATCAGTAAAGAAGACGTACCTTATCATTTTGCTGCGCGATTATTGGTCCCAATTATGCCCAGGGCTGAACGCAAAGAATATTTCTGGACAGCGCTTTACGACGGCACGTTAAATGTGTTGCAGTTTTTAGAAGAAAACGACTGTAAGCATATGATCTATTACACGACGGATATGGTGTACGGTCATACTATTCATCATCCCAGATTTGAGGATCACCCTAGAGAGCCATTAGGTCCTTACGGAAATGCTAAACTTGAAACGGAATTTCTTTGTGAAGAATATCGTAAGAAAGGCTTTAATATCACGATTTTCAGACCTCGTTTGATAATCGGTCCCGGCCGTTTAGGTATTCTTGAAAAGTTATTCAAGCTTGTTGATAAAAATTTACCTGTTCCTACGATTGGAAATGGTAAAAACTACTATCAATTCATCTCTGTAAGCGATTGTGCAAATGCTGTTATGTGCGCTGTTGAGAAAGGTATTCCTAATGAAGCGTTTAACTTGGGCTCATTGAATCCGCCAACAGTTAATGAACTGCTTAAGAAACTTATTGACCACGCTGGAAGTAAATCATTCACCATCCCTACACCTGCTGGTTTGGTGAAGTTCACATTAGATACATTAGACAAGCTAGGCAAACCAATCATGGATCCAGAACAGTACATGATTGCTGATGAGACTTGCGTATTGGATGTGTCTAAAGGCAAAGAACTCTTGGGTTGGGAACCACTTGATACTGACGAAGATATGTTGATAGCTGCTTATACATCATATCGGGAAAAGTTAGCGAAACAGTAGCGGCATATAGCTGCCTACTTTTCTAGCAATTGCTATCATCATCAGCTCGATGCACTTACGTTGATACTTTGGACATCTAGCTGATGATGGTTAAGACAGATCTAAGTCTAATCGGGACCTTTAACTAATCGTCTGCCTGATAGTGTTTTTTCAATACCAAAGATGTTTTTTCATCGGTTAATCCACCTCGCATGGCGCTTTGACGGATTTTTTCTTGATCAATATCGTGTTGTCTTGCCAAGTGTACAAGTCGGTCCATTGCGTCTGGATGATTAGCCAATTGCTCGACCGTCATTATAATTAATTCTTCACTCTTATCTTCGTCTTCTTGAACAACGGCAAGGAGCGCGTCCAATATATATTTCCCAACAAATGGCACTTCTGCCACGGTAGTGATTAATATCTCCATTGTTTTGTTGGGATATGCGGTTACTAATTTTTGCGCTATTTGATCCGCCGAATCCGGCTCGGACTTGACCGCTGATTTAATAATTTCATTGAACTGGTCTGGTGAATACTTGCAAGCGGCACTTGTCGCTATTTCTGCATAACTTGGTTCAGCGGAAACCGCAATTTTGACGATTTCTGTTGGGGCAGCAACGTCATATGCAGTTGCTATGCGAATAATGTCTTCTACATACGTCGGTTGAGCAGACACGCTCGCACTGATAATCGCTTCGTACCTCTCGGGATATGCTTTAAGAGCAGCACCGACAAATCCTGCCGTTTTCTCGGGAAATCGAGCTAAAAGCGTTTTCACTGCATTTTCAACAGATTGAGAGGCTGCAACTTGTCTCTTGAAAAAATTAACGGATTGGATTGAAGGAAGGTCGATTTCATTCTCTGGCTGAAACGCAGTGGCCGTCATGCCAACTGAACTTAAGCCTATGCTTGCAATGCAGCAAAGTAACGCGCGTTTCATAAACAATACCCTTCGTGTGATCATGTCATCTACATTCTCGGCACCAATCTCCACATGTATGGTAGATTTTTTTAAAGCCGAACATGTTGTTTTGGCAAACTTCGTTTATATCGGACTTTCAAATTAAATGAATGTTCAAAAAAATACAATTCAACATTCGTATAAGAATATTTGAAAAGGTATTAAAATGTTATAAGTATGAATCAACAGTTTGTCTCATAAAGGCACCAGCTGATTGCACACTACAGATGCTGGTGATGCAGTTAAGTGTCTGCACCGCTGGTCACAATTCTTGCTTGCCTAAATGTGCTATGACTAGCTTTTAGATCAAATGTAGATTTCGTATTATTATTGTAGTTTCAATAATTAACCACTATTAAAAAGTTATTCAAAAACGCCAGTGAATAAGTCACTTTTACGATTCTCAGTCATTTTCCTTGTTTGTGCTGCTAGCGTCTCAGGAACTTCTGCTTCATTGGAGAATACAGAAGCTTCTTTAGTTGCCTTTCTTGAAGAGAATAGTCTTGTCACCTATGACTGTCCTGATCCTAAGAGTTTTGATCAAACGGAATCATATATTTCGCAAATAAACAATTTTACCGAACAACACCAATTACACCTTGGTGTCCTATATAGCCATCATTTGATTTGCATTGGACAGCCGCAAACCGCTGAAATAAAACTCAGATCTCAACTTGAATCGTTACAAGTTGATAAAACGTCGGAGATCTATGCTAGGGCAACATATGCTTTGGGTTTAGCGCTAGATTTTCAAGAGAAAGAGGAAAGGTGTGTTTGGTATTTAAGAGCACGTGAGTTATCTGAAAATGCGATAGCTGATGTCAATGTAAGCTCGCGATTAGGGTTAATAACCTATTGTTCAACTGAATTACCGGTATTTGAATTACTCGAAAAAAGTTACGAAGTCTTAGAAGACTACTCTGATAGTAAAAACAATGGTTTACTCGCTCACATTCATAATTCTATAGGGCTGTTATATGGCTTTCACAATATGCATTTCCTCGCCGCCGAGCAGTATATTAAAGCACATGAATTGGGGCTTAGTGTCTACACGGGTTCAAACAGAGTAGCTGCACTTGTTAGTGCAATAGTTTCACTTAATGCAAGTGGCCAATTTGATCAAGTTATCGAGCGGTTGGAAGAATTCAAAACCTTAAGTGATGATATCAATTCACCAATGACACAGGTGTTTTATCTTTTCCAGTTGGCTAACTACTATACTGCTATCGATGATTATGAACCTATGCGTCCGGTGTTAAAGGAATGGGAAGAGCTTCTCCCCCTATTGGCAAATCGTCGCTACAACGTTTTTCACGCGTTGTTTTCTGCGATGCTATGTGAATATGATAAGGATGTAGCGTGCGTATCTGCATACCTTGATTCAATTGAAAACGCAGACATGCCGCAAATGCATATCCTAAATAATAACGATAGATATAAGCGACTTCTAGTGCGTGGTTATTTACTTGTAGGCGATGTAGATAAAGCGCGAATAGCGTTTGAAGATTATCTTGAATTGGAAATACTTTCCAAAAAATCTGCAGACAAACACGACATTGCATTGCAGGTTTCGCAATTGAGGGAAAAGATACAGCGGTTGCAAGGAAAAATTGAAAATGAAAAGCGATATCAACGTCCAATAATCATTGTATTGGGTATCTTAATTACAATTTTTGTTGGTATTGGTTTTGTGCTCCGGAGACACGCTACAAAACAGGCGCAATTAGATCCAGTCACATGCCTCTTGAATTCAGATGCAATTGTTGGCCGCATTGAAAGGCTGGATGAACCTGCAGATGGCAAAATTCATGCGCTTGTTATCTTTTATCTTAGCAATTTCAATGATGTGAATGTCGCATTGGGAATGACCAAAGGAGATTTTATTCTTCAGAAACTTGCAAATACACTAAGGTCGGCCACCCGAGATCATGATTTGATTGGTCGTATGTCAACTGAACAGTTTATCATTTGTCTTACTGATATTAGTGAACAACATTTCGCCGCTTTTGTTGACAGAACAACAAGTGAACTTGAGTTGAAGTTTCTGACAAAAGATGGTGTCAACCACATTGGACTTACCTGCAGTTCAAGTGTGTTCATTACGTCAGATAAATTTACTAACTTGGATAAGATTCTTAAAGACCTTGCTGAGCGCCTTGTTGACGCCGATAACTAAAACAGTCTAGGAAAGCTATATACAGGGATGGTGCGCATATACACTGGAGGAGGTTTTAGTGCTTTTGGTGCTTGTCCAGCATGCTTTGAGATATACCATTGAGCGCACGTCCCAAGAAGGTATCGTGGGTAATTTCTAATAGTTCTGAGACTTCCAATAACAACTGCCGTGTTTTTTCATCACCCACGTCCTGACAATGGTCTGCAAGATCTGCAACTTCCTGTTTTATTTTGTTAAGTTTGGAATCTACCACTTCCTTCAAACTCTTATTGGCTCACAACTTTTGATAAGATAATTCAATGAAAAGACTAAAACAATCAGTGATTTTTGATACTTTATCATTAATTCATCGATAAAAACTGATAAGAAAACGTAACCCAATGTTGGTATGTCTTTTAAAATGTCTTTTACCGCAAAAATAGTCGCGTTTACACAACAATATGGAATCTATAGTAAAAAAGTCTGTGGTACCAGAGGCCGGACTTGAACCGGCACACCCTCACGGGCGGTGGATTTTGAATCCACTGCGTCTACCAATTCCGCCACTCTGGCAATGTGGAAGGTCGCATGTGCGAAGTTGGGGGATTATAAACATCAGGCAGTGGTGATCAAGTTATTTTTTGTAATTGCTGATATTTTACGCAGCGATTGCTATGAAATGAGTAAAATGAAGTTGTGAGCATTTAACTGAAGTTCAGCCGAGTGTTATCATATGACCCGAAAATATTAATCAAATATAAGAATTATGTCTGTAAATAACCTGCATGCTCGCGCTGGATTTTTTAGAAGACTCGCGGCGATGGTATACGATGCACTCGTCGCGATTGCTGTAGGCATGTGTGCTGCGTTAATAATTATTGTCGTGTTAACGGTACTGATTGAAATGGATGTATTGTCCAAACAAGGTTACCAACATGTCAGCGAGCTATTGCAGTCTTCGTTGATTTATAAAGTTGTTATTCAAGTCTGGGTTGCTTTTTGGGTTATTAGCTTTTTTTTATGGTTTTGGAAAAACGGTGGGCAAACTATTGGCATGCGAGCGTGGCGACTTCGAATCTTTAACCTTGAAGAAAAGAAAACGATAGGATATCCGAGATTACTGGTGAGACTGATTTCGTCACTGGGAGGACTCGGTACATTACTTGTCCTTTTTGATATTAAGTACAAGCAATCACTTCAAGACAGATTAGCTAAAACAGAAGTGCTTGTGCTAAGTAAGTTAGAGAATGATCACAAGTCTTGGTAGTGCCATTCCAATGGCGTTAGCTTAAGCAATCCTTCCATCATTCTTATGCACATGTGATGCTGTTTGTTTAAGCGATGCTTTTTAGCTTTAGGACATTCACATTTAAAAGTCGCTATGGTACATCCCTATTCGCTCGGGCTCGCACATCCGTGTGCTCGCACGCTTTTAAATGTAAATGTGCTTCCGCTAAGCGCTTTATTGCTT
>DDLV01000041.1 GCA_002340325.1 Glaciecola sp. UBA2563 | reverse complement strand
CTGCATTCCAGCCGGGATTATCGAATGTGATAGCGGGCTCACATTCATTAGAAGAGTGTATCATCCGTGATGAGCAATCGGGCGTGGATGTGTTGACGGCCGGTAGTTTACCGCCTAATCCACAGGAGCTATTGGCATCTGAGGTGTTTGGCGAGCTGATTGAGAAGCTTCGCCAGTCGTACGACCAAATTGTACTGGACAGTGCACCGACACAAGCGGTGAGTGATGCGGTGGTAGTGTCTAAGCACTGTGATTCACTGGTGTATGTTGTTAGAGCGGATAGCACGAGCGCTAAGCTGATTAACAACGGCTTGTTGCGCTTCATTGAAGCGGGCCAGCGTGTGGATGGTGTGCTGCTGAATCAGGTAGACATTAAGAAGGCGAAGAAGACCGGCGAGTTCACGGGCTACTACGACCAGTATGGCTACAACAGTTATCAAGAGACTGATAAAGCTAAGGCTTAAGAGAGTGCAACAGAAGCTACTTCATAAGCTCTGAAGAGGATAAAGCGGTGTTAGATGTTAACGCCGCTTTTTTGTTTGCGCGCCATCTCACTCTACTTGATTATTTCTTAACATGCGGGTTACCTTAGCATTCGCACTGCTTAATTAATTGGATATATTGCCGATACCGGGTATTATCACGGCGATTCTACAGGTATAAAATAGTTATCATTGTGATGTTTGGTCTCATTCATGGTCGTACGGTAATTTCACGTTATTATTCGTTTTCGTTAGGGAATATTAATGCTTTTTAACAGTTTTGAGTTTATATTTTTATTCTTACCGATAACGTTTTTTGTCTATTTTTATCTCAATTCCAAGAAACTTACTGATGCTGCAAAAGGTTTTCTCGTTGCATCCTCTTTGTTCTTCTACAGCTGGTGGAACATCATATACCTGCCATTGATCGTTGGCTCAATGATATTTAACTATGCAATAGGCACGTCTCTCACAAAAGATAAGGTCCACAAGATAATTACGAAAAAACAGGCGCTAACCATCGGGGTTATTGGGAATTTGGCGTTGTTGGGGTATTTTAAATACACTGATTTTTTCATAGCTAATGTCAATGGTGCTTTAGGTACTGAAATCCCGCTCATGTATATTGCGCTGCCGCTGGCGATATCATTTTTTACCTTTCAACAGATAGCGTATCTCGTAGATTCTTATCGGGGCGAGACGCAAGAATACAATGTATTGAACTACGCTGTATTCGTTACTTTTTTCCCACAGCTCATTGCAGGCCCTATTGTTCATCACAAAGAAATGATGCCGCAATTTGCTGATATAAGGAATAAAGTTAAAAAATACAAAAACATCGCACTTGGACTATTTATCTTTTCTATCGGTCTATTTAAGAAAGTTGTAATAGCAGATAGTTTTGCTGTCTGGGCGAATAATGGATTTGATAGCGCTGAAGTACTTACGTTTTATGAGGGATGGGCTACATCGCTTTCTTATACGTTTCAATTGTACTTTGACTTTAGCGGTTACACTGATATGGCAATTGGCGCTGCATTGCTGTTCAACATAAGGCTGCCTATTAACTTTAACTCACCTTATAAGGCAACAGATATCCAGGATTTTTGGCGACGATGGCATATGACATTAAGCCGGTTTTTGCGCGACTATGTGTATATTCCTCTTGGCGGAAACAGACACGGTAACTTTAGGACATATAACAATCTTTTGGCGACTTTTGTAATCGGCGGTATTTGGCATGGTGCTGGGTGGACCTTTGTCTTTTGGGGGTTTTTGCACGGCGTTGCGCTGGCGATACACCGGTTATGGAATAATCTTGGATTTAAAATGCACCGAGTCATGGCATGGTTTGTTACCTTCAATTTTGTCAATATATGCTGGGTTTTCTTCCGAGCGAAAGAGTGGGAAGATGCAATAAAAGTACTCTCAGCAATGTTTGGTTTAAGTGGCTTCGCGATTGAGAGCGTTAAACTGATTAACCTACTCAAATTGGATCGTGACACGTTAGATTTGATCAGTGTCACTAGTGGTATCGCTCGATTTGATATGGCTATCTATCTAGTCATTGCCGCTTTTTCTATGTTCGTCTTGTTTATGAAAAACAGTAACGAGCAAGTGGCCAAGCTCGAAGCCGCCAAGCCGCGGTTGTCGGTTATGGTGCTTTCACTGGCCTGCCTGTACATATCGATTATCTTCATCAATTCGGTAAAAGTGACGGAGTTTTTATATTTTGACTTCTAGAAAATACGTAAAAACACTGTTGTTTCTTTTTCTGGCGTTACTGCTTGCAACGGCGTTTATCAATTACAAGATCAACGAATTTGGTCTTTTTGGCGATGTAGAAGGACAAGAATACAGAATTTTTCATAATGAAAGAACGACTAAAAATCTGTATTCATATTCGTATATTCCACAAAATTTTGATGGGATCTTAATCGGGCCATCTCTATCAGCGATCAATATGAACACGCGTGCATTAACTAACGGAAAAATTTACAACTTATCCATAAATGGCGGCAATATATCTGAGCTAAGAGTCTTGGTCGACAACGTGTTGAAAAACGGAAGTATTAATACATTCATCATCTGTTTAGATCCATACATCACAAAGGACTCGGGTATGAAATCTTCTTTTATCAATAAAAAAGAATATTATGCGACACTTGGTTCCTTGTTTACTTTCAAGTTCTATCTAAACAAATATATTGACTTGAAAAAAGGCAACACGAGTGAGTTCTATGATAGCCATTATGGCTATTTGAACTATAACTATAAATACAGAAACATCAAAGACGCAGATGTAACCGATTTGATTAATGAACGGTTGGCGAAATATGACCGTAACGAAGCCTTAGAAGAGCTTCATGTAGATGAAAATGCATATGAAGATTTACGGTATGTTCTGGAAACTATCCGAAAGCGAAATATAAACATCATTGCCTATTATTTCCCTCGCCCCAAAGTAATATTTGATCATCCTAATTTTCAATCAAGTTATCGTCTTTATCGCGAAAAAATGGATGCATTGTTGGACGTTGAATCTGATATCGTAATTGATTTTAATACAGATGAATTCAATTATATTAGAGATGAGATGTCTACGTATGCTGACTTGGGTCATCTAAGGCAATACGGCGCAGAGAAAGTTCTGCTCGTGTTAGACGAACAGTTGGGCACACTTCAGTAAAACGTATCTTTTTTATGGGTTTGATTAGGGGTCTGAAAGGATGCTGATGACATAACAACGCAAAAGGTTGGTTCAGATCCCCACAAGTTTTCTAATTATTGACCGATAAAGACCTAACCAAAAAATTTAACCTCAACTTGGAAACTATCAATGCGGATCATGAAAATATTGTTGTGTGTGTTTGTGGTAATGTCCTTTTCGTTATCAGTGCATGTTAAAGCAGCGATTAACGATTATGTGCTTGGCTCAGGCGATATGGTGAAGATAGAAGTCTTCGGCGAAGATGACTTGACCGTAGAAACGCGCCTGACCAATGCGGGTATTGTTAGCTATCCATTTTTAGGCGACATACGCTTGTCGGGTAAGACGGTCGATGAAATAGAGCTGCTCATCGATAGGGGTTTGCGCGGTGATTATTTAATTGACCCGCTGGTGTCGGTGTCGATTGTTGAGCATCGTCCCTTTTTCATTGATGGCGAAGTCCAAAAGCCGGGCGGCTATCCGTTTCAGCCTGGGATATCGATAGATAAAGCGGTTGCGCTTGCTGGGGGTTATACAGAGCGGGCGAATAAGAACAACATTGTGGTCAGGCGTCTGGTGAAAGGTCAAGAGCAGCGTTTTCAAT
>DDLV01000083.1 GCA_002340325.1 Glaciecola sp. UBA2563 | reverse complement strand
TATTTGTCATGCTTATAAGACTAAAACGACCGCTATATCTCAATTCCTGCAATTTCGAGCGACCGCTTTTCTTGCAAACCCAAAAGCCAACCTTTTTAATTTTGGTAACTTATTTAAGAAAGAGATGTAGAGAAATTATCTGACTGTAAGCCGATGCTTTTCGTTATCACAATCATATATTCCAGATTTCATTGAGCTTACATTGGCCACTGCGTAAACTTGAGTGAATGGCGACTTGCAAATAGAGTCTAAATCTTCTTTTTTTGCTGACCCTTTTACATCAATATATAACATACCACCTTGTTCTTTATCAGTTGGGTCTATAACCCCCTTGTAGTTCCCTTCAATAACAATATTGGTAGTTGGAATACCGCCTTTTAAGAACCCTTGAAATGAACCTTTAATATACAATTCGAGGCTATCAGCCGATTCAATCTGACCAGAAAAATCTCCACCAATGAATATTTTATTAATGCCTTCAGCTAAAATCATTCCTTTCTCGCTAACACTTCCGGCTATTATTATTTCGTTTTGACCGTCAACCGAAATTTTATCGTTTAGATCTCCCAATATATGAATAACGCTGTAGCCATTTATGTCACCTGTGGAATTGGATTCAACCTTATAATACTGATTTTGGTCGATTAAGAATTGACCTCTGCCTCTGAAGAGCGTAACTGACCGAAAGAACTCGAACTGGTGGCCAACCAATGACGAAATATATATCTGAGTGTCGGCCCAGCGATCAATTATATCGGAGTCATTTTTGGAAAAGACTTCTGTGGTAAGAAGAAAAAAAGAGAGAAATACAACAAAGAAGCGCTTCAAATAAAGTTCCTTTTTTATTTATGAGGTCCACTCACAGCAATACTAAACAAAATCAATCTAACAAGCAAAAGTCGAAAAGGTCTTCTAATCCAAAACCATTCTGGTCACTTTATATGAAAGCTTCCAAATTCATATTGTCAACCTACTCAACTTCCGCTCATATTGCACAGCCATAATTTACTAACATATCGAAAACCAATGACTTATGGTTGTGTAAGAAACCTCAAACATGTCAGTTTTAGCTGAGACTCTAGCGAGTTTATTACCATATAGGCCAGTTTTGTTGACAAGCTAGTTTTAGTAGAATGCACCCTTGCATCCTGTGTCGGATAATTCCAAAATGGGGAATCAAAATAGTGACGCAAACTAAATATCCTTGGTATTGGACGCGCTCACAGCATGAACGTTGGCGTGTTAGACGAGAAAAAGGCATAGTGCACTTTTTTTGCACCTACGCGGCTCCGTGGGGTGGTTTTATGTTCTTAGGCATGGCTGTTATTCCTTATCTTATACACACCTATAATGGACAATATGATGCACTAAGTAGATTTGCTGTCACCTCGCTTATATGTTTCGCAATGACATTTTTGTACGGTATTTTGTGCTGGCGTTATTATGAAAAGTATTTTAGACGTTATAGCCATTTGGATAGATAAGCCACTGTAGAACAAGTGGGCGAGATAGTTATCCAAATACTTTTAGCATTGCTGTGTTTGGGCGCAATTATATTGGGGCTTCTGTTTATTGTGAGCAATGAAGCTTCTAATGGGCCAGCCATTTTTTGAGTTTTAATATTAATCTTGATCGGTCTAATCGGTTTTGTTGGATTGCTAACTTCTATACTACGAAGTAAATCTCGTTCCACCTGTTCTCGCTTAAGTTCCGATGCAAATTGATGTACTGATGGACAAAAGAGCGAAACCAAATCAGAATGTAGTAAAACAATAACACCCAAACCTCTTCTTCCAACACTTGTAGTTTATTACGCAATTATGCGTTATTTGCCTAACATCACTAACGTTGTTTCAAAAGCAAGGAAACATGAAAGAGAATTAATAAAGGGAATGATTACGTGCTATTTGACTTGCTCTGGCTAATATCAACCGTTGCATTGGCATCAATACTGGCTTGTTCAAGCAGATTTTTTGGCAAAGAACTGCTGCCAGCATTACTTGCAGGTTCTTTGGTTGTCGCCGTATTTATTGCCGGTAAGTTGGGGGATATCTCCATTCCCGGAATAGGCACATTTGCCCTATCTGCGTCCATTGTGATTTACTCCATGACGTTTTTATTTACCGATGTGATGTCAGAGTTACACGGTCGTCGCTTTACCAAAAGTGCTATTATCGGCGCTGCTTTATGTTATCCGATCATTGTTCTTTCTACCTATTTTTCGAGGCATTGGACGCCTTCTGAGTTTTATCAAGATCAACTCGCCTTTGAAAGCATTATGACAACAGCGGCGCGCGTCACCATCGCGTCTGCCTGCAGTTTTGCAGTGAGTCAGTTGTTTGATGTTTGGGCATTTGAAAAAATTAAACTCATCACTAAAGGCAAGATGCTTTGGTTGCGTAACAATGGTTCAACGTCACTTAGTCAACTCATTGATACCGTTGTCTTTTATACCATTGCGTTTTACGGATTGATGCCAAATGAGGTGCTGTTTACATTGATGATAGGCACCTATGTATTGAAATTGGCGATTGCACTTATGGATACACCGTTCGTGTACTTTGTCGTTTGGTTCGTGCGTTCAGGAGAAAAATCAAAATGAAAATCTATTCTGCCCCTTTTGTTCTCACTATGAATGAATCGAATGAAGTGATTGAATCCGGCGGCATAGTAGTCGATCAGAACATCATCGATGTAGGTAGCACCGATAGCCTAAAACAGCATTATCCAGATGCCGAAATCATATCGTTTGATAATCATGTCCTCATGCCCGGATTAATCAACACCCATATGCATTCTGGTTTTCTTCGTGGCACTGCAGAAGGGCTAAAGCTTTGGGACTGGTTACGTTTATTTATTGACCCAATGCACAGGGTATTACAGCCAAAAGATGCCGAAATAGCGTCGTGGCTTTGTTATGGCGAAGGGATTTTGTCTGGCACCACAACATTTGTGGATATGTGGCGATTTCTTGATGGCAGCGCTAGAGCTGCTGAGCAATTAGGAAATCGCGCAGTGCTTGTCCCGTATGTGGGTGAACATCCAGACTACAACTATTTTGAAACACTCGATACTAACGAAGCGTTGATAGATAACTGGTTAGGCAAAGCCAATGGTCGCATAATGCCATGGGTGGGTATGGAGCACCTATTCTACTTTACCGAAGATGCATGCAAACGCGCGATTGATATGGCAAACCGATATCGGGTGGGGCTGCATACCCACGTCGGTGAGTCTCAGGCAGAAGTAAGAGAAATTGCCCAGCGCTATGGACTGCGTCCCGTTCACGCGATGGATAAATTGGGTTTTCTTGATCTCGATACCGTCTTATTCGCACACTGCGTTTGGTTAGATGAGGCTGAAATTAGCTTAATGGCGAATAGAAGCATTGGCGTCGCTCACAACCCCACCAGCAATCTTAAACTCGCAAGCGGCATAGCGCCGGTGACACGGATGCTCAAAGCCGGTGTACATGTCGGTATTGGCTGTGATGGTGAAAAGGAAAACAATAACCTCGATTTGTTCGAAGAGATGAAATTCGCAGGGTTAGTTGCTAAGCATAGAGAAACTGACGCTACCGCTGGAGACGCATGGGATGTGCTGCGCATGGCGACAATAGATGGCTCGAGAGCGATTGGTTTGGGCGATGAAATCGGGTCGATTGAGGCAGGGAAAAAAGCGGACATTATCGCCGTGCGTACGGATACTCCGCGTACAACACCTTTAATGAAAGGTGATTTGTTTAATTTGCACTACAACTTAGTATACGCGGTACAAGGCGGCGATGTGGACTGGGTGATGTGTGACGGTAACGAACTCGTCCGTGATAAGAAGCTAACGAATGCAAACATGGATGACATTCGTCATGAAGTACAAAATTGTGCGGAACAGCTGTTTGAACGCCGCGCTGACTGGCTCAATCGCAACCAACAAGAAGTGGACAATGTGCAGTTTTCCGATGATTAACCGTTATCGAATTACGGCGATAAGTTTCCTTGCCTACTTTATTATGTCAGCGATGTTATCGCCAATTGGCATTATTGTGGGTCCTATGTCCGATTTTTTTGACTTACCCATAACCGATGTGAGCAATACGTTTAGCTGGCTTACCTTTGGCATTCTTATAGGATCGGCGTTTGCACTTTTTGTGTTTGATCATGTAACCATTAAACGCATGATGCTCATCGTTTATGGCGTTTTGAGCCTGAGCTTATTTTCAATGCTGTTTGCACCAGCCCTTATCTTTGTTGGGCTAGCGTTGGGCGCAATTGGTGTTGGCTGCGGCATTGGTCTGGCAGGTGCCGCCAGTGTGATATCTAGGAGCTATAACGAGAACTCTCGAGCTTCAATGCTCGTCATTACCGATGCGTGTTTTAGCATCGCAGGCATTATTATTTCATCGGTTGCTATCTATCTTATTGCAAAGCAGATGCATTGGGCGAGTGCCTATTTTATTGTCGGATTTGTAGCCATGACGGTAGTTGGTTTATCGCTTTTCTCTTCTTTTCCTGAGCATACGCAAACGATTGACACTGATAAACATACCGAATCTGGCTCTGAGCAAACCACGCGCATAACCCAATGGCCTCCTGCGGTTTGGTGTTGTATCGTTGCTTTGTTTTTGTACACACTTGGGCAATATTCAATGCTTTGGTGGTTACCTAACTATGCGGAAACTGCGCTTAATGCAGACCCTGCAAAAGCCGGTGATATTGTCAGTAAATTCTGGTCAGGCATGCTCGTTACCCAACTATTTGTGGCGTGGTGGGTGTATAAAATTGGTGTGCAGAGACTGGTAATCATCGGTGCTTTGGCAACAGCATTAATGTCTGTACCTCTTTCGACAGTCAAGGATATAGACTATCTGATTGCGCTGGCATTTATCTGGGGAGTTGCAAATTTGGGGCTTCTCAAAATTATCATTTCTTTTGGTAGTTTAATGATCGAGGATCCGCCGCCAAAACTGATTTCAGCATTTTTGTTCGGCGCAACATCGGGAACAGCGATTAGCCCTTTTATTACCAGTAATATCGTAGAATATTTTAACGCTTACACTGTGTTGCAGTTTGGTTCAGGTTGTTATCTTCTGCTGGTCGTGCTTATTTTTGCAGCTAAGAAAATTCAGCCTTCCAAGGCAACCTAGGAAAAACGCTATGTTAATCGCAATTGTACTCTACCCAGGATTTACAGCATTAGACGCTGTCGGCCCTTACGAAGTGCTTCGCATGATGCCCGATTCCGAAGTCAGGTTCGTGAGCAACGAAGCAGGTCCTGTTGCCGCAGATAGCGGGATATTTATTTTAGGTGCTACACATAGTTTCGATGAAATCCCCTCCCCTGATATTGTACTTGTGCCTGGCTCAACGGCACACACCGCAGTTGCAATGGCGAATAAACAGCTTATCACTTGGTTACAGAACGTCCATAAAACGACCACATTGACTTTATCTGTTTGCTCTGGCGCTTGCGTACTGGCGGCGGCTGGCATACTCGATGGTCACCAAGCTACCACCCATTGGATAGCGCAGTCTGTTTTAAAACAATTTGGCGCAACGCCAATGCGAAACGAACGCATTGTTGAATCAGGGAAAATTATCACGGCAGCGGGTGTATCTGCCGGCATTGATCTCGGCCTGCATATTGTTATGCGTCTTCATGGAAAAGTAGAGGCCGAAAAAATACAATTATTAATCGAATATGACCCGATGCCACCCGTTGATTCTGGGCACCCAAATAAAGCATCCAAAGAGGTTATGGCAGTCGCGAAAAAAGAAATGGTTATCGCGGCTCAAAACAAGCTGCATGTTGTTGCAATACCAAAAATTCTTTGGCGTAATTTTGTTTATAAAATACGCAAAAAGTTCCCCGTGTAGTAAGGCCACCATTCAATTGTAAATTCAGATTGTTTTGCCTTTTAACAATACATTAGTTCACACTAAGTAAAGCCCGCTAAACATCTGAATTGCATGCCATTATCATTTTGGCAATGATGCTTAAGGCTGCGTATTGTTTTATCGAGTTAAATTGATTATACATTGAACAAGTTAACGAAGAATGCACTATTATATTTGTAATTAACGCTGAATCGAATTAGCGATTGATTATTTCGGAGCAATCAAATATAAATGAAAATCTTCCTGCGCATTCTTCCTATCTTAGTCATAGCATTAATCATGCTCTCTTCTTTGGCAGGTGTGATCACATTCGTGCTGCGTCAACTCAATCTTTATCCGCCCGAACAGATATCAATTGCAGCTGGCAAACCCGGCTCAGCTTATTATGACTACGCCTTGCTATATCAGGATATTCTGTCGCGCGATAACATTACACTAAACATCATCGAAACCAATGGTTCTGTGGAAAACGCATCGCTTCTCGCATCTGGCGATGATGTTGACATTGCACTCGTCCAAGGCGGCGTTTATCTACCAGAGACATTGGTCGGCATCGCCTCGGTTCAAATCGAACCCCTATGGATATTTGCCCGACCTGAAGTAGATAATGACCCCAATACGTGGGACAGTTTTTCTTTATCTGTTGGTGCACAAGGTGGCGGTACCAGTGTTGTTGCGCAACAACTTGCGGCAATCACTCGTGCCGCGGGTTTCTCAGGAGACAAAGCATTTGCCTTGGGCTCCAGTGACACTGCAAATGCTATTGGAAAAGGAGAACTAGATATTGCGCTTTTTGTGGCACCTGTCACCGCCAGTTATCTAAAGCCACTGTTTGAAAATCCTGAATTGAATCTGGTGCCTTTGGCACATAGCGAGACCGTCGCGCTGCGAATTCCCGGCGCAAGACTAATTCGTTTACCATCAGGCTCGCTCAACTATCAAAGACCGCTACCACAAAGTGATTTGAACATGGTTGCATTGGTAACGCGGTTGGTAAGTCAGGAAGACTTGCATCCCGCATTGGTGAACCGACTGGTTGCCGCGACTAAAGAAGTGCACGGCGGCAGACCGCTAATACCTGCAGACAACCTATTTCCCTCGACGAAAGATTTAGGGATCCCAGCAGATAAGCTCGCAGTTAGTCTTTTTGAATCAGGCTTCAGCCCATTGGAGTCTTTTCTCCCGTATTGGGTGGTAGCTCAGCTAAATCGCATCTTGATTATACTGGTGCCTTTGATACTGCTACTGCTGCCATTATTTAGGTTTCTGCCCATTGTTTATAATGCAATATTCAATACGAGAGTCTATAAGCACTATACAAGACTGCATGAAATTGACATACAGCTAGCCACCGAGGGCAGCACATTAGAAAAAGATACATTAATCGCGCTGCGCAATGAGTTAGACGATATTGAGCTGACGTTACTAAAATCTAATCTACCGAACTTTTTTAGAAAACAGGCATATACGGTACAACACCATCTAGACTATGTGCGTCGCAGGCTGGATGAAATGAATAAAGGAACAAAGGTGGAATGAGTATCCAGCAAAATCAAGTAAATAAAAAACTGGTATGGGATTTTTGGTATCAACTACAAAATAGCGCTCCCAATACTTGGATAACAGCCGCAGAAGAGGCAATGTCTGCATCAAGTCTTTGGTATGGGCCCGATCCAATAAATGAGTTACATGGCCCAACTAGTTTTATCACCGAATTCTGGCAACCGTTGAATGCATCATTCGCACACTTAAAGCGCGAAACCTTCGTCTTTTTCGGAGGCATATCCAATGGTCGCAGAGATGGCAATATATCAAAAGACGGCAGAAAATGGGTCACAGGAACCGGTATGCTCAATGGCATTTTCGTTGAGGATTATCTTGGCATACCAGCAACAGGCAAACCAGTATCGATTCGCTGGGGTGAATTTTGTTGCATCGAAAATAATAAAATTGTTGAGAGCTATTTTCTAATTGACCTCATTGACTTAATGGAATCAGCTGGGTACGACGTAATAAGCCCTGTGTTAGGCGTCCGAGGTCAGTATCTGCAACCCTTGTTAGGCGATGGTGTATTACTAGGTGAACAGCCAAAAGCGGAATCTGATTATAGCTTGAAACACATTCGCAGTTTCATCTATGAAGGCCTGAATAGCTATGACGAGAACAACTTAGAGAGTATGGGCATGGCAGATTACTTCACAGAAGAACTATGCTGGTACGGGCCTGGCGGTATCGGCAGTTGCTACGGTTTAAAGGCGTTTGAAGACTTTCATCAACAGCCTTGGCTAGTTGCGTTTCCCGATAGAGAAGTGCAAGACCTCGATGCCCTTATCGCAGAAGGCCCCTACTCTGGCGGTCCTGGCTGGGATGGTGTTCGCGCAACGCATACAGGCCCATACAAAGGGGTACAACCAACCAACAACGATATTTCTATCAATGGATTAGATTGGTGGAAACGAGTTGACGACCATCTTACTGAAAACTGGGTATTTGTAGATATGGTGCATCTGTTTAGACAGTTCGACGTTGACATTTTTGCACTGCTTAAAGCACAAATAAAAGCTAAAGGCTAATACATTGTATTTAGACCATTTTAACGTTACCGCGCCAAAAGAAATGCTTGAAATAGAATACCAGTTTTTTTGCGACGTTTTTGATATGAGCACAGGTTACAGGCCTAACTTTAATGTCGCTGGATATTGGCTATATAAAGATAATAAACCTCTTATTCATCTCACTGAAAGCAGCAATGATGTAGAAGCACCGTTTAACAATGTCATTAACCATATTGCATTTAGGTTAACTGACGGCGAAGCGATTCTGTCCAAACTGGCGCAAAAGGACATTAAGTTTACCCTCACTCAAATTGAGGAGCTCGAGATGACACAAGTATTTTTTAAATCACCTGCAGGTGTTGGGCTTGAAGTGAATTTCTTGAAAGCCTCTGATTGAGACCTAAGCATATGCATGTGGTGATTGTTTACCATCTACCGTGCAATTAATAACATTATCGTCTATACATAACTAATTGATTTTCAATGATTTGGTTCCTATGGGCGATTTTGGCACTCTCAATTGGATAATACTTTCCGTTTATGTCGTTATAAATCTATTTTTGGGTTTATATCTCAGTAAAAACGTCAAAACAGCGCGCGATTTTTACATAGGAAAGCGCAACACACCGTGGTGGGCCATTGGCATATCAGTATTTGCCACCTACGTTAGCGCACTTACTTTTCTCGGTGGACCGGCTTGGGCATACGCATCAAACTTTTCCGTTATTGCACTGCACATCAATTACCCCATTGTTGTGTTTGTGATCATGAGTTTTTTCTTACCGTTCTTCTTTAATAGTGATGTCGCATCAATTTATGAATATCAGGAGAAACGCTTTGGTGTGAAATCAAGAGTGGTTATGTCCTCGATTTTTTTGGTGACCCGGCTGTTAGTCACAGCAGCCATCCTCTACGGCACCTCACTGGTGATTGCGTATATAACTGGGATAAACGTCATTGTCGCCATTTTTATCGTGACGTTCGTTGCATTGATATATACATTGCTCGGCGGCATAACTGCTGTTATTTGGACAGATGTTTTGCAAACCGTAATTTTAATGATCGGGGTTGGTATCGTCGTTTATGCACTTATTTCCGAAATGCCTCAGCCAATTCTGCAAACGCTCACCGACCTCAAAGCACAAGGCAAACTCAATGCCATCGACTTATCGCCTGATTTGACAAAAGAATCAACGATATGGGCGGGGATCATCGGCATGGCTTTATTTCATATTACGGTTTATGGCACTGACCAGATGATGGTTCAGCGAGTGCTGGCAAGCAAGAATATTGGTGACGCCAAAAAGTCTTATTTTGTGATGGGTTTTGCCGCCTTCTTTATCTATTTTCTATTTTTGTTATTAGGTGTGCTGTTTTATGCATATTATGGCGGGCGTGAGTTTGACAACAATAATCTCATCATTCTGGAATTTATTACAGAGTACAGCCTACCTGGGCTAGCGGGCATTATCGTTGCCGCTATTGTCGCTGCAAGCCTATCAAGCCTAGATTCCTTTTTTAATTCAATGGCTACCGTCACTACCGTCGATTTTTATCAGAAATTTTTTAACACCAAGGCGAGCCCAGAACACTACCTCACTGCGACAAGATGGTTCACTTTGCTTTGGGCGGTGATATTGTTAATTCCAGCGATCATTTACACACAGTCTGACAGCTCAATCCTTAAACTGATAAGCGAAATTGGGGCATTTTTTGTGGGTGCAAAACTTTCTATGTTTGTGCTTGGATTCTTTTCAAAACACACCACAGAAAAAGGACTTCTCATTGGCGTCCTATGTGGTCTCGTCACAATAATTATTGTATCCAAAGCCACCAATATAGCGTGGCCTTGGTATTGTTTAATTGGCGGCTTTATTAACATTGTCATCGCTATACCTGCAAGTATTCTTATAGATGGCAAACAATCAACGTGGTCTTTGTATACGGTAAAAGGTCAACAGCAAATGTTCAAAGAAAAACAACTTCCGGAGACTGAAAATGGCTGGTATGTCGTCCCCGGCAAGATTGATAGAATAAGCTATATACTTATCGCTTTTTTTGTATTGAGTATTCTAATTCTTTGGTTATTTGAGCAGGCATTTTTATGAAGCATATTGCTTTTGCAGCACTATTTTTTATCACGGCATGCGCCGTTAACGTGGATACAATGAACGTAACATCCAATATTTTACAAAATACGCAATGGAAATTAATAAGCGTCAATGGAGAACGCTCGAAAGTTGGAGCTTCACTTGAGATTGATAGTAACAATAGTGTTTCTGGGTATTCAGGCTGTAACCGCTTTTTCGGCCAATCAGAGCTAAAAGATAATCGCTTTCAAGTAAAACAAATGGGGGTATCAAAAATGGCATGTTTGGATGAAGATAGAATGAAAACGGAGCAAATTTTCATCAATGTTTTATCTAATTGGAGTGATATATCTGTCGAAAAAAACTATCTCACGTTGGAAACGGCGCAATACTCTCTGAAATATGAAGCAGTAACCGAACGCTAATTTCAACCTGGTATATGGATTAAAAATTCAAATTATCAAAGAATTTAGGTTTACAAGCTGTCTTATGAGTGTCCGATTTTAGTTGACCAGAACACTATGCTTTTAAAACCCAATCTTTTCAGGAAGAGAGAAGGTAAATGTTTAAAATAAACAACGATATTGAAGAGGCGTTTTTGTTTTCGCGCTATGATTTACATCATCCGCTAGCGAGTTGTAGTAATCATTCCATTTCCCTTGACGAGCGCAATTGGAAAACGTGTGAGCATTACGTCCAGTCAATGAGTGTTCGTTCACAAAAACACGCAGTTATCATCGAGACATTGCCTACCGCAGAAGATACTATCAATTACGTAAAGCCCTGGTATCGCACAAAAATCAAAAACTACAAACGAAATGTCCTGATCCTAATGACACGTGCCCTATACACAAAAGCACAGATGTATAGCGAAGTGAGAGATGCACTTGCCGCAACAGACGATAAGTTGATTATAGAAACCTCACAGTACGATTATTTCTGGGGGATCGGCAGACATTCTCAAGGCCACAATCATCTAGGCAAAATATGGATGAATATTCGACAAAAAATATCTCAAGCGCAGACGAGCGAAACGCAATAAACCTGTAGAGCGAACAAAATTGCTGATTTGTTATGATAATGTAGACTTCAGCCTTACTTTCAGCTTTTCCCAATGCTGAAAAATAGAATGTAAAAAAACAGCACTAACTACGATAGCTGTGCCAATATAAAATTGTATAGTAAGTTGTTCGTGTTCTTTAAAAATAAGTACTCCCAACAAAATCCCATACAGTGGTTCCAAGTTTATAGAGAGATTCATGGTAAAAACCGAGATTCGTCGTAAAAGCTCAACCGCTACAGAGTACGCATAGACTGTACAGCCCCCTCCTAAGAGCAGTAACCAAAGCCAATCCGACGGGTCAGAAGTGATCCATGTTAAGTCAATCTGTCCGGAAAACTCAATCATCACCATAGCGGTAAGCGATGTCAGACAAGCACCCAACATTCCGTAAGTGGTGATAGTGTAGTGGTGGTATTTCTTAGCATAAAGACTATTTATGGTTGAGAAAAGAGCGGCCAAGAACCCGGCTAACACCCCTAAGCCTAAACCCCACATGTAATTCTCTTCGACAAACCCGTAATACGAAATAACATAAAGACCAAGTAACACTAACAGCCCAAGCATAACCTCGTAGCCTTTGACCTTTGTTCGATGAAAAAACGGGGCTAAAAATGCTGTCCATAGCGAAGATGTCGCAACCCCTGCCAAGCAAACAGAAACATTCGCAACTTTCACGCCTCCAAAAAAACTTAACCAGTGGAGGCCGATAATCACCCCGATCCCTGTAAAAATGCCTACGTACTTCCAGTCAATTTGTCCGCTAGCTTTTAGAGGAAGAAGCAATGGAGGGCGCTGTTGGGATTGTGGTTGATTTCTTCGTCGTGTTTGAAGGAGCAGAATCAAAATGACTGTTCCAATCGTAGCAATAAACGTTCGATAAAAGACGATTTCAAGTGCATTTAAGGCAATTAGTTCACCTAAAATTGCCGTAAATCCCCAAAGGAAAATTATAAAATGTAATTGTAAGTAATCACGCCACATGGTTTTGATGCTTAGGGGCTGTTTACCTTTCTATTGTATTTGTGCGCAACCTGTTCGATTACAAATACCATTAGCATAAAAAACACAACGCTTGTCGATATCAATGCAACGACCGTCCATCCACCTCTGGAGACAAAAAAACCGGCTGAAAAAGCACAAATGACTGATACTAGCGCAATGACGGTATCGTTTAAGCCTTGAACAGCAGTTTTTTCGTCCTCACTTACCGCCGCTGCAAGCATTGTCGTAGCGCCAATGAAACTGAAATTCCAACCAACGCCAAGCATAATTAATGCTGCATAGAAATGAACAGAAGAAATACCTTGTGTTGCATAGAACGCTGCAATAATAATTATCGTTAATCCAATATACGCAATCGGGAGAGCGCCGAAACGTTTGATCAAGAAGCCGGTGAAAAAACTCGGTGCAAACATCGCAACGATATGCCAACGAATGACATCACTGGCTATATTTTCATTAAAACCACACGCCACCATTGCGATAGGTGTCGGCACCATAAGAAATACCATTATTCCTTGTGATACGGCTGCTAAACCGATGGCTTGTTTTACAGTTCTATTGCGTAAAGATTGCAGATTGCGCCAAGTAGACGCTGTATCTTCTTGTCGCTTTGGCTTAGGCATTTTGGCAATTAACAATGGGAGAATCCCTGCTAGTGCTAAACAACTCATCGCCATATAAGCACCTGCAAGCGGCACCGCGTCAATTAAATCTTTGGATTGAATAAATAGTTCCGGTCCGACAATCGCTGCCATCAGTCCAGACGTTAACATCAACGAAATGGCGACGGGTTGCCATTCTACGCTAACCACCTCACCTGCCGCAAAGCGAAAGTACTGAAAAGCCGCCCAGCCCGCTCCAAAACAAAAGTGCGCAGCACATAACAACAAAAAGCTCTCAAAATAGAGCGCTGAGACTGCGATAAACCCACCGATTATTGTGACGAATGCGCCAATAAGAAACCCCGCTTTACGGCCCATTCGGCCCATCAACGCTGAAAAAGGCGCAGCTGCCATCAATGCAGCAAACGTTTGAATAGACGCGGGTAACGTTACCAACATGTCGTCATGCGCCAACATCAACCCGGCCAATCCACCTAGTATTAATTGCATAGGAAATGCCGACGCGAATATGGTGTTGGCAGAAATTAAGGCTGCAAAGTTTCTATTCTTTAATACCTTGAAGAATGATGATTGATTTTCTTCGGGTGAGCGTGTTATGGACAAAAAGTTATCCTTGGCTTACATGCATTCGGTGTCGATAAATCTGGCTTAATAATGAAAGTTCGTCAAAAACTGTCCATTCCTCAATGACGCGGCCAGCATACAGTCGATAATGAGACTCGCCAATTAGAAGTAGGTCTTTACCAGTTGGCTCTCCAAAACGTACATGCCCTGTATGTGTGCCTGCAAACGCCCACCTTACCGACACATCGTGTCCATTGTCAGTGTCAACTACACAGACCTTATCTAGTGCCATTTTACCGTTTGGCATCGCACCTAGTAGTTCTAGATAGTAGGTGAGTATGCGTTCTTGCGTATTGAACTCTCGATTTGCCGGGCCATGAAACACTGCATTCTCTGCATATAAAAAATTCAAATCACCCAGAAGTCTACCATTCCAGATGTTATGCAAGTGAGTCTTTATAAAATCACCTGGCGAAGATATCGGGTCGAATGTATTAGCAATTCTTTTTGTTGATTGAGACCCTACCCTCTCAATTTCTGAGGACATCCAACTAGCAAACTGGCTATCTTCAGGAAAAGGCTTTTCTGCCCAGTTTTTAGCAACCTTATGCGGATCCATACCTAATTGCTCTACAAGAGAATAGTTGTCCCTGACGAGCCATTCTTCCACAATCTTATTATCACGAATTATACAATGTGCAATTACTCTGATTTGTGCAGATTTGCCTGTTGCTTTGCCAAACTCAGAGTCCCCTAAGTTGGTCATCTGAGACCAAATCAAATGTGACGAGTGATAACCCGTTGTATTGTCACCGCTGTAGATTATTTTTTCGGGATGTAATGTTCTATCGGGAAACGCAGAGAGCGTTTTTATGGTGCCCTGAACAGCAGATTCAGCACCCTCAGCATATCCAGCCAAAGTATAAATCGGACAATCGTCCGAATAATAGTCGTACACTAGACCAATCTGTTTACCTTCCCAAATTCGATAAGTAATTCTGATGATGTAATCGACAACGCTCGTAAATTCATCATCAAAACCATCAAGTTTAGAATCTCTGTTGCCGTTATCAGCAGGTGCATTATCGAAGTGATGCTGCATAATACTCATTCAAAAACCCCTTTAAATAAAAAAGGAGAACCGTAAAGGCTCTCCTTTAAACGCGTAAAGTCGAATTATTCAAATCGGTAATTTAAATTTATACCGTAATTTCTAGGATACAAATAACTGCCTTGTATAAGGTTGTTACCACCAATATTTGTTCTCGCTAACACTGCTTCATCTTCGATGTTTTCAACAAATAACTCGATAGAAATGTTTTCCTCTTCTGATGTCCAAGTCAAACGGAAATCTGTTTTTCCATATGAATCTTGAACTTGCGTTGAATATAAGGATACATCGTCGGTATTGTATCCATCTGAATAATAGAACTGAAGATAGGGCGTAAGGAAGCTGCCGCCCTCAAGTTCAATTTCATAGCCAATACCTAAATGGTATGTATATTCAGGCGACCATGGGGGTGTAGTGCCATCGAGAGCTAGAAAGCCATTATTGACCTGACTAGAGGGAACGCCATTGTTTAACTGGAATGGATTACTCACACCAAAAGTATCGTATTCTGCATCCATTAATGACAATGAACCATTGACGAAAATGTTATCGGTTGGCAACCAATCGAATTCTAATTCGAAACCGGTGACATCGATGGTTCCGGCATTTTCACTGATTGTTATGGCGGTATCTGGTTCTGGGAACGTCAGGCGCTGTGTGATCAGGTCAGAAAACTCATTGATGTAGAACGCGAAGTTGACTTGCAATGAATTATCTAACAATCGATTCTTCATACCAAGTTCCCATGCCTCTGATTCTTGCTGATCAAAAGACGAACCGTTTGAATTAAGACCGCCAGATAAGAAGCCTGTTGAACCGGTACCGTATATCATCGAGTCGTCATTAAGGCTGTAGTTAAATCCAACCTTCCACGTAACGATGTCAAACGTCTCAGAGCCTGAGCGATCGGCTGCCACGGTGTAGTCGTAGAAATCAACAGGACGCATATTCAACCCAAAAGGTGTTGCGCCTCTCAACAAATTCCCGTTACCGTCTCTAGCAGTACCAAATGACGTCGTCGTCGATTTTTCTTCTTCATTGTATCGAATGCCGGCAATCAAGGTGAGGTCTTCGTTTACGCTATATTCGCCTTGGAAGAAAACACCGATGGTTTCAACGTCAATCTCCTGAAAGTCAGCAAAATCACTAAAGTTTGCTCCGCCGAACGGGTCAATTAATGCGGTGCCATTGAAAATTGGAAAGGTGTTCCCGTTTTCGTCAGTAAATTGTTGTTGCGCTTCATACGATGATGTTCTGTATTGTGAAAACCCAAAACTGATTGCATCATCTGAGAAATACAGCCCGGCGGTCCAGAACAGATCGCTGTCAGTATTGGATGAAATCTGTAACTCTTGTGTAACCGATTCAACTGCCTCATCCCAAAAATAGACATAACCGGGATTGGCACTAAAATCACCGTCAAAATCAAACGCACTGGTGAAATCCGTATAAGACGTTATAGATTTCAGTGTTACTGCATCCAACTCTAAATTGACTTCTACTGTAATGTTGTCTTCTTGGTTATCTCGTTTATTCTCAACGTCATAGCTTACTACATTCGGGCGATTAAACGCTGACACCGTTCCTTGAGTTCCTGGCGCTGGGTTGCTGAAATCAATGATCGTACCGAATACATCTGTGATACCGTTTTCGTTAATAGGTACGCCTAGCCCTTCTGCCGAAAAAATACCTGGTGTAGTACCTTTTTGATTGATTGAGGTATAACGTACTGTCGCGTTCAAATTGTCGGTAGGCTCAAAATAAGCGCTTAATCGATAATTGTAGCTATCGTCCTGACCGAGATTACCAGCGGGGCCGAGGTTTTCGATATGACCGTTGCTTCTGAGGGTTTGAACAGCCAACCGCACCGCAACTTCGTCATTGATAGGTTGGTTAATGAAGGTTTCTACGCGTTGCTTATCAAACCGATGAAGACCCAATTTTACACCAGCATCAAAGCCATCAAGTGATGCCGCGTTTGTTGTAAGGTTTATTGCACCTGCGAACGTGTTACGTCCGTAAAGCGTACCTTGAGGCCCTTTAAGTATTTCTATTCTAGACACGTCAAAATAAGCCTGCGATTGCTGAGATGCACGTGGCCGATAGACGCCGTCGGCAAAAAAACCAGCGATTGAAGAATTATCGCCAAACGTATTGTTAGAGTTAGCGCCGCGAATTGCGACTTTTGCGTCAGACCCGATAAAACCAAAAGCGACGCCAGGCGTAACAAGCTCTAATCTGCTAACGTCAGAAACCCCTGCTCTCTCCAGGTCCTTTTCCGATAATGCCGTTACTGAGAGGCCGACTTCTTGTAACGATTGAAGTCTTTTTTGCGCGGTAATTTCAATAACCTCCAGTCCACCTTCGTCATCTGGAGTATCTTGTGCTATTACTTGAGGTGCTAGCATTGCAGATGCAACAGCTAACGCTAATTTTGCTTTGGTAAAGCTATTTTGTGATTCCATAAATACCATCCTAGCGACGTTTTTTAGAATTATTTTATTTATTTCGTTGTTATTTTTGTTGTTACATCAGTGGCTGTAAAACGCGCAATTGTATTTGGCGTTAAGCCCAATTAAATGTAGTGCAATATGTTGAAAACACAAAATATCAGGCTTTGATACAAAAGAATTGTTACGCTCACTGGAATTGATTAGAATTCGAATGCAAAATAAAATCAATAAAAAATTTAATTTTTTACATTTTTTTCACACTTTTGTTGTAAACACTCCCCGGAACTTTGAACTTTATGGCCATAATTGACGCATATTTTAACTTTATTAATAGTATCCAGTATCAATCAGTAGAAAAAATTGACTCCGCAATCAAAAATACATTTAGCGACAATGCATCCATTCACGCATTTCACCCTGTCAATAAAGTAACTAATCCGCAAGCCATCTATGAACAATTTTGGCTACCGTTTGCCACATCATTTCCTAATCTTGAGAGAAGAGATGATATTGTGTTTGAGGGACGTTTTAATGATAAAGATTGGGTGTGTGCAACAGGTCACTATGTCTCAACGTTTACTCAAGACTGGCTTGGCATCCCCGCATCTGGAGACGTTACGTTTATTCGTTATGGCGAGTTTTATGAGTTCAAAGATAACAAAATTGTTGATGCCTACATTATCTATGATGTCCCTCATGTGATGGCGCAAGCGGGGTATAATATGTTACCGCCAAGTTTGGGCGCAGAGATATTAATTCCAGGGCCTGCTACAAAAGATGGCATTATGACGGGTTCATCAGACACTAGCCAAACAGCGCACTCTCTAAATGTCGTTGAAGCAATGATTGCTGGCTTAATGCAATTCGATGGTAAAAATTTGGCATCCATGCCGATTGAACAATTTTGGCATCCACAGTTCATGTGGTATGGCCCTTTTGGCACGGGTTCTACAAGGGGGTTGGAAGGTTTTCAGTCAGGGCACCAGAAGCCTTTTCTTGTCGCATTTCCAGATAGAAAAGGCGGGAATCACGTTGCTAGATTAGCGCATAACAATTACGTTGCATCCACCGGCTGGCCGAGTATTAATGCAACTCACCTTGGTAGTGGATGGTGCGGATTTCCAGCCTCCAATAAACGTATCACTATGAGAGTTATGGATTGGTGGCGCGTGCAGGACAAAATAGAAGAAAATTGGGTTTTTATCGATAAACTCGATTTACTTCAACAATTTGGGTATGACTTGCTGGCAAGGTTAGATGAAGCGGTTACCATCAGAAAAAATCGCACATATTAACGCCAATTCATTATTGATTGACCGCATGCCGATATTATTCGGCCGTCCAACCGCCATCGACTTTTAAACTTGTGCCGGTAACAAGCTTGCTGAGATCGGATGCCAAGTACACAACTGCGTTTGCAACATCGTCAGGTTCGCCTATTTGTCCCATTGGTATTTTGTCCATAACAAACGATTTGAAATCTGGATCAGCTAGCATGGGCTCAGTCATAGGTGTCTTGATAAAGGTAGGCGCTACCGAGTTCACTCGTATACCATCTGGCGCGCACTCAACCGCCAGCGCTTTTGTTAAGCCTTCAACCGCGTGTTTCGTCATACAGTAGACTGTTCTATTGGGCGAACCAATATGTCCCATTTGTGATGTAATATTAATAATGCTGCCTTTTCTATTATATTTTTTGAGCCCTTTAACCACAGCTTGTGACGCTAAATAGGTGGTTTTTATATTTAACGACATGAGCCAATCCAGCGTTTCAGAAGTGACATCTTCAATAGGCTCAGGCTTGTTTGCGCCAACATTGTTTACGAGAATTGTGATGTCAGTTCGCTCTTCAATCATTTGGAAAAAATCCGCACTTGTTGCATCCATCTCCCATGCAGCAATATTATCCGGAAATGCATTGGCCAAGTCAGTTAAGTCAGAAGAAGTACGCGCAACAGCAATCACCTTAGCGCCGGCCGCAGCTAAACTTAGCGAACACGCCCTGCCGATACCTTTTCCCGCACCCGTTACAAGCGCAGTCTTACCTTCTAGTAAAGATGAAGCAAATGGAGACATCATAAAATTATTGCCAAAATTGAATTATTTTTTGTATTCTAAATGCATTCGAATTCAATAATCAACACTATAATGACAACAAAACACCACGGTTACTTAACCGAAAATAACGATCTCTCCAAAACTGACAACAGCCTGCGCCGTGTAGCGGCAATGACCGACGCACTAGGCAAAAACTCAAACAATATGCAGGATTATTTTAGCGATGATTTTACTTGGTTTGGAAATTTTGGCTGCGGCACAAAAAAAGGGTTAAATGCATTCAGAGAAGGCTGGCAGCTGCGATTAAGAGCCGCGTTCACGGAAAGGACCTATTGTGATGAAGCCAGAGTCGCGCAAGGCGAATGGGTGTCTGCGTTTGGTTTTATTGAAGCGACGCATAGCGGAGAATTTATGGGGATCCCACCCACCGGGAAACGCGTAATTATCAAATACATGGATTTTTGGCACGTGAAAGAAGACCGAATTCATAACAATTGGGTAAACGTTGATTTTCCATACTTACTGCATCAACTGGGAGTTGATGTGTTTAATGGCGAAGGTTGGGAAAAGTATGATCTCGACGAGTAATTGATTCTGTTCCCTATCGCGTTGAATCTAGCTGCGGTCATGTTCGCATTTAAAAGACGCTTTGTGACACTCCTCGACGTGAAGCGGATGTTCGCTCGGGCTCGCAGGGTTCTCGCCATGAAGTGGGTGTGCTCGCACGCTTTTAAACGCGAGCATGCCTCCGCTAGGTGATAACGCTTAAAAGCAAAACGTAGTGAACGATTTACACATTAAAACGGCAAACAAGAATGACAGTTGATAAGAAGAAAATTGATTCAGTCAAAAGTGAATTGCAAGAGAAAAATCAACGCGTGACTTCTTATGATGTCGCGAGAGCTGCTGGCGTTTCGCAGTCTGCCGTTTCTCGGTGCTTTAAAGATGGCGCAAGTGTTTCAAGGCACATGCGAGAAAAAGTACAAAAAGTCGCAGATATTTTGGGTTATCAACCCAACGCCATAGCCAGATCGCTGATTACTCGCCGTTCAAATATGGTGGCTGTCGTAATAAATAATGACACTAACCTTTACTATCCCGAGTTTTTAACCCAGTTATCAGACGAATTCACGAATAGAGGTGTTCATCTTCTCTTATTTACGCTTGAACATGAAAGCGAAGCATCTACCATTATCAACCAAGTCTCGCAGTATCAGGTAGACGGCGTTATTCTTGCTGCACGCATGACAGAAGAAAACCTCAGAGTTTTCAATAATCGAGACATTCCAGTGGTCTACTACAACCGCGCGTCAGGCGGTGTTCCTTGCAACTCCGTTATATGTGATAGCGATGCCGGAGAAAGGCTCCTTGTCGACAAGCTACTGGCGATCAAACGCAAGCGGTTTTGCGTTATTTCTGGGCCTGACGACTCCATTGTGTCAACGTTGAGGACCAAAGGAGCAATTTCTCGGCTGTCAGAAGCGAAAGTGAAATACATTCATGTGATTAAGGGTGATTACAGCTATGAAAGCGGATACGCCGCACTCATGGCGGCTTTTAAACAACTAGAATGGACTCCTGATGCCATTATTTGTGCAAATGACACAATGGCAATGGGTTGTCTTGACGCCGCAAAGGCTGAGTTACAACTCAAAGTCCCCGAAAAACTTAGTATCGTTGGTTTCGATGGTGCTGAAACTGCCCGATTCAAATCGTATCAACTTACTACCATTGCACAACCATTAGCGATGATGACGCAAGCTGCAGTCGAAATTTTAATGAAACGGATTGAAGACCCCTCTCTGGCCCCTGAAAGGCGCATCTTTGACGGTGAATTCATCGAAGGTAATACCTTAGCCCGACTATCCCGATAAAAATCGAATTAACTTGACCACATTTTAACCTTTTGATATTTTCTTGCATTCGAAGTCAATTTGTTAATTTATTTTAATGTAAAGCAGTCAATTATGTTATATCCACATCACCATCTTTCACTTGAAGATAGAGTTATTCATAAAAACGATTACCAGCCTTGCGCGGAAGCGTTTGTCGATACGCGATTGAGAAACAGAGACGGAAAGCTGAACTACTGCATTATCGGGCCAGGCGTCGCTGAAAATGACAGCCAATTTATTCATATAGCGGAGCCCCACGGGTTTAACGTTGGCGGCGTTTCTTTGCCCACAGGTAAATTTAATTCATTACATTCACATCTCACTGCTGAAGTCTTTATTGTTGTGCGCGGTGTTTGGCGCTTTTTCTGGGGACACGATGGCAAAGACGGGGAACAAATTTTAAAACCCGGTGACATTATCTCTATCCCAACGGGGTGTTTTAGAGCATTTGAAAGTATCGGAAGCGACGATAACTTTATGTTCTCACTGTTAGGCGAAGATGATCCTGGCGCTATCACATGGGAAAATGAAGTCATCGAAGGCGCGGCTAACTTTGGATTTTATCTGACTAAAGACGCTAGGCTAATCGACACGCGAAAAGGTGATTTACTGCCCGCTAACGATGAACTCATACGGCCCTTATCTAAAAGTGAATTGTTAAACTTTCACCGTGTTAGCGAACAAGAAATGGCTGCACGAATATATAACGTAAATGAAAACCACGGCTATATCGATATTTTTGCAGATGAGCAGCGCAACGGTGGCATGAAACGCTATCACCCCATTATTGGTGAAACGATGAGCGAACTTTACAGTGTGCGCTCTCACATCCTAAATCCGCATTCATTTTCGCTCGCTGCGATTAAATCACCCCCTAACAATGGCTTTTTGAAACACACAATCGATGCGAAGCAAGTAATGATAGTAGGCAGTGGCAAGTGGTTGATTGAAATTGAACACAACAATGAATTTTTAATGCAAGAACTTATGCCAGAAGACACGGTATCAATTCCAGAGAATGCAGTCCGCTCAATAACCAATATAGGCATGGAAGACGGAATTTTATATAGCGCAATAAGCGGTAATGAAGCTGCCAACATCATTTGGATGTAACACAAAACTTGATCACGAATTAATAGACATGAGGTAATTATGATTCACCACCTAAAAAACGGTATCGACGTCGAAGTCGCCAAACAAAATAACACAAGCGTTAGGGAAACCGTTGAATCAATATTGAGTGCAATCGAAACCAATGGGGACGCCGAGGTACGAGTGCTTTCGGAGAAGTTTGACAATTGGTCACCAGAGTCTTTCAAGCTCAGCGATGATGACATACAAGCATGCATCTCAAGACTTGATGATCAAACATTAGACGATATCAAATTTGCTCAAGCACAAGTTAAAAACTTTGCACAGATCCAAAAAGATGCATTGCAAGACGTTGAAGTTGAAACCCGTCCAGGTGTGATTTTAGGGCATAAAAATATCCCCGTAAATTCGGTAGGTTGTTATATCCCTGGGGGCAAATACCCACTCGTTGCCTCAGCGCATATGTCTGTTGCAACAGCCAAAGTGGCTGGCGTTAAACGCGTGATTGCATGTGCACCACCTTTCGAAGGAAAGCCAAACGATGCGATCGTTGCAACCATGGCACTCGCTGGTGCTGATGAAATTTATTGCTTTGGAGGTGTTCAAGCCGTCGGTGCGATGGCAATTGGTACCGAAACCATTGCGCCTGTCGACATGATAGTTGGTCCTGGCAATGCGTTTGTCGCAGAAGCTAAAAGGCAACTGTTTGGCCGTGTGGGTATCGACTTGCTTGCCGGTCCAACAGAAACTTTAATCATTGCAGATAATGAAGGTTGTGATCCTGAGCTCGCTGCTGCTGATTTACTGGGGCAAGCAGAACATGGTCTCAACTCCCCTGCCGTTTTATTAACCAATTCCGTTGAATTTGCTAAAGAAACAATAAAAGAAGTAGAGCGTCAGCTCACAATTCTGCCAACTGCTGATATTGCAGGAAAAGCTTGGGCTGATTATGGACAGGTGATTGTTGCTGACTCCTACGAAGAGATGGTTGCCGTTGCTGATGAACTTGCTTTTGAGCATGTTCAAGTGATGACGCGCGACCCGAACTACTTCCTTGACAATATGACAAACTTTGGCGCTTTATTTCTGGGCAGAGAGACCAATGTGTCATACGGAGATAAAGTCATTGGCACAAACCATACACTGCCTACGAATAAAGCAGCAAGATATACAGGCGGCCTGTGGGTAGGTAAATTTATCAAGACGTGCACATACCAACGGGTGACAGAAGACGCATCACTTGAAATTGGTGAATACTGCTCAAGACTTTGCGCTATCGAAGGATTTATGGGACACAAGGAACAAGCTGATATTCGCGTAAGACGATACAAAGCACAAAAAGCAAAAGACGCAAAAAATAACACTGGAGAAACCATCTGATAAAGCATAATCACACCGAGCACAGCAAAAAACGGACAACATATTAATGTTCGCACCTCTCCTTTTTGTGCCCGGTACATTCTGCAACTATCGCTTGTTTGCGCCGCAACAAGCATTTATGTCGTCAATGGGCATCGAAACGCTCGTTGCGTCGATAAATGAAGGTGATTCAATTGAATTGATGGCGGCAAACATCCTTGAAAAGGCACCTAAAAGGTTCGCGCTAGCTGGGTTATCCATGGGGGGCATCATTGCGTTTGAATTATTCCGCCAGGCACCTGAAAGACTAACGCATCTAGCGTTACTTGATACTAATTTTTTGCCTGAAACGAAGGAAAAAGCAGTCGCACGAGATCAAAAACGAGTAGAGATAAGTGCGGCGCAAAGCTGTGCTGATGCATACCTCGCGTTTGTTAAAGATACATTATTCCCAAACTATACTGCGGCAAAAGGCGACGAGCTGAAAGCATTGCAAGAGACCGTAGTTAAGATGGCCGACGAAACCTCATGGGAAGTGGGTCAACGACAACTTTTAGCGTTGAATTCAAGACCCGATAGCACGCAGACCCTACAAGAAATCAACCTGCCCACCGCAGTAATTTGTGGTAAAGAAGATAAGTTATGCCCCGTTGAACGTCACCAGCGTATGCATGCTTTAATACCTGATGCGACACTTGACATCCTGCCGGATTGCGGCCACCTTTGTACTTTAGAAAAGCCTAAACAGGTAAGTGAGTTACTGTATAGATGGTTACACCGTTGAATCAAAAAAACGCAGGTTTAGACTTTAAAAAAGCATTGGCGAATAAATCAACGTTGATTGGTACGTTCCAAAAAACACCCTCAATGATGATATCAGAGGTCCTTTCACTTTCAGAACTTGATGTCGTTTGCATCGATGCCGAGCACTCTCCTTTTGACAGAAAAGATATCGATAGTTGCATACTGCCCTATCTCCATGCAGATATGCCCGTTGTCGTTAGGGTTACAAGCGATGCCGAAAATGACATCTTAAATGCGCTTGACTGCGGCGCATCGGGTATCGTAGTGCCGCACGTTGATAGCGCGGAAAAAGCTGAGCATATCGTCAAAAAGAGCTTTTACGGTGCTGGGGGACGCGGTTACGCAGGTTCGACGAGATTTGCAGACTACACACATTCGACCGTCGCGCAAAACATTGAGAATAATAATGCGCAAACTACGGTTATAGCGCAAATAGAAGATCTATCGGCGCTTGAAGTTATTGATGACATAATGCAAGTAGACGGGATAGACTGCTTTTTTATTGGTGTAATGGACCTCACTGTCGCTTTAGGCGAATTGACACCGGATGCTAAAAAGGTCAAGGACGCGATAATGACAATAATAGAGTCTGCGAACAAATACGCGAAAACTATTGGTATGTTTGTCGCAAAGATAGAGGACGTTTCGCACTGGCAATCACAAGGCGTGTCGCTTTTTTTGATGGGTTCCGACCATGGGTTTATTAACAAAGGCGCGAACGCACTGATGCGCTTACCGACGAAACGTTAAGCATGAGTTTAAAATAAATGAGTTCGCAATAAATAATCGTACGATAAATAATTGCATTTAACACAACAGTAATAAGAAAAACAACAAAAAGAGGGTAGCATGGAAGACTTTGGCGTATTGAACTGGTCAATACTGATTGGCTATCTGCTTGTGAATCTGTTTATTGGCTATTTATTAAGTAAAAAAATATCAACAGCAAATGATTTTTTTACGGGGTCAAAGGACATTCCATGGTGGGCAATCGGGATAAGTGTCGTCGCAACCTATGTCAGCGCCCTCAGTTTTCTAGGCGGACCGGCATGGGCATACTCAAGTGGTATGACAGTTATGGCAATCCACCTAAACTACCCTCTTGTTATCATCCTTACTATTACCTTCTTTTTGCCTTTCTTCTATAACTCTGGTGTGGCATCAATCTACGAATATGTAGAAAACCGATTTGGCCCAGCATCCAGAACAACCATATCGCTTATTTTTCTTATCACACAAGCGCTTTCATCAGCCGCCGTCCTCTATGCCACCGCACTGGTTTTGGAATTCATTACTGGCGTTGACGTGATTGTCGCTATTGTAATCATCACGGTTATTGCGCTTATATATACATCATTAGGCGGCATCAGTGCTGTTATCTGGACAGATGTGGTTCAAGCGCTGATTTTGCTTATTGGCGCGCTCATTATCTTTAATGCGTTACTCGATTACATGCCACAAGGGCTGGGCGAAACCCTAGCGCAGTTAAAAGCCGAAGGAAAAACCGATCCCTTAAATTGGGACCTAAACCTCAATGTAGACACGACGATTTGGGCCGGGGTCTTTGCAATGACGATTTATCACACGACTGTCTATGGCGCGAATCAAATGATGGTCCAGAGAACGTTGGCAGCCAAAAACATCGGCGATGCAAAAAAATCGTTCTTGATGATGGGATTTGGTGCAATCTTTATCTATTTCTTGTTTGTTCTTCTTGGGATTTTGTTTTATCACTATTACGAAGGGAAACCCTTTGAAAATAGCAACACCATTATATTGCAGTTTGCCTATGAATACGGGTTACCTGGGCTTATGGGCATTATCGCAGCAGCGGTAATGGCGGCCTCTATGTCAAGCCTTGACTCAGCTTTCAACTCGATGTCCACAGTCACCACTATTGATTTTTATCAGCGCTTTTTTAACAAAACAGCCGATGGCGAAAAGCTCCTTACTGTATCGCGTTGGTTTACACTCTTATGGGCCGCACTTATTATCATTCCGGCAATTCTCTATTCAAATTCGCAGGGCTCAATACTGCAGGTACTTACAAAAGTAGGCTCTTACTTCGTAGGCGCAAAGCTTTCGATTTTTGCACTTGGATTTTTCACAAAAAACACCTCAGAGAAAGGACTTTTATTTGGCGTATTTGTTGGATTTATGGTCGTTTGGTTTATTGCAACGCAAACAGACATATCCTGGCCGTGGTATGCAGTCATCGGTGGCGCAGTAAATATGAGTGTGTCCTATGTTGCAAGTTTACTCATTGATGGTAAGCAGGCGAATCACTCTGAATACACCGTTATTGGGCAAATGCAAAAGTACGAAAAAGAACAGTTAGCGCAAAAAGAAGGTAACTGGTACGTTGTTCCCGGCAAAGTCGATAAACCATCATGGTATTTATTAGGTTTCTTCTTTTTGAGTATTTTTGCATTGTGGTTGTTCAATGCTTTGATTTAACCTTTTCTTTGCGTGCTAACTTGACATGACTTCCGCAGAACCACCTACAACACATCAAGAAAACATTCAGTTCATTATTTTGATTTGTTTGGTCTCCACTATTGGCGGATTTTTGTTCGGTTTTGACAGCGGTGTAATTAACGGCACTATCGATGGCTTATCCGCTGCGTTTGGCTCTAACGATATCGGCACTGGATTTAACGTGGCGAGTATGTTGCTTGGCTGTGCAATCGGCGCTTTTTTTGCCGGGCAGCTAGCCGATAGATTCGGTCGCCGTACACTGCTCATGGTGGCAGCGGTATTTTTTCTGGTAAGTGCTTGGGGTTCTGGTGTTGCCAATTCCTCTGAAGCGTTTGTCTTCTATAGGCTAATAGGCGGATTTGCGGTAGGCGCAGCATCGATACTTGCACCTGCTTACATAAGTGAAATAGCGCCATCTCGCATCAGAGGGGCACTTACCACTATTCAACAAATCGCAATTATCGTTGGTTTATTCAGCGCATTTGTGAGTAATTATCTGCTCGCTGAATATGCGGGAGGCTCAACAAGCCTAATTTGGCTGGATTATCAAGCCTGGCGTTGGATGTTCTGGGTTGAAATACTCCCCGCAGCCCTTTTTCTTGTTTTATTATTTTTCATTCCAGAAAGCCCGAGATATTTAGCTATTGCAGATAGAGCGGACCAAGCAATACGAGTGCTTGAAAAACTATATGGAACTAAAGCAGCAAGCGCTAAGCTTAACGAAATTGATAAATCACTAGAAAACGACAATCACAAACCAACGCTTACCGATATCTTCTATAAAAATACTAAGAGGATAAGACCCATCATTTGGGTAGGCATAGGTTTGGCTATTTTCCAACAGCTAGTTGGCATTAATGTCGTTTTTTATTACGGCGCTGTTTTGTGGCAAGCGGTTGGCTTTTCTGAATCCGATGCATTGCTCATAAATATTATAAGCGGTGGCGTAAGTATTTTTGCGTGTTTAATCACCGTTTATTTGATTGATAAAGTTGGCAGAAAACCCTTTCTGTTACTTGGATCAATTGGCATGTCACTAACACTCATTGGACTGGTCATTGCGTTTTATAGTGGCGAAGTGCGTGATGATGGAACGCTCATACTTGGCGAGCTGGGCACATTTGCATTGATATGTGCCAATCTGTATGTTTTCTTTTTTAATATGTCATGGGGACCCGTCATGTGGGTGATGCTGGGTGAAATGTTTCCCAATCAGCTGCGTGGCTCTGGCCTGGCTATCGCGGGCTTGTCACAGTGGGCGGCAAATTTTGTTGTCATTATCACTTTCCCCATATTGCTAGCAACTGTCGGTTTGGCTTTTTCATATAGCCTATATGCGATATGCGCTGTCCTTTCAGTGCTCTTCGTTTACTTCAGCGTTCATGAAACGAAAGGGATAGAGCTTGAGGCTATGAAAGGCTAAGATGGCTGATCGGATAGACTACACATAATAAGGTAAACTTAATTGTTATAAAACAACGCCGGTGTTGGTATATAATCGCGGCTTCGAGAAAATGGAATACCACGTTCAATCCATTGTCATTAACAAGTAGTCATATAACAGTCGTCACCAACCAGCACAATGAACCAACAATACTTTCAAAACATCGAATCATCGCCTGACAAGACAACGTTTGAATTGCCAGAAGTTTTACGCCATCTAGCGTTTAACAAGGATGGCTTAATCCCTGTCATCACTCAGGATGCGACGAGTAAAGATGTACTGATGTTTGCTTGGATGAATGAAGAATCATTAGGTCTGACCTTGGAAACAAGTCAAATGACGTATTGGTCGCGCTCACGCCAACAATTATGGAAAAAAGGCGAAAGTAGCGGCAATACGCAAACGCTTGTTTCCATGTCCTTCGATTGCGACGGTGACTGTATACTTTGCGCAGTGGAGCAAAACGGCCCAGCATGTCATACTGGTCGACCAAACTGTTTTTATTTATCCGTGGATAAAATGAACAATAAAGTCACGATTGTTGGCGATATGCCCAAATAAAATGCTGAAATGAATCAAATAATCAGAAACCAAGAGAAACTATCGCCAATGCGAACGCTACCGGATGTCGCATCCGACACATCTGCTGAAACACCCCTAACCTTGAACTGGGTGGGGATGGATAATATCGCTGTTCCTATAACAATGAAAACAACGCATGGCTCTGTCGATAGACTCGTCGCAACCAGCAATATCTATGTCAGTCTAGATAAATCTGACGCAAAAGGTATTCACATGTCACGTTTGCACGCGTTAGTTAATAAACTCGCGGCAATCGAATGTGATAAAAAGAATATTGAACAGTCACTAAATGAAATGGTTTCATCACAGCAAGGCATCAGCGAATGTGCAAAAATAACACTCGCATTTGAGTTGATGCTAAAAAAACCTGCGTTGTTAAGTAACGAAGTTGGCTATCAATCCTATCCTGTCGTGATAGATGCAGAGAAAACCAACGACGGATTTAATTTTACGTTTGAAATCACTATCCCCTACTCTAGCACCTGCCCATGCTCTGCGTCACTTGCCAGACAGCTCTACGCTGAAGCGATTGACAGCAAATTTTCAGGCCAACAAATAGATAAAGCCCAACTGCTTGAATGGATACAATCATCCGCCGGCTCAATCGCAACACCGCACAGTCAACGCTCATATGCATATTTACGCCTTACATTAAACGACGAGCACTGGCCTGACATTTCAGAACTTATCTTCGCGCTTGAAAGCATAATCGCCACACCTGTACAAACAGCAGTAAAACGCATCGACGAACAAGAATTTGCGAGGCTCAACGCAACCAACCTTATGTTCTGCGAAGACACAGCAAGAAAGCTAAAAAGTACGCTAGACCAAATGTCATTTGTGAAAGATTTCTGGTGTAAAGTTGAACATCAAGAGAGCCTTCATGCACATAATGCGGTGGCGATAGCTAGTAAGTAACTGGCGGATCAAATTGGGTAAAAGTGGATAATTAACAAAGCGCAAGGTTTGCTCAATGCAGATATGCGAAATTTGTTACGTGCACATATTAAACACTTTTTGCCATTCTGAGATGTGATCGGACAACACAGTCCGATACTGTTGGTGCTGTTCAACATTATGACGTTTTATATAGTCAACAAAATTCTCTGGTAAAGCCGGCATCTGCGCAAGTTCAATCAGCGAGGGTGAGATTTGATAGTGGTATTTATTTAATTGGCTGACTATCGGCTGCACTTTTTCGGCAAAAAATATTTTGTATATGTTTTGCATAACTCGCAGTTCCTCACGTTGAGAGGCTGTAGCGCAGTTATTTTTCAATTGGTATGCTTTTAAAACGGATGTGATCTGCGGAAGCGCTTCGATAAGTAAATTTTGCGTGTTCCACATATTGGCTATCAGTCGCGCTTTTTCTAGCACCCGCAAGTGGTGTTCTAGGTTTTTAACATCAAATCCATAAGACTCAGGTGACGTGGTTAGTGCGTCAATCGCCATTTTGGTTTCAAGAAAATTATCCGATTCCGTTCCGCTGATGTACCCAGAGGGTAATGTAAATGCAATATTAGTTTCTTTACTCTGCGTGATAAGGTTAGCGTAAACTCTAGGTAAGTTCTTTTGTTTTGTGACCAACCATTCACCTAGCTTTGCTTTCATCCTATGCGCATCATCCAGCTGTCGCTCGCAGGTATAAAGTTCATCAAGAAGCCTGTGTTCGTACGCGAACCGGATTGACGGCAGCTGGGTTTTGCCAAGCGCAGTGTTACGCTCTGCAATAAGCTTTGCAAGATTGCATTGATTTAAAGCATAAAATTCTCTCAGATTTATCGATACATTCTCAATATCGAGCCTAAGTGCAGACCTGGCCGGCGGCTCAAGTTCAGCAAGGTTGAGCGCCAAAGAATTTTCGATTTCGGTGTAGCTCACAAGACGCTCATTCATTTCAACAAGCGTATTTTCAATTGCTGAGTTTTTAGAGCAGGCTGCTAATAAAAATAATATCCCTGGTAAAACGCAAACCTTAAGGAGCATAATTTGTCGCTTTGGTCTCATCATTTACTGTTGGCATGACCATTGATGCACATCATGCATAAAATGATAGAAATAATCGCAGGTGTTTCATAACCAGCGATCCAAAACCCTATAGTCGCTACACCCGTCAAAACCGCGAAAATTTTAAAAAACGGTTTGTAGTTTTCTTTGCTGATCATCGATTTCAGTATCCTCACATGATTGTCATTAATGCAAGTATGCATACTCAGTGATAAGGGAAAAACCAAAGAAAGGTTCAAGCAGGTTTTAATTTTTATGGAATTTATGTAAACACAAGGATCTTCACACCAATGTGCAAAAAATATTAAGGCAAAGTCCTTAAAAACGTTTTCAATGTGTGAACTAATCCGTTCGCACTATAACTATTTTTGCTGTAAATAGTCTTTTCTTAGTTATTTCGTTCACAGATGTTTACAAATGCACGTATTTCTATGGGAACATGGGTTATACAGCCAAAAAGTTTAAAAACGCTCCAAGTGGAAAAATGAACATTTAATATTTATATTTCAATATTTTACCTATTATTCACTCCTCAATAAAACGTTTTATAGTACGTGCGGCACCACGAGCTGACCACTTTAATAATAACCTTTTGTTATACAGTATGTTTATTGATAACTTAATGTGCATCATCTTAAATTATATTATTCAATATATTTTCACAAAAGAAGCGACTTATGAACAATATCATCGAAAGGTGCAATGACGCCGCATTATCAATTAAAGAACAAGCAAAAGAACGTATGGTGATTTCGCCACAAATCACATCTTTTCATAGCGAGAAAAGCATTAAGTTTTCGGAAAAGCTTCTATCAAGCATCAACTTTCATTGCCATGATCGTGACCAAGTTTTGATACTGGATGCGAACAATGTGGTGAACGACAAACCATATCAATTTAATGGTGACTTTTTGCTCGTAAACTTCAGTATCAAGTCTAAATCAGCGCAAGACAGCTTCATCGTTTTCTCGCAGAGAGAATTTAAGCTCAAGAAACAGAGTGACATTACCAATGATGACGAGGTTATTGGTCTGTTTTTATTTGATTTTTCAGAATAGGCGAGTTCTTTTTGCTTCTGACTTCACGTTGACTCACCTGAAATAAAGCTCGCTGCAACACATATATTTCATAGCAATGTTGCAGCACTGCACGTGAATACGAGATTGATGCTTCTAGTGAAGAACCATGTTTAACTATTAATCAGCGCCGACTTTTCCGTTCGTAAAAACAATCCTAAAAAAAGCTAACGCCAGATTGTATCCCTTTGCCCTTCCTAATAATCAATTTAAGAAGTTTAAAACGAAATTACACTATTCTCGTATTAGACGGTATAGAGAGGAAAAATCTTGTATTCGTTGCTATGAGATTTAGGCAACAGCGTTTTTGATTTAAAACCACCACTAGTAAACTAGGGAAAAGATTACGTGCGTACAATAAATCATTTAGTTAGCTTTTCAGTCATTTTGCTCAAATGTATTATTGCTGTTTTGATGCTTTCTACACTTATCACTGGGCATAGTACTACGCATCAACGTCTACTAGATCAAACAATTGCTTTAGCAGAAGACGGAGACGTAGATGCGCAGCTTAGCCTTGGTCTTTTGTATACCGAAGGACAGAGTGTTTCACAAAACTATAAAGAAGCGATGAGGTGGTATGGTGCGGCGGCCGAACAAGGCAATGCTAAAGCACAGTATATGATTGCTTATATGTACCGTGTTGGTTTAGGTGTTGCTCAAGATTTTGAAAAAGCTGTCAACTGGTACCAAAAATCGGCACAAAATGGCAATGAGCGCTCACAATTTGCGCTTGGCTTCCTCTATTCAGTAGGCTTGGGCGTTGACCAAAACAGTGTTAGAGCACTTTCCCTCGTCAATATTGCTATTTTGAACGGTTATATTGATGAAAGCGATACTGTTCGAATATTGCATAGGCAAATGACACAAAACCAAATCGCTTACGCTAGGGTGTTGGCAACAGAGTGTATTGACAGCAATTATCAATACTGTGAATGGGGATCAGCATTGAACCAAAACATTAGTGGCTGACATTTTCTATAAACAGTTAATTTATCTGAGCACGATTAGCGTATTTGAATGATACCGCTAACCCGAGCACCGTTATCAATCCCAAATAGGCAAAAACACCTCGCAAACTACCCATCGCGAACATCCATAATGCCAAACCAACAAACAATAGCAGCACCCCTACAGCTAATGACTTGCTATTAGCTGTATAACTGCCGTCTGCGTTAACCTTCATGAGTCCAAAAAGAGCGATGGGAATCACTACAAAAATAAGAAAATTTGTCATGCTACGCTTCTCTCTCTGCACCTGTGCTTAACTTCGCTTCTCTATCAGTTGACGATAGCTCGGTTACCTTCACTTTATCTATTGAACGCCACAATAGAATGCCCAACACTAGGAAAACAACGTCGATAATAAGCGTCGTGGTATGCCCTGTCTCTAACACGTTAAAAATATGGCTATTTGTGATGATTGCATTCAACGGCATTACCATCACCAGTAGTATCGAGGTTAAACGCAGCATGTATTGAACAGCTTTTCTGAGTCTTGGATACAACAATGCCCATCCAATACCCAAAAGCCAAGTAGTAAAAAAAACAGCTAACATAATCGTACTAATATCGCCGGTATACTTCGTTGCGAATATGATGAGCTGAGCATGAAATACTGTAACGCATGCTAGCACTACCCCACCGCATGAACCAAGCAGGACGCGATTGAGCCGATCATATGTCTGAGGCCTGAAACGAGGTACGGGTGACGTCACGCCTCTTTCTACCCACAGCATCAAACCCGACAACGGA
>DDLV01000038.1 GCA_002340325.1 Glaciecola sp. UBA2563 | reverse complement strand
AATCCACGAAAATCGCGAATACGGGGAATCGTAATTGAGATTAAACGCTCAAGAAATTCCCACATGCGATCGCCTCGCAGGGTTACTTTACAGCCAATCGGATAGCCTTCACGGATTTTAAAACCCGCAACTGACTTTCTGGCAACAGTGACAACCGGTTTTTGACCTGCAATCGCAGCCATATCGGCCTGCGCTGCTTCCAACACCTTCTTGTCAGCTACTGCTTCACCTAAACCCATGTTTAAGGTGATTTTTTCAATCCGAGGGACTTGCATGACGCTTTTGTATCCGAACTGCTTCGCAAGATCAGACACTACTGTTTCTTTATAGAAATCATGCAGTTTCGCCATCGTACACTCCAATAATTAAACTAAGTTGCCGTTTGATTTGAAGTAGCGAACTTTCTTGCCATCTTCAACACGGAAACCAACGCGATCAGCTTTTCCAGTTTCGGAATTGATGATCGCTACATTTGATACGTGAATCGGTGCTTCTTTTTCGATAATTCCGCCAGGCTCATTCGCTTGTGGATTTGCCTTTTGGTGTTTCTTAACGATATTCACACCTTCTACATAAACGCGGTCAGATTCAGTTACCACTCGCAATACCTTGCCTGCTTTACCTTTATCTTTACCAGCGATTACGATTACTTCATCATCACGACGAATTTTTCTTGCCATTATCGTGACTCCTTATAGTACCTCAGGGGCTAACGAGATGATCTTCATGAATGAATCTCCACGAAGTTCGCGTGTAACCGGGCCAAAGATACGCGTACCTATCGGTTGCTTGTTGTTATTAAGCAACACAGCTGCGTTGTTGTCAAAACGGATCGTAGAACCGTCAGGACGTCTAACGCCTTTCCTAGTACGCACCACCACTGCATTAAGTACGTCACCTTTTTTCACTTTACCGCGCGGAATCGCTTCCTTAACGGTAACTTTGATGATGTCGCCTATGTGTGCATAACGGCGATGCGAGCCACCAAGAACCTTAATACACTGAACCCTGCGAGCGCCGCTGTTATCGGCAACATCCAGGTTAGTTTGCATTTGGATCATTAGTAAGTGCTCCGCTGTTAAAATTAAAGCCCTAGATGCTATCTGTAACTCCAGCTCTAGCGCTTACAAACCGCTATTTTCCTCGATTTCACGAGACAAATAGACCTACCCCTTATAAAAAAGGCGCGAAACTATAACAGAACTAGCAGGTAAACGATAGTGGAAATTGCGTTATATGTGAATTATTTGGGGGGGTGGGCGTGGTTGGCTTCTCTAGGCAGACATGAGATTCCAGCTTTCGCTTAATGCTGTTCGTTTGAGCTGGCTATCTAGCTGCGGCATGTTGATATTTAAAAGACGCTATGTACATCCATGTTCGCTCGGGCTCGTGCTTCCATGCACTCGCACGCTTTTAAATATCAACATCCCTCCGCCAGACGCTATGAAGCTTTAACGAACAGCATTAAGCGAAAGCTGGGATGACGGAGGATTTTTATTGGAATTAAAGCCTTCTTTCTTCAAGCCACAGTCATCGGAAGCGATCTCGAATAGATCCTTTAATATGTCGTCATTCCTCTAGTTTCGTCATCATCTTCAATCATATAAGCGGCATATTATTTGCTGACTCCGGCCTTTGGTATTAATCCAAATACCAAAAAACTTATCTGTTAACTTACTAAATTTCGACTTTTCAAAGGAAAGGACTTAATGTTTCGAAGAAAATTAGTTGTACCACTTGCAATCGCTTCACTATTTGTAACTACTGGCTGTCTGGAGGTTGACGACGATTCTAATGATGAATTGACCGCTGCTCTTTTAGCGCAAAATGAACTATTGGAAGCACAACTTGAACAAAGCCAGCAAGCTACCACTATATTTACTGTCTCTATAACGGGTCTAATTGTTGACGCCTTCGACAACACTACTCCGCTACCTGGCAATGTCACTGTCCGTTCTGCGACCACTGTTTATGCTGAAAACATAGCTAGCACGGATGGTCGATTTACAGTTGAAGAGCTACCAGCCAATTCTGAATTGGAATTAATAATATCAAGTCCCGATAACAGTTTTTTGACGCGGGCGTTTACCGTGTTGACCGGTAACGCACTTTCCGGAAATACTGAACGAACCGTTGGTGTTAAAAGCGTTTCCAGTGGTGAAACATTCGAAATAGCAGTTCTAAACGGTGAAACCAACATGCCAATAGAGGGTTTAGAATTTTTTGCTAACACTTCAACTGGCTTAGATATAAATTCAGAAGAGTTTTGGCATCGTTCTAGTTTTGATGAAGTAAATGGGGTCTATAGTATAACGTTACCTGAGCATTTAGAGCCACAAGTCTTCCTTTCAAATGATGTTGATAGAGACGGTGAGCGGGATTGGGACTTTGATTCCGGGCTTTTATCTAATTCTGGTACCGATATTTTTATTAACTACAACAGCCTTGAGAATATCGACACCATTTTACTGACAGAAATCGAGGAGGCTGATTCTCCAGTCGTCATTCCTGTGCAATTCAGGTTAAGTGTTGTAAATGAAGCAGGTGTCACAATTACTGGCGCGATGATCGAAGCTACAAACGATCTAGAAACTGTTGCTGCAAATTTTGATGAAATGACCTCGCAATACATTTTCGATATAGATTTCACTGGTAGAACCACAATTAATATAGGCGCAATCGAGTTTGATGGAGAGTCGTTTGGAAGTGGATCCTTAACCATCTCTGATAGTAGTCGAGGAGAAGAGGTTTTAAGTGTCCTTGGTAATAATATTGCCTCAAACAACCTCTATTACATTGACTTATCTGATGTCATTAACCTATCTGTTACGCTTAATAACAGCTCTAATAACAGTAATACCCTTGATGTTGAGGTTGTGTCTCAATCAAATCCAGCTCTCAATAGAGCAGGAGAATACTCTGTTTTTTATTCACGTCCAGTAACGCCGATTATCGAAGAAGTGTTTCTTTATAGCGTGGATGAGTTTACAGTTTTGAGAGGCAATGACAGTCCAGACGACTTAATTTTGCCAGGTAATACGCGGGTCACGTTTGGAAAACCAATCCCAACCACTTCTATTATGTCATTGAACAATACGAAGCTTACCATTGCACCAAACCTATCATTGTTCTCTGGAAGCGAACATCAATATGTCATTGGTGATGTGAGAGTGATTGCCACTAATGAACTTTTTGATTTAAGGGATGAAAAGTCGTTTGAATCCGGGCTAGTCGTGGGTAATACACCTTTTAATATCAATATGATAATTGCGGATAATGGTAATTTTACTAACAATGGTGTGCCAATTGTAGCTGAAAACACTGCAGGTGATGCATCAAGTTCATTTAGAGCTTTTTCTAGCGTATACCTTTATCTTCCGGATGAAATAAATCAATTGGCCCAGTTTTCTCTTAGCCTGAGGTCTTTCGTTGAAAATGGCACAGAAAGCGCTCGAAATCGACAATTTGAAATTGTCCGTAATAGGTCTATTACTTCTGAAAAGGTTGCTCTTGTCTCGGTGGCTGAGAATGAAAACCTCAGTTCTGATTCGTTAATTAACTATTCAATGAGGATTATTAGAGGTACATCTATTGCCGAGGATCGCAACTACTACCGTATTCCTCTGGGCGAATCCATTCCTGATAATACGGACACTGAAATAAACTCCGTGACGTTAGACTACGCATATGAAACCCGGGCAGGCGATATTGAGACAGGTACTATAACCCTGCCAATACAGTAATTTTTTGTTTTCCCTGAAAAGGGAGGGCGACGACATCCCTCTCTTTTTATTTGAGCCAGCGCATGATTTAAATGGCCAGTTTACCATAGTGGCCTATTGACGCCGCTGGCGATTCAATTCGAACAAACATATCCCTGTGGCAACAGATACATTCAAACTTGAAACCGAACCCAGCATCGGAAGCTTAACTAACTGGTCGCAATTCTCTCGCGTTAATCGACGCATGCCTTTGTCCTCAGCCCCCATAACAATGGCGATATGACCATTGGAAGTGATTTCAAATAAATCGTCTTGCGCTTCACCGGCGGTACCGATGACCCATACACCTTTTTCTTGAATGGATTTTATTGTGCGCGAGAGATTAGTGACTTGAATCAATGGCAGTACTTCGGCTGCACCAGATGCGACTTTGCGCACTGTGGCGTTAAGCCCCACCGATTTGTCTTTGGGTACGGCAACAGCGTTTACGCCTGCTGCGTCTGCCGTGCGCAGACATGCTCCTAAATTGTGTGGATCGGTGACACCATCGAGCAATAATAATGTAATAGTCTCGCCTTTACGTTTCGTCTCTTCGATGATTTTGTCAAGGTCTTGTTCTGTCTTAATAGGTGCCGGTTTTGCTCTTGCCAAGATACCTTGGTGAGATTGTCCGTTGGATTTATCGTCAAGTGTTTTTTTGTGGCAGAAATGCACCGGGATACCACTTTTGCGCGCAAGATTGACCAACGTATTGACGCTATCTTGATTGCGTTTATTTTCATGACGTGTTTTAGAAACATAGATTTCATAAACGCGCTCAGCTTCATTTTGCAGAAGTGAACTTACGGCATGGTGTCCAAAGATATGTTCCTGTTGCGCCATTTTATTCCTAGCTAATTCCTATCTACCTGCGTTTCTTGCCAGAGTTTCTAGCACCCTTGTTCTTTTTGCTCGCAGGGCCTGCGCGTTTTCGCCCAGTTCTGTCTGCGCTTGTTTTTCTTTTTCGCGTTGGTGACGCCTTTTGGTCTTTAGCTTCTTTATTCTTTTTATGTTTACTCGCGCGAGACTTCTTAGGCAATTGCTTTATGTTTTTTTGATTCGCCAGTATCAGATCGATTTTGCGTTCATCCAAATTTACTGCAGCAACTTTTACCTCAAGCGGGTCGCCAAGTCTGTATTGCATGCCCGTGTGCTCTCCCACTAAGCATTGTTTGACATCATCGTAATGATAATAATCTTGACCAAGAGATGTTATGTGAATAAGTCCCTCTATGTGATATTCGGGTAGCCGCACAAACAGCCCAAAATTTGTGACTGACGATACGACGCCATCAAAAACATCACCGACATGAGCGAGCATAAATTCACACTTCAACCAATCAGCGACATCCCGAGTTGCATCATCAGCTCGCCTCTCGGTCATTGAGCACTGTTCACCCAGCTGCTCGATTTCCTCGGCAGAGTAAGCCTTAGCGCCAGTACAGATTTTGGTCTGGGCTTTCATCTCCAGAATCGCTTTGATACACCGATGCACAATTAAGTCAGGATAGCGCCTGATGGGCGATGTAAAGTGGGCGTATGCGTGAAGCGCCAAACCAAAATGACCAATATTTTCGCCATCGTAAATCGCCTGTTTCATCGACCTTAACAGCATTGTTTGGATAAGTTCTGCATCAAGGCGGTGTTTTGTCTGCTTAATGATGGAAGTAAAATCAGCAGGCTGAGGTTGCAGACCAAGCTTGGTGTTAACGCCTATTTCTCTTAAATACTGCCGAAAACTCAATAGCCTCTCTTCATCGGGCGAATCGTGAATGCGAAACAGCGCCTCTACTTGGTGCTTTTCAATAAATCGGGCAGCGCATACATTTGCTGCGATCATGCATTCTTCGATAATTTTGTGCGCGTCGTTTCTCACTAGGGGAACGATGTGCTCAATCTTCCGATTTGCGTTAAAAACAAACTTGGTTTCTTGTGTTTCAAATTCGATAGCACCGCGCTTGTCTCGTGCAGCCTTAAAGGTTTTATATAACGTATAAAGCGTTTGGAGATCATAAACATGAGTATCATACCGCTTACAGAGTTCTTCATCTGCGCAAAGGATTTGCCATACTTTATTATAAGTCAAACGGGCCTTAGAGCGCATAACGGCTTCGTAGAATTCGTATGATATTACTTCGCCATTGGCCGCAACACTCATCTCGCAGACCATACACAGACGATCAGCGTCTGGATTTAGGGAGCAAAGCCCATTTGAAAGCACTTCTGGCAACATCGGGATAACTTGTTCGGGGAAATATACTGAGTTGCCACGCTTAATAGCCTCAGTGTCTAATGCTGTTCCGGGCCTGACGTAACTACTGACATCTGCTATGGCTACCCAGAGACGGAACGAGTTGTCATCATTTTGGATGGCGTAAACAGCATCATCAAAGTCCCTCGCGTCTTCTCCATCAATCGTCACTAGCGGCAATTGACGTAAATCCATCCTGCCTTTTTTTGCATCTTCTGGCACTTCTTCAGTGAGCTGCTGGCAAGAACTTAAAACAGCTTTAGGCCAAGTGTGTGGGATCTCAAATTTGCGAACAGCAGTCTCGATCTCCATGCCAGGCGCCATATGTTCACCGAGTACTTCAACTATCCTGCCTATCGCGTTTAGATGTTTTCGCGGTCTTTGCTGAATATCCACCACCACCACACTGCCCTGCTTTGCTTCCATGGCATGCTCTGTCGGAATAAAAATCTCATGACAGATTCGATTATCATCCGGGATTACGATGCCATTTCCGTGCTCCGTAAAATAACGTCCAACAATAGGTTCTTTGCGAGGCTCTATGATGCGATTGACTCTAAATTCGATCCGCCCTCGTCTGTCCTGCCCAACAGGGATCCCTTCAACAATATCATCGTGAAGTAACGAGGTCATTTGGTGAACAGGAATGAAGAAATCTTTTTCAGTTAGCGAGTGTTTTAGAAAGCCGTAGCCATCGCGGTGGCCAATAACACTTCCTTTCACCAATTCATCTTGAATCTGAAGATCATAGCGCTTTTCTCGAGTAAACTTAATTTGGCCTTCTCTTTCCATCGCGCGAAGCCGGCGTTGAATGCCAACACGACTTGTTTCTTCATTTGCGTCTGCATGTTGGCAGATTTCAAGGAAGGTTAGCGCTTTTTTGGCTTTTTTAATGATTGCTAGGAGGTGTTCGCGACTTGCGACCGGGTTTTCGTACTTAGATTTCTCACGTTGGTAGTGAGGGTCATTGCTCATGCAGTTTGTTTATTCCGTTTTATATATTGTATTTGTGTGTGGATTGGTAAGTTTTTGGACAATCCGAAACAATTTCTATACGTCTATCATATAGAAAAATGGTGCAGTTAGATATTTATAATTTTGAAGCAACAAAAGGAGTCGATATATCCTTAGTCATCCCAACTTTCGTTTTATAAGGATCGTTTAAGCGATACAGCTAGCTGCGAACATGTTCACATGTAAAAGACGCTGTGCAACATCCATGTTCGCTCGGGCGAGCGGGGTTCTCGACACGAAGTGGATGCGCTCGCACACTTTTACATGTAAACATTCCTCCGCTTCAATGCTTCCTCGCTTAAACGATCCTTATTAAACGGAATTTGGTTTATTGTTAACTTTCGAATAAATTTGTTATAGGGGGTGAGTTGGAATGCGGGTAATAATCTAGGTTATGACTTTCGTCGAATGCTGATTGGTTTACCGACAAAGCGCCTAGCGTAGGGATGTTAATTTTTAAAAGTGTGCTCGCGCATGGATGCGAGAGCCCAAGCGCCCATGGATGGTACAAAGCGACTTTTAAAAATTAACATGCCGCAGCTAGATAGCCTAGCTTAAACGAACAGCATTAGACCTAAGTCAGAATGACGGTGGGTTTCAAGCCGCTTCCTTACTCAATCCGGCAGACGCTCTTTTGCTGCCTCAACTGCTTTTGGATGCATCAAGCTTTCCAACTCGGTCATGTATCTTGCAATCTGGTTGTGGCGTGCCTTATCGCTTGTTATCGCATTGTATAACCAGTGGTATAGGTCTTCGAAATCATAAGGACTGCCATAGCCATCTGTGAATAACTCTGCTAGTTGAAGTTGTGCTCGAATATCGCCTAGCGCAGATGCTTCTCTTAGCAGCACGGCAGCCTTTTCTTTATCCTGTTGTACTAACGTGCCATCTTTGTGATATCTGCCGAGTTGCTCAAGGGCTGCGGGTAATCCCTGATCAGCTGCTTCCCGCATGTAAAACACACCAAGATTTGCATCTCTGTCGACACAAACGCCCCATGCTAGCATATCTCCCCAGAGAAACTGATAAGACGGTATTTTCATTATTTCCGCTCTTGCCTCAATGTCTTGTACAAGCTGGCATCTGTCAGCCTGTACGCGCTGCAGATGCTTATTTTCATTAATTAATGCAATAAGCTCATCTTGCGTATAAATAGGTACCGCTTGTAGTTCTTGTGCTTCACTATCAGCGGAAAAAAAGATCAAAGTTAGACAAAGAATAAGGGAAATCGCGAGACATTGTTTCACGGCAATGTTCCAAAAAATAAACTATCACTCATTGCCTTTTATCGGTATTTTCTCGAATTTGTTGAATAACCACGCGAAGCGCGATAAACATTATTTTAATTATCGCAGTATAATAACCTTAAAAATTAGTATTAGTTTTCATGAAGTATAAAGATTTACGCGATTTTATCGATCAACTTGAAAAAATGGGTGAGTTAAAGCGCGTTTCATTACCCATAGATACCGACCTTGAAATGACAGAAATAGCGGACAGGACGCTGCGTGCAGGCGGTCCAGCTATTCTCTTTGAAAATCCCAAAAACCACGACACGCCGGTGCTGGCTAATTTATTTGGCACGCCAAAACGGGTTGCACTTGGGATGGGCCAAGAGTCCGTTGAAGCGCTGCGAGAAGTAGGCAAACTCCTTGCTTTTTTAAAAGAGCCTGAGCCACCGAAAGGTGTAAAAGACCTCGTCAGTAAAATACCGATTTTTAAGCAAGTATTAAACATGCCTGCAAAACAGATTAAAAAGGCACCTTGTCAGGAAATTGTGCTGGATGGGGATAATGTTGATTTGGATGCACTGCCAATACAGCGCTGCTGGCCGGGCGACGCTGCTCCGCTTGTTACTTGGGGACTTACTGTGACGCGTGGCCCATACAAAAAGCGACAAAATCTTGGTATCTATCGACAACAAAAAATTGCAAAGAACAAGCTTATCATGCGCTGGCTTTCTCACCGCGGTGGAGCATTGGACTTTAGAGAGTGGTGCGAGCAAAACCCAGATAAACCTTACCCTGTCTCGGTAGCGCTTGGTGCCGACCCCGCAACGATATTAGGCGCTGTAACGCCAGTGCCTGACACCCTGTCCGAATACGCTTTTGCTGGATTATTGCGCGGTGACAAAACCGAAGTGGTTCAGTGCATATCAAATGATTTACAGGTACCCGCAAGCGCTGAAATTGTGCTGGAAGGCTATATCCAGCCGGGAGAAATGGCTGATGAAGGTCCATATGGTGACCATACAGGATATTACAATGAAGTTGACCAGTTCCCTGTACTCACGGTTACACATATTACAAAAAGAAAAAATGCCATCTATCACAGCACATACACCGGGCGACCACCTGATGAGCCAGCCATATTAGGCGTTGCATTGAATGAAGTGTTTGTGCCTATATTACAAAAGCAGTTTCCAGAGATAAGCGATTTTTATTTGCCTCCTGAGGGGTGCAGTTATCGCATGGCAATAGTCACCATGAAAAAGCAATATCCCGGTCATGCCAAGCGTGTAATGATGGGTGTTTGGTCATTCCTACGCCAGTTTATGTACACGAAATTTGTCGTTGTCTGTGATGATGACGTGGATGCAAGGAACTGGCAGGATGTTATATGGGCTATCACTACACGCATGGATCCAGCCAGAGATACCGTTATGATTGAAAACACACCAATAGACTATCTCGATTTCGCGTCACCCGTTTCAGGGCTCGGTTCTAAAATGGGTATGGATGCTACTAACAAAATGCCTGGCGAAACTGATCGAGAATGGGGGACGCCAATCGTCATGGATAGCGATGTCAAGAAACGCGTTGATGATTTGTGGACACAACTTGGTCTCGATGATGAAAAGACATAGGGCTTAAGACCTACTTGATTGTAAATATAAATAAGGTATATTGCGCTTGAATCCTCAATTTTGATAACAAACCTCGTAACGATTGCGATGCGTAATTCGAAAGAGCACACCAGGGTACTACATGCAGCAAATCCAAGCAGACATAAAGGAAATTTCATCGCTATCCTCTTATGTCTTTCGCGTACTGTTAAAACCAATAAGACCAATCGATTTTGAGGCTGGACAGTATCTACAAATTGTAATGGGAGAAGAAGACAAGCGTCCTTTCTCCATAGCAAGTCCTCCTGAACAACAAAATGAAATTGAACTACATATCGGTGCAAGCCCTGATAACCCCTATGCTTATGAAGTGATAACCAAGGTTCGAGAAGAACGTAATTTACAGCTTGAAGTGGGCATTGGGGATGCATTTTTGCGCGACAACGAACGCCACGCTGTCTTGATCGCTGGTGGGACTGGATACTCATACACTCGCTCAATCTTATTGCATGCACTTAAGAATCAACCCAAGCGAAAAATCACGCTATATTGGGGCGCAAAAAATGCTGAAGACTTGTATGAAAACGAAGAATTATTATTGCTAGATGAAGGACATCCGCATTTTACTTACGTCCCGGTTGTTGAAAATGCCTCATCTAAAAATCTGCAAGGCTGGAATGGCCGCACAGGCTTAGTTCATCAGGCGGTACTAGGTGATATTGATAATTTCAACGATGTTGAAGTGTATGTTGCCGGTCGTTTTGTCATGGCATCCGTGATTAGAGATGAGTTCACTGCCAAAGGCCTACCTAGGGACCAATTATACGGCGATGCTTTTGCATTTATCTAGGGGCTGTTGAACTTTGTTTATTTTTTGAACTGACAACGCCATTATTTTCCGACCAACCTTCTGTTTAGTGTGATTCGGTGTACGAAAATCCGCTATTCGCATCCCTTCGTTGGCGAGTTTTAGTCACCGTTGCTATATTCTGTTAAATGACACTATAGACAACGAAAATGGAATTGCGCCAATAGTCTTGGATGGCCGCAAAATGTAAACCATTCTTGGCAAATTTTCGTTTAAAAAAGAACTCGTTATAACTCGTGAGATCAGCAAAGATAAAATGTGCAAAATGATGAATAAACTGGCTTTTTTAGTGGTAGGTTCGGTGTTAATTGTCTTCTCAGTAAGCGCTGAGCTCAATTTAGTCGGTAACCAAGTAGAGACACTTATCGACGACAGGAACAAACCGGCCAAGCTAATAGAACTCGTCACGCGTGCATTGCCAGACACAGAATTAAACATAACTTCAACCACACAAGCATGGTCTGGTTCTGGTTTAGTGAGCGGCAGATTTAACGGCTATATCGATCATTATACGCTTAACAACGAACGTGCCAGATACGTTTACAGCGATGTCTATGCAGAAATTCATCTTCATATGGTGTCACGCACACCGGCTTCCGTTGATATTATCCGGTTTGACCAGCTCAGAAATGAACGCGTTGGTATCGAAAAACGATTTGCAAACACTGACCAACTTAGAAGTGAACGGGCGGTAAAATGGGCGCGCCGAGATAGTTTCGTCGAAAATATACAACAGCTGGAAGAACGCAGAGTAGATTATATTTTGGCTGATAAAGCAATGATCGAAGAGTTTAATAAATTACTCAATTCGATCGGAAAGCCACCGCTTTTTATCTCAAACGAACCAATTTTGACCGTAGGCGTTAAATTAGCGCTGAACCCAGCCATTGAAAACGCTGATGATATTCTCGAGCGTTTTAACGACGGAATAGCTGCATTGCGTGAGGGCGAGGGTTATGAGGAAATTATGAATTCAATACAAAATAGTCCGAGCGCTCTTGACGAAAGTCTCTATGCTGAAGTGTTGAGGAAATGGTAGCAAGGGCCTTCTGCGATATCTTCAGCGATTGACGCAAGCAAAATATGAACAACACGTCAAAGAAATTTAATTGGAAGAATCTAGGTCTATAAGTTCATATATCATTACACACTGGAAAAGTTCTGTTTAACTGTTGCTTAGTTTCTAAGGTGTTGATTTTCAGTTGATTGTAGGTATTCGCAATTTGAAAGCTTCGAATTCATGGATGAATTCGCAGAGCGCCCAGGGATTGGGTTTACAGCGACTTTCAAATTGCGAATACCTATAATCAAATGTGAATTCATATCAGCAACACTTAAACACTAAAGAGCTCATAAAAATATCACAATGAAAACTTTAGTTTTACTAATTGCATTGTTAGCATTAATCGCACTTGGCTTTTTCGGCTACCGGTTCGTGCAAACGAATATGGGTGAAGAAGCTCTCGAGGCGCTGCATTTTCCAATGCACACAATGCAGGAAGGCCTCGATGCCGCCAGCAAAAATGGCAAATTGATACTTGCTGACTATTCCGCAATTTGGTGTCCAACTTGTCGTCGTTTGGACCAAGAAGTGTTTGCCGATAAGCGTGTCGCAGACGCCATAAATGAAAATTTTGTATACGTACGACTTGAATATGACTCTGACGCTGGTGTTGAATTTGCTGAAAAACATAATATCCAAGGTTTTCCTCGCATTATTGTCCTTGACACCGACGGCGCAAAAATCGTTGAAATGCCGCTGATTTTCAGTCCCGAAGAATACGCAAAGAATCTTATGAACGTGGTATCAACCAGGAAACGCCAATAAATGCCCGATACCAAGCGTGTATAGCCAAATGCCATAGGCACTATGTTCTATACTAACCAAGATGAGACTGTTACTTTTGGAATAGGTATACGCAAATAGCAACCCGCCAACGAACGTCAATACGTACACCAGTGTGTTTCCAAACATTACATGAGCAAAACTAAAAAGTGTCGCATTAACCAAGGCAAACCATCGCTCATTCTTGATTAACACTCGATATCGCGCAAAGAAATACGTCCGATATAGAAACTCCTGAGGATAGACACTAAACACCGAATAGAAGAGACATATACCTATCCAAAGCAACGGCTTGTTCATTACAACATAGAACAGTCTTTCAGGATAAAAAACTGCCATTGCTATTGTCGAAACCAAGATAAAACTTGATATTCTCACTAACATATTCTTGTTAGAAGCCAACGTTGCATGGTGTGACGGAATTTTTAATAAAATATCATTTGAAAGAAGTCCCATTTTTCTGCTCATGTTGACGCAGTATGCGAGCCCCAAAAGTACTATGATGACTTTAACAAAAACCGGGATCTGAATTGCCAGACATAAAGGTATAAAAACAAAGAGTGTTCCCAGTTCAATCTTCAGGTTGATATTTTGATTGTTAATATCGGTGATCCTCTATTTTTGCGGTAATGCTTTATCCAGAAATCAAGATACATCACACTTGTGTGATATAAAATGTACAAGCGTGTCCTTTTGCTATAATTTTGCTATTCAACAAATTAATTTATTCAACTGTCACTAGGATGACATGTCTCGGCCAAACGCACTCTCAATCATTAACGCTGAATTTCCTAATCAAAGCGCCAAAAAAATTGCAAAAGTGCAATCATTATGGAGCAATTACGGTGAAATCTCTCGATATATTATCGATGAAACGCATCCAATAATCTTAAAATGGGTTGAGCTACCTGTCCTAGACAACCTCCGTGACCACCCTCGAGGATGGTCGGGACAAACATCTAATGCACGCAAGATCAGTTCATATATTAATGAACAACGGTTTTACAAAGACTTTGCACGCAATTGCAGTGAACACTGTTACTGCCCCAAACATATAACAAGTCATTGTTTCCCGTCTGAGTCGGACCCAGCGCTCATATGGCTTTTAATGGAAGACTTAGATGCTGCCGGATTCGACAAAAGATACACACTTGCGCCGATTGAAAAGGTAAAAGAGTGTATTGATTGGTTGGCTTATTTTCATGCTAGTTTCATTGACGTCAGTACAGAAAATCTCTGGAAGACCGGCACTTATTGGCACTTACAAACTCGGCTAGACGAATTTGACGCTATGCCAGACGACACGCTGAAGCAGCATGCTTTTGCAATAGACCAAAAGCTCAACGATGCAAAATACAAAACGCTTCTTCATGGGGATGCAAAACTGGCTAATTTTTGTTTTGATGTCAAAAACCATCGCGTGGCAGCAGTTGATTTTCAGTATACAGGACGTGGGATTGGCGTAAGAGACCTTTGTTATCTAATTGGCAGTTGTTATTACGGGAATGAGTTAGCGCTGCGTGAAAGCGAGCTCAAAGAGTATTATTTTACGCAGTTTGAACGCGCAATGACGACATTGAATAAGGGCCATGTGACAAAAAGCATTGTTGATGAGTGGCTTCATCTATATCCGTTTTGCTGGGCAGATTTTGAGCGATTTTTACGCGGATGGGCGCCAAATCACAACAAACTTAGTGGCTTTTCAAAAGAAATGACAGACCTTGCCATTGGGGCGTGTTGATCTTTATTCATTATTTGAGCCGCACGCCCTAATCACTTAACAATTGCTTGATACACAGTATTATTGAAGTCATCCTGGTAGGGATGAAATCCTGATGGAATAAACTGTGTCATAGCGATGATAATGAGTTGTTCTTCAGGGTCGATTCTAAACATGGTAGAAGCTGCCCCAGCCCATCCATACGTACCGACAGATCCCAAATTTTTCATCCCCGTTGTATCAACGACAACGCTCATTGCGAGTCCGTGCCCCATGCCAGGTTCTGTCGGTGAGAAAGGAACTAAATTACCAGCTAGGTGATTGGATGTCATATACTCTACCGTTTTCTTTCCAAGTATTCTAACGCCATTAAATTCGCCTTTATTGAGCAGCATCTGCGCGAAAACAAAATAATCTTGCATGGTGGATACCAGGCCACCACCGCCATTATGCGAAACAGGATCGGTTAAAAAATCACCCAATGGCTCTGCTGTCATTAATGCTGTCTCACCTTTCTCACCCGGCCCATATACTTCCGCAAACCGTTTAAGATTTTCAGGACGAACAAAGAAACCCGTATCCAGCATACCTAGAGGCTCAAAAATAACCTCTTGCATGTAATCTCCAAGCTTTTTACCCGTGATACGTTCAACTAAAAACCCTATGACATCCGTATTTACGCCATAGTGCCACTGAGTGCCGGGTTGATGATTTAATGGTAGCGATGCAAGTTCGGCGATAATCTCGTCCGTTGCCATTGCCTGCATTGTTTGAAACGATTGTTGATAGCGTTTGTCGAGTTCACTATCTGTAAAGCCATAAGAAAATCCAGCGGTGTGAAGGAATAGATCGATTATGCGGATGGATTGTTTGGCATCCTCTACGATCATTCCATCTCCCTCGCCACTGACATAAACTTTTAGATCGGCGAATTCGGGAATGTACTTTGCGATTGGATCATGCATCTGAAATTTGCCTTGCTCCCAAAGCGTGAGCGCAGCAACCGCTGTAATCGGTTTTGTCATAGAATAAATGCGAAAAACCGTATCGTCGGTCATTGGCAGGTTGTTTTCTCTATCACGTAGACCTTGCTGGGAAAAGTGCACAATCTCACCGTTTCTCGCCACCATCGTTGACATACCCACCAATCTTCCATCATCAATAAACGTTTGCATTCTCTGTGTCATCGAATTCAAACGTTCAATAGATATACCTTGCTTTGCACTATCGTATGCCGCAACGTTTTGAACAGAAAAAACGAATGCGAGGGAGACAAATAAGGCAGAGACAAAGGTTTTATTTAGCAAAGTCATTTTCATGTTTATAACACCCGTTTGGTTATAGTTTCGGTTTAACTTCCATCTGAATTCGCAAAAAAGCATAGACGGGTGAATAACGCTTCGCAAATTGTTCAATTTTATGGGGGCCAATAAGTAGAGGCGTGGTTCTTATTTATTAAAGGCTATGTACCCGTTAATTGTTGTTTGAATATACTCCGCGCATTCAATTACAAAAGCTAGGGGTTTGAAAGTCGCTGTAAACCCTTCCATGGGCGCTCCGAAAATTAGTTCGCGCTGTGCAGCAGATGATTTTTAGGCTTTCAAACCCCTAGCTTTTGTAATTAACTGATTTTCATACATTTATCTGAGAAACAACAATTAACGCGAACATAGCCTTATTAAACGCCGATAGCAAATGATACTTTAGAAAGTTCTTCAAAATTTTCAGCCGTCTAGACAGCAATTTAATAGTTCTGTGATAACTAAATTCAATTCAATATGTTACATTATGCGCCTAAAGAATATTTGACCTAGCTTTTCAATGGAAGAATTACTTAAACAGTTAAACAAGCCGCACTTAAGACTCGCTGACATACTTCCCCTTATTCAAGATGCCGAAACTCTGCCTTATGTTGAAGTTGAACAGAAAGGAACGTCGTTTGAAGGCCGCCCTATATATCTTATGACGATGGGAGGCGGCAAAACAAAACTGTTTATGTGGACTCAAATGCACGGTGACGAAGCCACTGCAACGGCGAGCGTATTTGACCTGATTTCGTCATTGGAATCATTCCCAAATTGGTATAGAACATACACCATCTACATTATGCCTATGGTCAATCCCGATGGTGCAGAACGCTGCACACGGCACAACGCGCAGTCTATTGATATCAATAGAGATGCTATTGCATTGCAAAGCCCTGAAGCAAAGCTGTTGCGGAAAACATTTGATGAAATTCAACCGGACATTGGCTTAAATCTCCACGATCAGTGCCCTTATTATCAGGTTGGTAAAACGGGATATCCATCGACAATGGCATTTCTTGCGCCAACTACCGATGTCGAAAAGTCCATTACGCCTGCGAGAACAATTGCAATTGGATTGGTCGCAAAAATGGTAGATGCTATATCGACGCACATACCCAATTGTATTGGTAGATACGACGACACCTTTTCACCCCGATCTTTTGGCGATAGTTTCGCAAGTCTTGGCGCAAGCACGATACTTGTTGAATCAGGTGCTGCTCCTAACGACCCAAACAGACAAATCGCACGCAAAATGAACCTAATCGCAATACATCAAACGATAGAGCACTATCCTTCGTTGGCATTGCAAGAAGAAATGACAAGCGAAATTGACGCGTATTTTGCGATTCCTGAAAACAAAGCTAAAACGGTATCGAGCTTGCTCATTAACAACCTGCATTTTATCGGCGAAACGTCTTATCAAGCGTCTATTAGCATCAAGCAGAAAACCAGATGGTGTAATCAATTTTACATTGATGCCGTTGGCGACCTGTCAACGATGGCGGGTTTATCCTCTTTTGATGCCTCTGCGCTAACGTTTGACGCTGGAAAAGTGCATCAACTTTCAAGCTACACCAAAATTACAGATGATAGCTTAAGAGACTGGCTACAACAGGGCGTCATTCAATTCCAAGGCGAAAATGCACTTTTAGATAACCAATCGAGCTATACGCTTTTTTACAATCAACCGATATCTGCCAATGAAAATGCGCTGGTTCTAAATGCACCTGCCTATTTTTTAATGCGCAAAGGTGACTCGGTCGTCGCCGCAGTATTAAACGGGCAGCTGATTATGCTTGATTAGGATCGTTCAACGAAAGAAGTATTTTTTGCTATATTAAGGGCCTGCTATGCACATGTAATTGCGTGTGCAATACCTTAACGTTGTATATTTTTTCCACAAATATTGGACAATTGACTCAATGAAACAAGGCTTGATCTTCGCGTTTTTATTCACTTTACTGGCAGGTTGTACGTCAAGCACTTACGAGCAACTTCGCTCAAATAACAGTAACTTTCGAGTGAAATCTATCATCATGCATTACACAGCAATAGATTACGCTGCGTCGGTGAGAGCATTGGTGGATAAAGACGGCTTGAGTTCACATTACCTGCTGCCCGAATCTAACGATCCTAGCTATCCTTATGATGAACTCAAGATCCTTCAGCTGGTGGATGAAAATGAGCGTGCTTGGCATGCAGGCGTGAGCTACTGGCAAGGGAGAACTGGGCTTAACGACACATCAATAGGCATTGAAATCGTCAATGTGCCCAAATGTGAGCATAAACAAGACGCATTACTCAAGCCTGAACATGGCAAAAATCGCCTTTGTGTTTTTCCTGATTTCGACCCCAAACAAATTTCGCTTTTGATAGAACTCACCAAAGGGATCCTTGAAAGAAATCCCGACATTGAACCAACAGCGGTTATTGCACATTCAGACATCGCACCGTCACGGAAAAACGACCCTGGCCCACGTTTCCCTTGGTTTCAACTATACGAAGAAGGGATTGGTGCTTGGTATGACCAACAGACTTTAGCGTCATATTGGCAGCAATTTTCTGACAAGCCTATTACTATTGGACTGTTACAAGAGGCTTTTCACGCCTACGGATATGGGATCACTCAAACCGGTGTCATGGACCAACAAACAATTGATGTCATTTCTGCATTTCAGATGCATTTTTTACCTTGGCAGGTCAATGGTCGAAACGATAGCAGCACATCAGCCGCTATTTTTGCATTGATTGAAAAGTACTTTCCAGCAAAACTCGATAATCTGTTGTTCCGCTATGAAAATGAGCACGCGCAGCCAAAACCACCTGTTTTTGTTGCTAACGGTCAAATCGATCGCTGGTTTTCACCAGACCAAAATAAGACGAGTTTTTTTACCTATGCTAATACCGGCGAGATAACAATTAGTGCAACTACGCCAACGCGTGCCGACGTTTACATAAATGGTGCAAAACTCAATCTGAAGGATTCATTTACGCAAGAACCTGCTACATATTCAATCAGCAAAAGGACACGGCACGGGTTAAATAGCCTTACGGTTGATAACTTTGATGATGACGATGCGAGCGTCTTTATCCAAGTGAACTATCCAACGATTTCTTATGGGGATTCAAATTCGTCAGCCAGTATATTTGCCAGCGCAGACGCATTTATAACATCATTAATCGGTCAAACGCAGGGTGAACAAACACAAGCAAGTCTCACGCAGCGTCATGCCGAATTGTTTGTGCTGCAAAAAGGAAACGTTTTATCGCAAAACTCTTTTGGCTCTAAACAAGAAAACAGCTCCCATCCATATACACTGGGGAGCAGCTCTCATGTGTTATCGACAACGCTGTCTGTAATGCATCTAGTCGCTCAAGGCAAAATTCAGCTGACAAAACCCGTGTATACCTACTTGCCGAATTATCGTGGTCAAGGTAGGGACTTAATAACCGTGCAAGATCTTTTAATGCATACAAGCGGTTACGAAACGCATCTTGCAGACTATCTTGGGTTTGAACCGCAAGAAATTGCTCAAATGATGCGCGACAAAGCGTTTATTAACGATTTGGTGCTGAACAGGATCCCAGCCGCCAAATCAGATATCAGCTCACCAAGTGAAATAAATCATATTTTATTGGCTTACATTATCGAACGGGTGAGTAATACATCTGTTAAAGAGTATGTAGAAACGCATATTTATCGACCTCTCGGATTAGATGCGCAAATCTATAGTAATCACGCTGACAACGGAGAGTCAGTCGTAAATAAGGTTATAAACCAGCAAACCGAAAACTCTAGTGTTGCCGCGAAGCAGCCACTCCTTTTGCATCAAGTAGATTCAACGGCAAACGATGTCGCCACTGTCGCGCAGCTGTTGCTTAATAAAGGTGGGTATGGTTTTACTGGGATTTTTGACCACAACACGTTTAAACAGTTTGTCAGCCCAAATGATCAAAACAACCAACAAGCATTGGGATGGCAAACAAATACTTTCAAATACATGAAACCTGATGAAAACCCTTTGTTTGGTTACAAATCAAGTGATGCTGCCTTTGGGTACATTGCTGACAATTTTGTTTTACTCATCGACCCTCAAATGGACCTTTGTATTGTATTTTTAAGCAATTTGGACAACGTAAAAGAAAATGCCAGTGAACTCATTGATTTGATTTATATGGATCTTTTAAAGCGCTTTTAATTTATTGTTCGAATGTTTAACTCGGATATATGGGGGTTTATGGGGAACATGCCAATTTTTAAAGCTTCAAATTCATCTGTTGCACAGCGCGAACTAAATTTGCAGAGCGCCCATAGATGGGTTTATAGCGACTTTAAAAATTGGCATATTCCCCATAAACTCTACAAAAGTCGTTTACGTCAGTTATTCATTGACTGGTACCTCGGATACCATCGTGCCGCGACTGAATTCATAAAACATATCCAGTGCATTGTTAATACCACTCGTTGCTTCTATGTATAGTTGAGGTAGCAATTGATATTTTAGAATCACTTCACTTGCAGCATCAAAAACACCAACAGCATAGGTAATTTGCAAGTCATCTGCGATCCGACCTGTGACCTGAACCTGCGTCGAGTCACCCTGACCGGCGGCCTGTACGTTCAGCGAGTCAAAGCCAAGCGCTTTGCCCAACGATGCGACTCGGTTTTCATTCCGACCAACACCAAAGCCTACCAAAATATTGATAAGGCTTGTATTAAGCGTGCCCTCGGAACCACCGCTTAAATCTTGGCCTCGGAGCAAATAAGAAATCTGTCTTGCTTGTTCCATAACGGGGTCTGAAAACAGCTCAATTTTTGGAAGAATAGGATTGCCAGTTGCCCTTATACCTACTGTGACATCGCCTTCCACATTCAGCGGGTTTCGAATGGCACTTATGTCAAACTGCGGCAATGATGGCTCACCGTTAAAATAAATGCTTCCGCTTTGGATTTGCAATGCTTGTCCCCAGGCGTTGTAGGAGCCTGTTAACACATTTACATAGCCGTTTAAAAATGTCTGCATAGGTTGGTAAGTATTTTCTTCACTGCCAGGCTCCTGAATCACCTTCAAGTCCAGATCACCACTAAGACTGGCCCTCAAACCCATCGCATCTATCTGAATCGTTTCCTTTTCTGTTGGATCAACTAATACATTGAGATTTATATCTAAGGCAATTGGCAACAAAGGCTCTGGCGGCTTCTGGCCGATCACAATGACGTCTGATGATGGAGACTTAAGTGATTCTGGTAGGCTATCAATTTTGATTGTTGTGGCATCAATAACGATTTTTCCATCCACATCAATGAGTTCAGGTGACATCGCAAAATCGATACGTGGGCTCGTTGTTAAATCAAAGTTCTGATAAGCAATCTCCAATCCTCTACCATTGATATCACCTGTTACTGCCAAATTTGAATCAAAATCAATTTGTGCAGAAAAGTCAGCCGCGCCATCGCCCAATTTAAAGCTACCCTCAGTCTTTGCAGTTTTTGACTCAAATACAATATTCTGCGCGAACTCTGTTAACGGATATGTATACGCATCGAGTGTCAGGGCCCCATCTTTAATGACGGCATCTCCAAACAATTCAGGTTTGGCTATGTCTCCTTCAAACTTTATCCCCGCGTTAATAACGCCCTGCAGTCGATTAATGGCGGGCGCAAAGCGCTGTAAAAGTGACAATTGCAGGTCATTGATAGATAAATTTCCAGAATGTTGATATGCCCCTTGGGTCAATTTAAGCTTTGATGACAAGCCGACTCTTCCGGTTTCTTCAGTGCCTGCGTACATGACCGTGTTGATTTCGTTTTGAGTGGCATTAATATTCGCGACAATGGCCGAAACGTCCAAGGTGTGATTCGCGGTTAGAAGTGTCCCTTGCATAAGATTAGCACTGGCTAACTTGATGCCATCCTGCATTGCATGTTGCCCTTTGACTGTCGATGTAAGTGAAAGCTCGCTACCGGCTCGAAAGAGCTCTGGTTCAAATTCGTGCAGTAAAACACCAACATTCACAAATACCGTCGTATCGAAATTTAATTTATCTTCTTTGAATTCAAGCGTGTTGGCACATATTTCAGCATCCGCTTTTGCTTCGTTCCAACAGTGCGATGCAAGGCTTGCCAGTTTTTCCTTGAGATTAATGGAAAATGCTGTGTCGTTCTCTTTGTTTAGTGCATAGTCGTTATACTTAACGACGCCCTCTTCCCACATTCCTTCCCAATGCAAAGATTCGATATCCAAAAGCGTTGCTTTGATATGTTGATTGGTTGCCCAATCCTCTCCTATCACATCAATCTTCAGATTTTGTTTGTCAATGTCTCCATCTAGACTAACAATTGTTGATTGCACGACTTGGTTGTTTATAGACACGTCTTTGGCGTTTAACGACAACGAGCCTTGCCAGTTATTTGTCCCGCTGGTGTTTGCGTCAACACGCAATTGTCTTACTGACATATCGTTATAATCGATATCCTCTGCAGTTGCCCTAAGCACTAGGTCAGGCTCTAGCAGTTGTCCGTCTATTTCTGTTGTTAGCTCTGCGCCACCTTCCAAGCCTTCGATAATTTGCGACAGATTAGTTGCTGAAGTATCAATATCGAGTGCCAATTCCGTTTGCGCATGCCATTGTTCAGAGTATTTCCATAATGCTGACTCAGGAAATGTGATATGACCTTCACTTTTTAAGGTGTTTTCTCCAAGTGAAACGGACACATTATCTACCTGCAATTTACCCGTTTCAGCAAGCGTAAGCGCGCAGTCTACAGCTAGTTGTTTGGAGGCCAGTTGCTTTGAGGCAGGTTCTTGGAGGACTGGTTTGTGTGAAACTATAACTACATTGATGTTTTGACAGGAAAGCGTCCCGGATGCGCTATTTATTTTGATGTCGGATGCGAGGTTAAGCGTGCCAGAGATTAAATCTGGTAATGCTTGATGAAGTTTATTCGCTTGAAAATTATCGATATTTAAACTGTATTGGCTAGTCCACTGCGTATCTTGTGTTGCAGTTGTGAGTGCAGAACCACCATTGATAGTGAGTCTCCCAACTTCCCCCGAAATAGAATAATCATCAATTTGAATTTCATACTCCGATGGCTTTAACACCATCTTGCCAGCAATCTCCGCAAGCCGGCTAACGCTCTGGTTGAGTGCTGAATTAGCATATGTTAACTGGCCATCAGATATGACAATAAAACCTGTACGCCAATCACCATTTAATGTCATTGCAAGGGATTGTATCTTTGCGTTGGGCAGGTCAATGTTTAAGAATCGAAATATCGAACTCACATCATTTGCTTTAAGGTCAATATCCAATGGAAAATCTTGGCTATCAAGTTCAGCTTCAATGTTAATATCTACCAGTGTGTTCTGGCCGTCTTCAAGAACAGTCTGCTGTTTATACACGTCACCTTCAAATCTGCCTTTTAAAAACTGTTGATTGTGCACAAGCAAAAGGCTCAGTCTATGGGCATAGTTTTGGGACAAATCAACGGAGCCATCCAACTCTACCTGCGTGCCTGTCAGCAATGCATTTGCAAACGATGAAAGTGATAACGTAACCACTTGCTGGTCGATGTTGACTGAAACTAATAGCTCGCTCATCAGCGATTTGGAGTCTGCATTTGAAGTCGGTTGTTGTGTGAATTGCTGAGGTGTTTGCGATTTGGTTTGCACAACACTGCCTACGAAAAGTCGATCAAGTTGAATATTTAGTGGGATGAATACGTTGGGTAGCTGTATTGAAGGTGGCTGTTCAAGCATAGTCAACCAATCCTGCATACGATTTTCAAAGTCTTTCGGTGATTTTTCTTCAGCTTCTTCCTCTGTGCTGAAAACGGTAATTGTCCCAAATGAAATATCATTCACACGCAAATTGCTTTCTTCTAACGCTAATGTATTTACGCTGAGTGATGTGAAAGACAATTTCCGTACATTATTTTGTATGAAGGTAAAGTTGCTAACATCGAACTGCTCAATACCGATATCAGTAGGTGACACAAAGTAGGCGCTTGACGTATCCTTGTTTTCTTCTGTTTTACTTTCACTGCGTTGATTCACAACCAGTGTGTCAACGCTGGCTCTATTGATGTGCATATCGAGGTCAAAAAGCCTGAAAAGCGACAAGTCTATACTCAGGTTATCAATCTCAACATCACCATCTTGGTATGCAATCAAAAGTCGCTCGATTGAGAGTGTTGAATACAAACTGCCGTTTACGCCAGCGTACTCGATATCGATAAAGTTTTCCGCAACCTTAAGGATAGTTTTCACCCCCACCTGCGTGGGTAACAAAAGTGTTATTAAAAGAAGTATTCCAACAAAGAACAAAAAAAGCTTCGCCGTGAACCTAGTAAACGGTGAGATCGACATATTCATAGGCCAGGACCTATGTTGAGGTGGATGCGGTATGTATTCTCTATCTCACTTTCCCCTCTAGCAATGTAAAGTCTGACTCTACCGATAGGCGACAACCAATGCACTCCCAAGCCGTATCCGTGCGCTAGATCCTTGGCAAACTCATCACTTGCACTTCCAGCATCAACAAATACCGCGCCTTGAAAGCTGTCCGTAACACCATAGACGTATTCAACACTGCCAACGCCGAGATAGCGTCCACCCACCAGCTCAAACTCAGTGTCACCATCAAGATTGGTTTGCACATTAACGTCAGAAATCTCATTCAAGCCGAACCCTCGAATGCTTTGGTCACCTCCTGCGAAAAATCGTTCACTTGAGGGCAATCTATCAAAATCATCCGTAGCAATTGCACCCGCTTCGGCGCGCAGAATCAATCGATGTTTTCCAGACTCTCTTATCCATTTGGTTTGATAATGAATCTTTGCTACATCAATATCAGACACAAGCGCTTTTGATCCGCCAGACAGCGTAATCTGTTGACGATCACCCCATGTCACAAACAAGTCGCCTCGTTTCCTTATTCGACTGTAGGTGACGCCAGGCGTTAACAGGCGGGTCGTGACCCTTGGTGCTTCAATACCCTGCTCAAACCCCTCCTGACTGAATCGAACAAAGGGGATAAAATCCCAATCATCTGGGTTTTTCGCACCATATTGTCTGAGTAATGCAAGGCTAAACGTGTCACTTTGCGTCTGGTTTTCATCCACCAGCTTATAACCTAACTGGATGTCTATGAAGTCTTTAAGCGGGTTACCTTTGGGTATTCGATAACCAAATTCAACGCTTTGTTGAGGCCTTGAAATAAATAAATTACTTGTGATGGAATGCCCTGCCAGATTCACCCATGGCCTTCGCCATTCTGCGGTGAAGCGCGGTCCAGTATCGGTTGAGACACCCACGCCAAAATTGAATTTATCTCTGGGTTTAGGCGTTAAAATCACTTCAATAGGTACAAAGAAGCCTTCTGATTTTTCGGCATTTGCTCTGGCAATGGCTCGTTCGAAATAATTGGTGCTTTGTAAATCAATAGAGAAATTACTGATTTGGCTCTGTTCAAAAAATTCGCCTTTTTCGAACGTTTTAACGTCGGTCACCAAGGGTTTAGCGTCGGTAAATTCTAAATACTCAACATCTCCAAACTTATACCGGTTGCCAAAAAAGAAAATCCAGTGAATGAGTGCGTCTGAACCCGTATTTTCCGCGTTTGGCGTAATAGCGAGCTTGTGCAGCGGAAAGGAAAAGTCAAAGAAACCGTAAAAAAGTGCAAGTGCTCTCAGCCTACTTTTGGCACTTTCATATTTATCATGCTCAAGTACTTCGCCGCTAAAAGCTTCAATCTCCCTTAAAACTGCCAATATATCTTCAGGAACTGCATCCGCTTGTATGTTTGCTAAATCATTGACTAGAACCACTCTGTTAACTTTTGTCGCTTGATTAAGCGAGATATCGATAGACCAACCAATGTCGATATTTTCACTATTATCGTTGTTATCAGAGGCTAACGGTGTGACAACTATTGAAGCGTTATAGTAGGAGAATGCCTGCAGCGCCGTCTCAACTTTTGCTTTTACGCTGTTTGAGTAAAGTTCAGCATTTGAATTCACGTCGAACTCTGGTAGCTGACGCAAGTAGAGATTTACGTTGTTCTCAATGTCGCTATTGTCTAACCCACTTATTGAAAACCGATTATCGTCTGCATTACTCGAAAAACACGCAAATACAAGCATCATCGCTATGCATTTGACAAGCTTTATCGAATTTTTACAAACAACGTGCACGAATATGATTTTACCCATCAATTAGCCAAATGGCACAATAATGTGAAAGAAAAAGAACTGGCGCATTGACCAGTATTTATCCCAAAGTGTTTTAGATACTATGTATATATCTGCAAGGAAGCAGAATACGGCACACGGATGTGTTAACTTTTTTATTATTTATATTAGCAAGGGACACGTATAGGGTTAAATATAGACAATAATTTTGCGGTTATGTTGCATTTATCGCCGTCACCCTGATGAAATCAGGGTCTCTTATCACACTACCCTACAAAAGAACGTCATTCCTTGCAAAGAGATCGTGGTTTCCATTTAATGCCGTTCGTTTAAGCTAGGCTTTCTAGCTGCGGCATGTTAATTTTTAAAAGTCGCTTTGTACCATCCATGGACGCTTGGGCTCGCGCATCCATGCGCGAGCACACTTTTAAAAATCAACATCCCTACGCTAGGCGCTTTGTCGCATAAACGAACAGCATTTGACTTACATCACGATGACGAGGCTAAATCGAGTCTACCTATAAAATAAATCGAGAAAGATCTTCGTTTTCGACAAGTGCTTCCAGATGTTTGTTGACATAATCCGCATCTATAACGATGCTTTCGCCGTCTTTTTCAGATGCGTCAAAACTTATCTCCTCCATCAGCCGTTCCATCACGGTATGCAACCTTCTTGCGCCAATGTTTTCGGTTTTTTCGTTTACCTGCCATGCAGCTTCAGCTATTCGCTTGATACCGGAGTCATCAAAAGAAATGTGAACACCTTCCGTATTTAATAGCGCTCTATACTGTTCTGTCAATGACGCATTGGGCTCTGTGAGGATGCGAACAAAATCATCAACGGTAAGCGCGGATAATTCTACCCGAATCGGTAATCTTCCCTGTAGTTCTGGTATCAAATCTGAGGGTTTGGACATTTGAAAAGCACCAGAAGCAATAAAAAGGATGTGATCCGTTTTAACCATACCGTGTTTAGTCGAAACCGTCGAACCTTCGACAAGCGGCAACAAATCGCGCTGGACCCCTTCGCGGCTAACATCAGCACCGCTTGCACCCTCACGTTTGCATATCTTATCTACTTCATCAATGAATACGATGCCGTTTTGTTCAAGTGATTCAATCGCTTTTTCTTTTAGATCTTCGTGATTGAGAAGTTTCGAGGATTCTTCCTCTACCAGTAATTTAAAAGCGTCTTTGATTTTGAGCTTCTTGTTTTTCTTTTTGTCACCTGAGAGGTTTTGAAACATACTTTGCAATTGATTTGTCATCTCTTCCATGCCGGGAGGTGCCATTATTTCAACGCCAACTTGAGGCAGCGCAATATCAATTTCTATTTCGGTATCATCGAGTTTGCCTTCGCGTAGTTTTTTACGGAAACTCTGTCTAGCGCCTCTTTCATTTTCTGGTTTAGATTCTGCTTCACCAAACATGTCTTTTGCAGGAGGTATTAAGATATCAAGAATTCTTTCTTCAGCTGCTTCTTCTGCTCTAAAGCGCACTTTTGCCGACTCAGTCTCTTTTGTCATCTTCACAGCGATATCAGCAAGATCGCGTACGATAGTTTCAACTTCCTTACCAACATAGCCAACTTCTGTGAATTTAGTCGCTTCGACTTTTATGAAGGGTGCATTGGCAAGTTTGGCAAGACGCCTGGCAATTTCGGTTTTACCGACGCCAGTAGGTCCTATCATGAGAATATTCTTTGGCGTGACTTCTTGTCTTAGTTCTGGTTGTAACTGCATACGACGCCATCGGTTTCTCAACGCAATAGACACTGCGCGCTTAGCGCCATCTTGTCCGATTATATGCTTATCTAATGCATGCACTATTTCTCTTGGTGTCATTTCAGACATGAATCTTTTACCTCTAACTCTCTTCGATTATCCATTTTACTTTGGTGGAAGCTCTTTGTTTTTTTGGCGTGATATATCTAATATTCGAGCGTCTCAATGGTGGGATTTTGATTTGTGAAAACACAAATATCACCCGCAATATGCAAGGATTTACTCGCAATATCAACAGCCTCTAATTCTGTATTTTGTAAAAGTGCTGTTGCAGCAGCTTGAGCAAATGGGCCCCCAGAACCGATGGCAATCAAATCGTGTTCAGGTTGCACTACATCTCCATTTCCCGTGATGATGAGTGATGCTGTATGATCTGCAACTGCTAGTAATGCTTCTAAGCGCCTAAGCATGCGATCAGTACGCCAGTCTTTTGCTAATTCCACGGCGGCTTTGGTTAAATGTCCCTGATGCATCTCAAGTTTGCTTTCAAACCTCTCAAACAACGTAAACGCATCGGCCGTTCCACCTGCAAAACCTGCAAGTACCTTTTCGTTATACAAACGACGTACTTTACGAGCGTTTCCCTTCATCACTGTATTGCCCAGCGATACTTGTCCATCTCCTGCAACGACGACTTGATTATTGCGCCTGACAGATACAATCGTTGTCATTTAATACTCCTACAGTAGGCGACTGTACTAACTACTTTTATGTAGAAATAGAGGTGGGGGGCGCTGATTGATATTTCAAGGGGTTTTTAGCGTCTGCTCATCTTAGTGAAACATTTGCGCTATTTTAAGAAGACGATAAGCCGCTGACGAAAAGATGTTCGTTACAAGCGATAAAGCTATAGCGGAGATATGTTTACATGTAAAAGCGTGCGAGCGCATGGACGCGCGAGCCCGAGCGAACAGGGACGTGTTAAAGCGTCTTTTACATGTAAACATTATTGTAGCTATTGGCATCGCTTGTAACGAACAGCTTTTCGCTGACGTGAATCACCATATTTTGCAGCGCAGAATATTTCCTCGTCTAAGTTGATGGCGGTCTGTTTCAGCAGGTCTTTTGCGATCATACGGACCAAGCACAACTCTAAACCAGCGACCGTTACTGCCATTACTTTCAATAACTTCAGACTCTAGTCCTTGAAGCGCTATTTTCGCCCTTAGCGATTCTGCTTGAGAAATCTTTCGAAACGAGCCGCACTGCATGATATAGAGTTTGTCTGATTCGGGCAGTTCCTCTACATCAACTTCGACAGAATATTCGGGTAACGCATCAATAAATGCCCATTCTTCTTCGCGCATGACGGGTATTTTTTGTTGTTTCTTGGCCTTTTCGGGTTCGGCCTGCTCTTCTGTGATCACTGGATTGCTGTTTGCCACGATTTGGTCGTATTGAATGCTCTTTTCAGACTCTAGCCAATAAAGGCCATAAGCAAAACTGGCAATCACTGCGATAGCAGTGCCCATTCGCAACCAAGGTGTAGGTTCCTTGGTAACTTTATTTTTTCGCTTACTTTGATTGCGTTTATTTTGTTTGCGCACAGGCCCACTAGCCTGTCCGCGCCGCACGTAATCTCGCGTTGCCATATGTTCGCGCCATTCCAAATTCGTTTTATTATTATTTTTCTAATGTTTATGAGGCTCTGTGCTGTTTAAGTGTTGCTGGCAAAAGCATCGCTCATTTGAATGTAGGTATTAGTAATTTGAAAGTCGCTGTAAACCCAATCCATGGGCGCTCTGCGAAAAC
>DDLV01000065.1 GCA_002340325.1 Glaciecola sp. UBA2563 | reverse complement strand
CCTTGCCAAGGTCGGGGTCGCGAGTTCGAATCTCGTTTCCCGCTCCAATTATCCATTTCACGTAATACTCTGCACACAAAAACAGAATTAGACTAAGCTTATCGTCATTACATAATACGAGTCTCCGCTATGGATACAAGAAAGGCTACAAATAAGGCTACAACAAACCCCCTGCGTCGATTTGCTTATAAAATGCTCAAATACCCACCTTGGCTTGGAATGAGGTTAATCACATTATTGTTCCGGTATAAGGTTAAATTTGTCGGTACGGCCGGACTTAAAATTCAACAAACTGATTTAAAAAGCGTTACGTTTTTTCAAAAGAACCGCAAAAAAGTGCAAAATCATATTGGTTCGGTTCATGCTGCTGCAATGGCGTTAATGGCCGAATCAGCGACGGGTTTTGTGGTTGGACTTAACTTACCCGCAGGAAAACTTCCCCTTATAAAGTCGATGAATTTAAAGTATGTAAAACGCGCAGCTGGTGATATGCAAGCAGTTGCATGGTTAACGGATGAACAAATTCAAAAGATGCAAAACGAACCAAAAGGAGACGTTGTCGTGAGTGTCAAAGTGACCGATGCACAAGGTATTGAGCCCGTTATATGTGAAATGGTCTGGGCATGGGTTGAAAAGAAATAATCGCTCTTTTCGCTCAAAATTTGACCGCTACTTTGGTCGCTGTCATATATTTTTAATAATAATAATATTGACAGCACTAAATTTCAGGCGTAAATAGTCGAAATAGTTGAATATAAACGGTTGGTTTACTTTTTAATTGGAGTGCCTGCTCATGCCAGATTTAACTAAACAAGACTTGCTGAAACGCGTTTTCGGTGACCCCAAAAACTATCCCTATGGATTCTCTCGGTCCGGTGATTTCACCATATCTGAAAGCAAAGCATTAGGCGCATACGGTGTACTATTTGCAGCGCTTGCTGATGGTAAATACACACCACAAGATGACGAAGATGAAAGATATTTAAACGTCATTCACGGAGCGTCAGAACCGCAAACCGTCGAAGAGCGCGCGTGGTTTAAGTATCAAAAGCGCATAAACCGGCCAAAGACGGGTAGCATACATGGGTCCAAGAAGGCGATTACTGAAGTTGATCCAGATGATGACGTTGTTGATACGGATGATGCACTAGATCTGGATATTGAAAACTAGATAAAGAATCAATAGCCAGTCAGCTCTAGAAAGCCGATGCCAGTGTGGCTGCCAGTCACGCTGATAGGTCCCTCGTAATATGAGAAAATGCCGGGATTAAATGCGTCAACTTTTTCAGCAGACACATTAATATCCACGGTAAGACTCTCTATTTTTACGTTCCATTCACTTGGAAACTCTCGTCCATCGCTTGATGAATGCTGAGTGGCCCTTAACTCTATTTGGTCTGACACTAACAAGTCTGATTCGCCATTTGGGTGCACGTAAGTCCCCGTGATGTAGTTCTCTTCACCAACTCTCATTCGAAAAAGCATAAGCTTAGCGCCGCTGTCAAGATGAACAGAAAACCAATCCCAACCCAATGTATCAGTACTGGAGAGTTGCGAGCTCCATTCGTGATCGTACCATCCAACGCCTGTAACATTAGTTTCTATACCATCTAGTACAAGCGTACCATGCATATCGATAAAGGGCTGACTGTAGTAATGTGATGCGTGCGATGCGTTTGCTGTCTTTATGCTATAACCATGTTTCCCGTGGAGTATAAACGGTTTTTCAGCACTCAAATTAAGTGTAATTTTGGCGTTGCCAGTCGGCGTTACAATTATAGTGTTAAGAAGAGCGGGGAATAGCTTATCGTTTTCAAGTGCCGTTAACTGCCAAGAATCGATATGATATCGAAGCGGCGCAGTGTCCACGCCTGCATTACCTAGTCCAGCACCGGCAAATTTTTCGTTAAACCAGTGCTTACTATCGCTGTGCAATGACGCATGGCCCATAAATATTTGGCCTTGGATCCATGGCGAGTATGTCGAACCATCTCTAAATCTAAACAAGGTCCACTGCAGTCCATAGCGATTTCCATTTTCATCTTCGAGGTTTGACGTCAAATACCACCATTCAATGTCAAATTCCAGATGAGGCCCATGATCGTAAGGAAATCTTATCTCATAGTTAGGATCTGCATTTTTTCCATCGCCATTTAACCAATCAGCTGTTAGCACTTGCTCACTTTGTGAGCTCGTCATTGGTTTTAAGCACGCAGTCAGACACAAAACGCACAAAGTAATTATGATTAATCGATACATGCTAATTCCGCGCTGATTGGACGGTTGCTTTTCGTGAATATTGGAATAGCAATTGACAACAGAATAATAATCACGCTCAACGCGTATATCTTGATTAATACCATTGGTTCAACGATTAAAGGGTATTGCCATTGAAAAGCATTGAGGTTTATCACATTTATCAGTATCCAGCTGACACAAATCCCAAACGGCGTTGCCAGCGCAAGACCAACAATAATGAGCAACAAATACTGATTGAGACTTATCTTTGCAATCTGTACGCTTGAAAAACCTAAGCTTTTGAGTAAGAACTGTTGCCTTCTTGTATCCTCCATCAAGACTAGAATTGTGCACGCCAACGCGATAGCTGCAACAAGCAGAGTCACTAGATTCAATACATTTGTAATAAGAAAAGTGTCATTGAATGCTCTCATCGAAAGTGCAACTAATTTTTCTGCAGAAAAAATTTGCAGCTCTTTTTCTTTTGCGAGCGAGTCAATCTTTGATTGGGTGAGTTTTGGTTGTGCATGAAGCGCGTAAACTTGCCGAGTGCTGTTATTATCAAATGCAGTAAGCGGCATTAATACTTGACCATACGGATTGCCGTAATCATAAAAAATACCGACGATTTTGTAATCGGAAATAGTTTTGTTGGCTGGTGATATTAGTGAAACGACATTACCAATGGATTTCTTATGCATGTTTGCAAACTGCTGATTGACAAAAATACCAATAGAATTTTCATACAATGACCATGCGTCCCTACTTGCTTCCTGAAAGGCAAGAGCATCGCGGTATTGCTTTGTATTAGGATAACTAAAGATATCAATGGGTTTGCCTTCATATGTTTGCTTGTCTTCAAGCCTTGGAATAACGGTAATAGTATGTCCTTCTTGGTTAGAAAAACTATCAGATTGCAGTTCGTTACTTGAATAAATATACGCATCAGCGATGAGACGCTGGTCGAGCCACCTTTGCGTTGCCTGCTCAAAACTATCGACCATCAAATTCATTCCAATGTTACAGGTCACCGCGATAAAAAAAGCGCAGAATGCTAATGACGTTCTGGATGTTAATGAATCTGCTGCGCTACTTGACAGTAAAACGATAACGCCGCTTGATGCTAATGCGTTTTTGAGTCTGTTGATTACCAATGGCAACAAAACAAGTAATAGACCACAGATGCTCAAGATAAAAGTTGCAGTTGATGTGAGGAGAATCGATAACCCACTTGCCAAAAACAATGCAATAACGCTTATCATACAGATAAGCAAACTACCAATAAGTAGGGCGTTACGATTTATAGCGTTACTTTCGGAGGTTAACCCCATTAAATCCGTTTTCAGTTTTTTTAGTGATGGGACAAATGCGAGGATTGAGCTCGCGACGCATACAATGGCAAGTTGCAAAAACCTAACATACAGCGGTGTCTTTAATTCGTTTTGCCCAATAATTGGCGTCAGCTGTTGCGCAAGATTGTTGTCTATCGTCTGACTGATGATGCTTGCCAAGGCCGATACAACTAGCGCGATGAAACTCAATTCGATAAACAAAACGCCAATTATGGTGTTCCTTGAAAACCCAAGTTGACGCAGTGTGAGTAGCATTGGCATTCTTTTGTGTAGCAATAGATTGCCAGCGTTTAAGACAATAAACATGCATACCGCAAACATCAGTAAACCAAGTGCAAGCAAATTGAGTTGGAAGCTTTCACTCATCTGTGTTGCTGCAAACCGATTGTCGGGTGCATTCAAAACCAGATGTGTTGGCAGGGCATTACGTATGTTCGCAGTGACTTCAGTAGGTATATCGCCAGGAATAATTATTGCGGAGAGCAAAAGATCGCTTATATCAACGGATGGCAATGCGTTTGTTGTAACAGTTTGGGTTTGATCAAAAGAAAAGGTGTCAGACTTGTTGATAGTTTGAGCGCTATCATTCATGCCGAATTCCATGCGAACAAACGTACTAAGATCAGCGAGGATTAGATTATTTGGTAAGTCATCCCCAACGACGATGTCATTATGCGTTTTCATTTCGCTTAAAAAGCTATTTGTTGACATTTCTAGCATATCTAATGTCGCAGAGTTCATGTAGACCACGTTGCCAAACAGCCTTGAAGAGGACAGTTCTCTCACTTGCGTACGCTGATTATCTTCAAAAAATGGTAACGCCGATATCGCAGATAGGCTATCAACGCCGATCATTTGCAGTTGTAACTTTTCTTCGTTTGCGCTGACTTTTTCTAAACTGATTGTTTTTTCGGCAAGCGCAATAAGCGGAGCATCAATACTTGCCTTTGCGTTTCGGTAATCCTCGATTGTCAGCTTCTTAGCTGTCAACGCGCTGATATGATTAAATTGGGTATAGTCGTACCATGGCCTTACGTTTTGTACTTGTGACGCACGTTCATTTAAGTTTAATACTGTTGACAAACCAATTGCGCCTGTCGCAATTGCAATAATCAGCACAATGATGCTAAACCATGTATTGCGGTAGGTTTTCAAAAGCAAAGTCAGTAGCAGGATCATGAACTCAACATCATAGACAGTGGATATATTTAATTAGGTTGTTTGATGCATTCGTTTTGTCAGACATAAGTTTTCCAAGTCATAGCTATCGTCCGCCATATTCGCAATTTCAGCACTGTGGGTAACAATTACAAATGTTGTTTTAGTCTCCTTACACAAGTCAAAAAGCAAACGAGCAACAATATCGGATGTCCTGGGATCTAAATTACCAGTCGGTTCATCTGCCAGCACTAACGCTGGTTTATGTGACAGTGCTCTAGCAATAGCAACGCGCTGCTGCTCTCCTCCAGATAATCTACTGGGCGATTTTTTCAGAAGGTGTTGTATTTGAAGCTGCTCGCAAAGTGAATCAATAAAGTTAATATCGAGGTTCTGTTTGTGCTTTGCTGGTAGCAATATGTTGTCGATGGCAGTTAGGTATTCGATAAGATTGTAGCGCTGAAAAACGATACCAACTGAATCCCGCCTGTATACATCTGCTTCATTTTGGTTAAGCTGACTAATACAGATAGAATTATCATCTGTGAGCAATTCAATACTGCCCTTGTCAAGTTGCGAAAGGCTAGCAATCGAGTGCAGAAGCGTAGATTTTCCGCATCCTGATGCTCCCATAATGGCAGCGCTGTTGCCAGTATCAACCTGCAAGTTGAGTTGTTTAAACAAAGGAACAGTTCCGTGAGAGTCGGTGTAACCTTTGTGGATGTTGTTTACGTTTAGCATAGTTAAACATACGAATTATGGTGTGAAACGTTTAATCGTAAACGCTAACTATCCGCGCGCTAGTTTGCTCTAGCGAGTATTTCTTTTGATGATCTTGTTTATAAGAATAGGCAGATCTGCACTGATTAGATGCATCTGTAATAACATGGCGCGCTGTTATACACTTGATTTAGACATCTTTTTCGTGTTTTATAACCGTTATATTCAACCAGTTGATAAATATAATTTGAGTATTTTGCATTACAGTGCAACTGACGTGGGTAAGGTTAGACGGAATAATGAAGACGCTCACTTGGTGCTTACTTTACAAGAATCGCCAAAATGCGTTCTAGCAAGTGTTTGCGATGGTGTTGGTGGTGCACAATTTGGTGAGGTTGCTAGCCAAACTGCTGTTGATTCTCTTCGCGCATTAGTGGTGCAAGACAAATTGAGAGCCGCGTCAAAGGTAATAGATCGCACATCCGTGCTTGAAATGAGCGCAAAACAAGCACATCAGTCGATTATTGATAAAACGCGTTCCATCACAAAATATAGTGGAATGGCGTGTACCATGGTATCGGTCATCGCAGATACTTCAACTGTATGCTGGGTGAATGTCGGTGACAGTCGGTTGTATACACTGAAAAACAAGCAGCTTGCGCAAGTAACACGCGATCAGACGATGGCGAATGCTCTGGTAGATTCAGGACATCTTTCTGAGGAAGAAGCAGCTACGCACCCCC
>DDLV01000088.1 GCA_002340325.1 Glaciecola sp. UBA2563 | reverse complement strand
AGCTCAGTTGGTAGAGCCCCGGGTTGTGATCCCGGTTGTCGTGGGTTCAAGTCCCATCGTCCACCCCACCTTCAGAAAAAAATAGCGGAAGTGGTGGAATTGGTAGACACGCTGGATTTAGGTTCCAGTGCTTCACGGCGTGAGAGTTCAAGTCTCTCCTTCCGCACCATCATGTTGCTTCGATAAGCGTTCTAAACAACTCGTTGCAAATGAAAAATACGACTAGCGGTGAGTGGCGCAGCTTGGTAGCGCACTTGGTTTGGGTCCAAGGGGTCGTAGGTTCAAATCCTATCTCACCGACCATTCAAAAAACAGCTCGACTCTATAATTTCCACTCTGTATAATCTGGCGTCCTTTTGCGAGCACGGCCTGAAGACAAGCCGTATTTTTGCTTACAAATTCACTATTAAAATTACTATTGAAGAAAATGCGCAAGAAATGCGCCACGAGGTATTACAATGCAAGTGTCTGTGGAGACAACTCAAGGCTTAGAGAGACGTCTAACCATAACAGTGCCAGCTGAATCTGTAGATCAGGCGGTAAAATCACGTTTACAGCAGCTCGCAAAAACCCAGCGAATTAATGGCTTTAGGCCGGGTAAAGTACCAGTAAAGGTAATAAAACAGCGTTTTGGTGCAGCCGTTCGTCAAGAGGTCGCTGGTGATGTTATGCAAAGACACTTTTATGAAGCAATCATGCAAGAAAACATCAGCCCAGTTGGCATGCCGAATTTCTCACTTTTGACGGATGAAGATGGCAAAGACCTTGAGTTTGCAGCGACCTTCGAAGTATTCCCGGACGTTGAAGTTAAGGGACTAGATGATTTGGAAATCGAAAAAACCGTTGTTGACATCAAGGCAGGCGATCTGAATGACATGATGAAGACGCTTCAAAAGCAACACGCATCGTATAAAGAAGTAAAGCGCAAAATTAAAGACGGTGACAAGGTTACGATTGATTTCGTCGGGAAGATTGACGATGAGGAGTTTGATGGCGGCAAAGCTGAAGACTTCCCATTGGAGATTGGCAAGAATCAAATGATCCCAGGGTTTGAAGATCCTATTGTTGGTGCAAAGGCCGGAGAATCTGTAACTGCTGACGTTACTTTTCCAGAAGATTACCATGCCGAAGCACTGAAAGGTAAAGAGGCCACTTTCGATATTACTATCAAGAAGGTAGACGGGTTAAATCTACCAAAAGTGGATGACGACTTTGCGAAGCTTTTTGGTGTCGAAGAAGGCGGCGTCGACGCACTTAAGGAAGAAGTGAAGAAAAACATGCAGCGAGAGCTGGACCAAACATTGAAATCAATGGTTAAGGAAAACGTGATTTCCGCGCTTTTGGAAAAGAACGAAATGGATGTTCCTCAAGCAGCGCTGCAGCAAGAAATACAAACTTTGCGTCAGCAAGCTGAACAGCGTTTTTCACAGCAAGGAAACGCGGGGAATATGCCTGAGTTACCCGATGATTTGTTTATGGATAACGCCAAGCGCCGCGTAAGCATAGGTTTACTTCTGGCCGAGATTATAAAACAAGAAAAATTAGAGGTTGAAGAATCTCGAGTTGATACCATAATAGAATCAACGGCGTCTGCATACGAGGACCCAAGCGAAGTTATCGAATACTACAAGAGCAACCAAGAGCTGTTGACGCAAGTACGAAACCTCGCGCAAGAAGAGCAAGCCATAGAAGCAATCTTGGCAAAAGCCAAAGTTAACGAAGTGAAAAAGTCATTCGACGAGGTTATGAATAAAAAAGCTTAATCTTTTTTAACAACCATTGACTTTTACACATTTTAACTGATTAAATGCTCGGACATTCCGAGCATTTTTTTTACTTTAAATAGACTAATAACCGCCTAAGGTAAATTTCATACATGACAAAAGAAATGATTGATACCAGCAATGCACTCGTTCCTGTGGTAATCGAACAAACAGCAAGAGGAGAGAGATCGTTCGATATATATTCCAGGTTGCTCAAAGAAAACGTAATTTTCTTAGTGGGGCAAGTGGAAGATCACATGGCTAACCTCATTGTCGCACAAATGTTGTTCTTGGAAGCTGAGAATCCGGAAAAAGATATTTACTTATATATAAATTCGCCTGGTGGGTCAGTTACCGCTGGTATGGCGATTTATGATACGATGAAATTTATTAAACCCGATATAAGCACTGTTTGTATTGGACAAGCAGCTAGTATGGGTGCGTTTTTGTTGTCAGCAGGCACAAAGGGTAAACGACACTGTCTACCTAACGCCAGAGTAATGATTCATCAACCGTTAGGTGGATTTCAGGGACAAGCGTCTGATTTTGAAATACACGCGAAAGAAATCCTGTCTATTAAGGAAAAGTTAAATCGATTGATGGCAGACCATTCTGGACAAGAGTATAAGAAAGTTGCTAAGGACACAGACCGAGATAACTTTTTAAGCGCGCAAGAGGCCGTCGATTACGGTCTTATTGATAGTATCCTGGCAAGCCGGGAAGATGTAGGTAAGTCAGAGAAATAATAGTCTCTACAAAATGGGCATAAGATATGAGTAATGACAGTACCAAAGACAATAACAATAAACTCCTATATTGTTCGTTCTGCGGTAAAAGCCAGCACGAAGTTAGAAAGTTGATAGCAGGCCCTTCTGTTTTCATTTGCGACGAATGCGTTGAGCTTTGTAATGATATTATTCGAGAAGAGATTAAAGAAATATCTCCTCGCGGAGGCTCCGATGCGCTGCCTACACCTAGCGAAATCCATAAGCATCTAGACGATTATGTGATAGGCCAAGAACACGCTAAGAAGGTGCTTTCAGTGGCTGTTTATAATCACTATAAGCGCTTGCGCAACGGCGATGTTCACAACGGCGTTGAACTGGGTAAGAGTAATATACTTTTAATTGGACCGACGGGTAGCGGCAAGACCTTACTTGCTGAAACCTTAGCCAGGTTTTTGGACGTTCCATTCACAATGGCCGATGCAACCACACTCACAGAAGCTGGTTACGTTGGCGAAGACGTTGAAAATATCATTCAGAAACTTCTGCAAAAGTGTGATTATGATCCCGAAAAGGCGCAGCGTGGGATTGTTTACATAGACGAAATTGATAAGATTTCTAGAAAATCAGACAATCCATCGATCACGCGTGATGTCTCTGGTGAAGGGGTTCAACAAGCGCTATTAAAGCTTATCGAAGGTACTATTGCCTCAGTCCCACCTCAAGGCGGTAGGAAACATCCTCAACAAGAATTTTTGCAGGTGGACACCAGTAAAATATTGTTTATTTGCGGTGGCGCATTTGCGGGCTTGGACAAGATCATAGAGCAACGCTCAGCGAAAGGAACGGGCATTGGTTTCGGTGCTGAAGTAAAGACAAAGCAAGACAAAAAGGCTGTCAGCGAGTTGTTTAAAGCAGTCGAACCAGAAGACTTGGTAAAATATGGTCTCATTCCAGAATTCATCGGTCGTTTACCTGTTGTAACGAGTCTCGAAGAGCTTAGTGAAGACGCATTAATACAGATTTTAACAGAACCGAAAAACGCGATTACAAAGCAGTATGCGGCTCTGTTCTCGTTAGAAGATACTGCGCTCGAATTTCGAGAAGACGCCTTGCGTGCTATCGCGCAAAAGGCGATGCAGCGAAAAACTGGAGCACGTGGCCTGCGTTCAATCGTTGAAGCTGTGTTATTAGATACGATGTACGATTTGCCATCATCAAATGAAGTCAGCAAAGTTGTGATTGACGAAACGGTTATAAAGGGTGAATCAAACCCGATTCTAATGTACGAGAGCGGCACTGACAAAAAAGCAGCTTCCGAGTAAATTGCCTAAAAGGACCGACGGTCCTTTTTTTTACTTTGAACTTTTCAGTTCAATCCCCATATCTGTTTTAAGCAAAAAGATAAGAGAGAAGAATGTCAGAACAAAGCGTGCTCAGTGAGATCCCAGTTTTAGCACTGCGTGATGTGGTCGTGTACCCGCATATGGTTATTCCTTTGTTTGTCGGCCGTGAAAAATCCATTCAATGTCTAGAATCTGCTATGGAAAAAGATAAACGCATTTTCTTAGTGGCACAAAAAGAAGCTAGCGTAGACGATCCTGAAACGTCAGATATATTCGATGTCGGTACAGTGGCCTCTATCCTACAATTATTAAAGCTTCCTGACGGCACCGTTAAAGTGCTAGTCGAAGGAAGTGTCAGAGCGCAAGTGACTGAGTTTCTTACCACTGAGCCATTTTTTGTCGCAAACATAGGTTTGTTAGATGACAAAGACGTAGAAGAGGGTGAACAAGAAGTATTGATTCGCTCTGCCGTGTCACAGTTTGAAGGTTACGTAAAACTCAATAAAAAAATCCCTCCTGAAGTGCTTACTTCGTTAAATGGAATTGAGGACGCGGCAAGGCTAGCCGATACCATGGCAGCGCATATGCCGCTAAAACTTTCTGAAAAACAGAAAGTACTAGAAATGAAGAGCGTTATTGAACGCATTGAGTTTCTAATGGCGTTGATGGAAGGCGAGATCGATTTACTCCAAGTCGAGAAGAAAATAAGAACGCGCGTTAAGAAACAGATGGAGAAGAGTCAAAGAGAGTACTATCTCAATGAACAAATGAAGGCTATCCAGAAAGAACTTGGTGAACTCGATGAAGCGCCAGATGAATTCGAAAGCCTCAACAAAAAGATTCAAGAAGCGCAAATGCCAAAAGAAGCGCTCGAGAAAGCTAACGCAGAATTAAATAAACTCAAGATGATGTCGCCTATGTCTGCCGAGGCGACGGTTGTTCGATCTTATATCGACTGGTTGACAAGTGTCCCATGGTTTAAGCGAAGCGCAGTCAAAAAAGATTTGACGAAAGCTGAGCGCGTGCTGGACAACGACCATTATGGTCTTGAAAAAGTCAAAGAAAGAATACTTGAATATCTAGCTGTACAGCAAAGAGTCAAAAAACTAAAGGGGCCTATTTTGTGTTTAGTCGGCCCACCAGGTGTTGGTAAAACATCACTTGGTCAGTCAGTGGCCAAAGCAACTGGGCGAAAATATGTCCGCATGGCGCTTGGCGGTGTTAGGGATGAGGCGGAGATAAGAGGTCATCGACGAACATATATTGGTTCATTGCCCGGTAAATTAATTCAGAAGATGTCGAAAATTGGTGTAAAGAATCCATTGTTCTTGTTAGACGAAATCGACAAAATGTCATCTGATATGAGAGGAGATCCATCTTCTGCGTTACTTGAAGTGCTAGACCCTGAGCAAAACTCTAGTTTTAGTGACCATTACTTAGAGGTTGACTATGATCTCTCTGACGTAATGTTTGTTGCGACATCAAATAGCATGAATATTCCGGGTCCTTTATTAGATAGAATGGAGGTGATTCGGCTTTCAGGCTATACCGAAGACGAAAAACTCAATATCGCTACTCGGCATCTTATTGACAAGCAGATGAGTCGCAATGGCTTGAAAGACAAAGAGCTTATTATTGAAGAATCAGCAATTATCGGGATTATAAGGTATTACACGCGCGAAGCAGGCGTGCGTAGCCTCGAACGAGAAATTTCTAAGATATGTCGCAAAGCGGTAAAAAATATTCTGCTTAAAAAATCTACAAAACCGGTTGTTGTTAATCAAGAAAACCTACATGAGTATTTGGGCGTCCAAAGGTACGACTATGGAAAAGCTGAAAATAATAACCAGATAGGTCAAGTTACCGGTTTAGCATGGACACAGGTCGGCGGAGATTTGTTGACCATTGAAGCGACATCTATGCCTGGTAAAGGTAAAACCACCGCAACCGGTTCGCTTGGTGATGTTATGCAAGAATCGATTAAAGCGGCGATGACGGTTGTGCGCTCGCGCGCAGAGAAGTTAAGGATCGATCCTGATTTTTATGAAAAGCGCGATATACATATTCACGTGCCAGAGGGCGCAACGCCAAAAGACGGCCCAAGTGCTGGTATCGGTATGTGTACGACGCTTGTGTCATCGCTAACGGGCAACCCGGTAAGATGCGACGTTGCAATGACAGGTGAAATTACACTGCGTGGAGAGGTGCTGGCAATAGGTGGCTTGAAAGAGAAGCTGTTGGCAGCGCACAGAGGAGGTATTAAGACGGTTGTTATACCTCATGAAAATGAGCGAGATCTTGAAGAAATTCCGGATAATGTTAAAGGTAACCTATCTATCCACCCTGTAAAGTGGATTGACGAAGTCTTAGAAATTGCACTTGAAAACTCGCTTGAGCGCGTTGAAATGAATGCATAGTGGATTACGAGTACCTTTTCTGATGAGTTTTGATTAGGTCATACCTATAAGAAATGTTCACCATTTAGATTTTTTTTATTTTTTTTCGTTTTTTTGTGAATTTCTTGTTCCATTCATCAATAGTTATGCTACCTTAAATGGAGTGAACGTACGCGTACCAACGCCTCCAGACCGTTGGCGCATTTGCGAAAGACTAATATTAGTGTTCGAACAATGCGTTCAGGAACATTCGAAAAAAAGCAATATAAAAATAACGAAGGGGACATATTGTGAATAAATCTGAGTTAATTGACGCCATCGCATCAAGTGCAGATATCTCTAAAGCCGCAGCTGGAAGAGCATTAGATGCTTTTACTGGAACTGTTACTGATGCATTGAAAGACGGTGATCAAGTTGTACTTGTTGGATTTGGCACCTTTACTGTGAGAGAACGAGCTGCACGCTCGGGTCGAAATCCACAAACAGGCGATACTATACAAATTGCTGCCGCCAAAGTACCGGCTTTTAAAGCGGGTAAAGCGTTGAAAGATGCTTGCAACTAAGATTAAAGTTTAGGAAATGAAGGCGACAATCTTGTCGCCTTTTTTGTTGTCGCACGTGCGTTAAAAACTCGCTTGACGCGATAACAAGCGCTATAATCTGCGCGTTTTGAATGTTGATATTTGTAAAAGGTAATCTTTAGAAATGCTAGAGAATATTCGCGAAGGGCTTAAAGGGCCTTGGGCTATCATAATTGTTGCACTCATCGTTGTAAGCTTCGTATTTACAGGCGTAGGGAGCTATTTAGGATCAAACGTGTCAGATGCGGTTGCCGTTGTTAATGATGAAGAAATCGGTCAGCAGCAATTGGAAATTGCGGTGAGCAACGAGAGAAGTCGGATGGAATCTCAATTCGGTGAAGCGGTGTCAACCTTGTTTGAAAGTGATGAGTATTTTAACGACTTCCGTCAAGGTATCCTCGAACGGATTATCAATGAAAAGCTAATTGCGCAAAAAGCGAGCGAACTTGGTTTAAGAGTTAGTGATGATCAAATTAAAGATGCAATATTACAGTTTCCTCAGTTTCAGGTTGCAGGGCAATTCAGTAACGAGGTCTATCAGTCATCTATTAGACGAGCAGGGTACACGCCAGATCAATTTGCAGAATTTATGCGCATACAGATGGTGCAAGAGCAACTTAGTCAAGCCTTACTAGGTTCTAGCATCAGTTCAAAAAAACTGATTGAAAATACCCTTGAGCTGCAGCAGCAAAGCAGAGATGCAAAGTATGTCGAAGTCCCTTCCGAGAAATACCTTGACGATGTTGTAGTGGAAGATGCCGAGATTCAGAATTTTTACGAACAAAATATTGATCGCTACGATACCGAAGAACGCGTTAAACTATCGTTTGTTGATTTGTCAGTCGATAATTTAATGCGTGATATCGAAGTCGAACAAACCGATATTGAAGCATACTATCAAGAAAATCTTGCCTTTTATCAAACAGCTGAACAGCGAGAAGTTGCCCATATCTTATTTGAGTCGTCCGAAGGTGACCGAAGTGAAACCGCTCAAAATGTATTACAGCAGCTGGAGAGTGGAGCGGACTTTGCAGCACTCGCGCTCGAGTTTTCCGATGACGCCGTTAGTGCTGAAGAAGGAGGTAGTTTGGGCGTTATTGAGCAAGGTGATTTTGATCAAGCTTTTTCAAATGCCGCCTTCGGACTACAGAATGTCGGTGACGTTAGCGCTATTGTCGAGACTGAGTTTGGTTTACATATCATAAAATTAACTGCGCTTGAGCCTTCAGTGACAACACCTCTTATTGATGTCAGAGAAGAAATCATCGAGAACATAAAAAGAGACGAAGCGACGGACGAGTTGTTTGCCTTGCAGGCTGAAATGGAAAACGTTGCGTTTGAAAGTATTGATTCTCTAGACGATGTTGCAAGTCTTATTGACCGCCCTGTTTTAGAAACGGGTTTTTTCACGCGAGGGAACCTGCCTCCGTCGGTGAACTTTCCGCAGGTTGAAAACGTTGCGTTTTCAGAAGAACTCATTTTTCAAGGCGTAAACAGTGAAGTATTATCCATCGATAATGATACCGTCATGGTAGTGCGCGTTGCAGAGCACGAACCACAGAGAACGCTTGGGCTTGAAGAAGTCCAAGAAGATATTACTCAAGAACTGAAGACTAATGCTGCTCAACAATTGGCGTTAAGTTGGGCGCAGTCAGTGCAGGAAGTGTTGAGCAGTGAAGCAGATGTAGTATCGATGTTTGAAGAAAAATCATTGGAATGGGAAAATTTTGAAGCACTTACCAGATCCAGCACAGATGTCCCTCGCAATGTGATCTCTGAATTATTTGCACTTTCAGGTGCAGACGATAACCGCTCGTCTGTAGTATCGCTTTTTGGTGGAAATGTTGGGCTTATTGTTTTGGAAATGGTGAATCAAGTAGAAACGGTCTCAGAAGATGATATCAATTCATTCTCACCACGACTGGAAAATCAGTTTGCGCAAAGAACGTTTGATAATTTCGTAATTGCCCTGAGAGAAGATGCAGATATAACAATCGTTCCATAAAAATATTGAAAGTGGCGGGTGACACAAGTGAACTTAGAATTTAAAGACG
>DDLV01000170.1 GCA_002340325.1 Glaciecola sp. UBA2563 | reverse complement strand
GAATACGTGCACAATCAGGAAGGAGACATCAACTTGTATGAATTGTCACAAGCCTTTCCAAATGAATTACAAGGCGATATCGGTGTAGTAAACAAGTTTTATGATGTCGCGCTAAAATATGATGGTCAATCAGATAAAAAACACTTCATCGACGAATTAGATATGCTTGACTTACAAGAGGGCAAGGTGGCTATCTGTTCGCAATGGGATGCATCGAATATTGAGGGGTTTGTTGAACAGGCGAGAAGCCTCGGGTTCGTGATTGGTGATGATAACGGAGCAAATACAAGTGCTGAGCCAATTGCCACCGCGTCAAAAACAAAACGCCGAGTAAAGTACATCTTTGATGGAGAGTCATTAGCTGCTAGCCATCTAGTGCTAAAAGTTATCAAGCATTATGTAGATAACCAAGAGTTTGATATTAATTTGTATCAATTAAACCAAGCATTTCCCAACGAACTGCAAGGTCCGATAGGTGTAGCGAACAAATATGACGATGTGATACAAAAATATGGTGAGCAAGTCAATAACTTTCATTTTGCGAAGGATAAATATATGTTAGACCTTCAAGATGGAAAGGTAGCAGTTTCCACTGAATGGCGAGATGCTAATATTGGAGGATTTATTGACCAGGCACGCAAACTTGGATATGCCATTGAGGAAGACTCAGCGTCACTCGTAGCGTAAGTGAGTTTGCAGCGGAAACGCCCGCGAGACTGTTCTTAAGCTAAACAGTGTGATTACCAACAAGGGCGCTAACGGTTTAATTACCAAGCGACTTTGACGTAATCACGCTGCCCGTGTTGACTATTGGCGCACATGTTATGTTAGCTTTTGAGCTGTTGTATATTTTCGTTCCGAACGGTAGATATTTCAAAAATATATCAACGAGTAACAGCATATTGATACAGATCATTAAGTGATAAGTACATCTGTTAATTAGTTAGTCGCTGCGGTCATAAAAGACTATACTTTAGTTGAGAAAAGAGTCTGAAAACTATGCTACGTCAAATCATTTACACTAGTAAAGTAAATCCGAAAAACGAAAAAGCTTGCCTTAGCGAGATCAGCCAGGCTTCGGCACATAACAATTCGCTAAGGAATATCACGGGTATTTTATTTTTTGATGGAAAACATTTTTTTCAGATACTTGAAGGTTTTTCCCAAGACGTAGAAAAAACGTTTGACCGTATCAAGAACGATATCCGCCATTATGAAGTAACCATAATTTTTGATGCTGCAATCAGGTCGCGCGACTTTCCAGATTGGAACTCATCCATGGTGATGACAGAAGTTTCTGAATGGGAGTACGTCAAGACCTTTTGTAATAGTGCGGAATTGAAAAGCAGAAAAGTTACATCCATTATAAACAGCTTTATATCGGGTCGTTGGAACTCGGAAAAACGATTTACTAAGCTTTCTAGACCCGTTACAAACCATAGTAAAGTCGTTAACTTAAATGAAAGGAGTTACGGAAACTTCTCATTCGCCTATCAGCCAATTGTAGATTCAGTGCAAGGTAATGTATCTTCTTACGAGGCTTTGCTGAGAGATAGGGATAAAGTATTTCCTGCAAAATACATAGAATCATTGCCAGCTCAGCAGAAATATCACTTTGACTTGCACTCAAAAGAAGTGGCTATCTCAAAGGTAGCGCCATACTTAGAGAGTCATCAGGCAGTTTCCATAAACTTGCTTCCTGGCGCATTTATAGATATTGACTCCGCCGCGGACTTTATACTGAACCAGATGTCTATAAATTCTCTTGAGCCTGAACAACTTATCATTGAGGTAACGGAATCAGAAATCATTCGTGATTTTCAACGCTTTAAAGCGAAAGCCGATGCCCTCAGAACAAAAGGCATATTAATTGCCATGGATGATTTCGGCGCAGGTTATGCGGGGTTGTCCACGTTAGCAAACTTTCCACCCGATAAAATCAAACTTGACCGTAACCTTGTTTTTAACATTCAAAATGACGGCGTGAAACAAGCGCTTGTTAGTGCAGTTGTTGAATTTTCGACAAAATTGGGGATCATTGTAGTCGCTGAAGGTGTAGAAGACAAAGAGGAGTTGCGGTGTTTAGCTAACCTTGGAATTCAACGGTTTCAGGGATACTTGTTTGCAAAACCATGTTATGACTGCCTTCCGTTTGTTACTTGGGAAAGCTTTTTCGAATCTGCCGTTTAACATTTTATACAAATGGTTTAACGGAGTTTAAAACAGTTTTTCTTGCTCACTACTCATTCATCCTAATTGATTCAAAATTTTGGCTATCTCTATTCTTCTGATTGGTTTTTGTAGTATCCCGTCCGTTAGTGCCGTTAAAGAGAACTGGTTCTTATCTGAATGCGTTAAAACATTACCCGTCATAATAAATTTATGCGCGTTTTTGGCGATCCCTCTTTTCTCGATAGACTCCAAAAGCTCTCGGCCATCTACAACTGGCATCTTCAAATCAGTTAACAATAAATCAATTTCGTTGTCTCTAAGCCACAACAATGCTTCTTGTCCATTCTGTTTGTGCATTACGTTGCATCCAAATGATGCCAATACCGATGACAAACTTTGTGCCACTTGTAAATCATCATCAACAAGGAGGACGTTTGCAGAAGATAATGTAATATCTTCGTCTTTATCGTTGACGATAGTATGCTGAGGGTATGCACTTAAAAATTCACAAGTGAAACAAGTTCCTTGGTGTTCACTGCTTGAAAATTTAATACGCCCGCCGCATGATTCAACAATACTTTTACAAATAGATAGACCCAGCCCGGTTCCTTTGCCAATGTCTTTCGTCGTTGCAAAGGGCTCAAAAATTCGTTCCTTAATGCCTTCATCGATGCCAGTTCCATTATCTTTCACATGCAAACAACATGTATTGGTGCGATTTTCAATTGATAATTCTATCAGCTTAAAATTTTGGTTGGCTACCGCGTCCTTTGCATTCGATACAAGATTAATAACGACCTGTTGTAAACCAGCTGGATCTATTTTGATATAGCTATCTTGCGCGCATGCTGGCGTAAACGTAATATTGACATTGTCAGAAGCGAAAAGGTCTTTGAGCATTTCAATCGTTTTTTCTATGTCTGAAGAGAGATTTGCGACAGAAATATGATCAAATTCTCTGGTGACTGACGATACATTTTTAAGTCCATTTACTATCTTGGCAATTCGTTCGCTTGCCTCTCTCATTTGTCGAACGGCTTTGCCATATGTTTGCGGTAATTTAGCGCCATTTTCGTTTTGCAATTCAAGTAAATCTATGTTTGCAACGATTACGGCTAGAGGATTGTTAATCTCATGACCAACGCCCGCGGCCAGTTCCCCAAGCGATGCAAGTTTTGCGTTTTGCTCGGCTTTCAATCGATGATTTTCAATTTTTTCAAGCGCGTCTTTTTCTTCCGTAATATCAAAACAGATACCACATAAAATCCTCATTTCCTGTTGGTATTTCATAATCTCAGCACGAATGCGCAACCATCTGACTCTGCCGTCGTCTCCAATAACGCGATAACTAACATCGAGCTCTCGCTGTGAATGACGTGCATTTTCTATCGACTTATAGAGCATGTGTCTATCGTCTTTATGAATGGAGGCAAACCAATCGAGATAGTCTATTTTGAATGAGTCAGATATAAGGTTGTGCATGTGAAACATGCGTTCATCCCAGTAGAGACTATCTTCAGAAAAGTTGAAATACCAGCTAGCGGTATTTGATGCATTGAGAATAAAATTACTCTGATGAAAATAATCGATAATATCTTTGTGTGCTGAAAGCTCTCTTTGTACGCTTATCCAATGCGAAAACCAGCCTGTAGCGTCAGAAACAGGGGCAATGTTTAGCTCCACTTCAAATACGGTTCCATTTGAGCGATAGTTAATCATTTTTTGTTTGACTCGCTTCCATTCCAACAAATTCGAAGCAATGTTTTTTCTCGCTTGTAACTTCGTTCCTTCACCTTGCAATATTCTTGGTGAGCGACCTAATACATCACTTTTGGCATAACCTGTCATATCTGAAAATGCCTTATTACAATAGACAATTCTAGGGCCAGGCAAATCAACAGGATCGGCTTCAGTAATGAGTATTGCGTCTGAAATAGAATCAAATAAAGACGATTCAAAACTTTTCGACGTCATGGAATTAGGGAAATCATCTAAGTTTGATATAGAAACCTTTATACCTTCATTCAGTATAGAGAACTCAAAGAGCCTAAAGCCAATATGCGAAGGGTCATCTGAAGTATCAAAAATCATTTGGTCATAACAATGATTAGCCTGATTTTCTTCACACCACTTCAGCGTATGGACAATTCGTCGGACGATACTATCATCCCCCGCCAAATCGACGATATATTCATCGTTGTAGGCAACCAATTTACCTTTGTTACTCTTTAATAAAACTGAGGTATTTTCAACTAAGAGTGTATGAATCGATTTAATGTTCATTTAGTGACATTATGTCTATACCGTTAGCTCAGTATCTGTTGAGTAAATATTGATAAGGCCGTGTGACAAATAAGGGTCAATATTGTTTGCGACAGCATCAAGAAAATAATGATACTTACCTCCATTTATCGCGTTTATCGGTGGTGTATTGTAATCAATGTCGATAGTATCAGATATTGCGCGCAGCCAGCTATTTGTGTTGGCTGTATAGGCACTTTCAACCGACATTCCCAGCTGCCGAGCACGTAAATGCAAAGCCTGGATCAGCACTAAAGAGAAACATGACAGGTGTTGTTGATACAATTCAATGCTCTTGGTTGTCAGTTGAGCTGCACTAAATCCTTGAGAGTTTATGTTTTGATTAAATTGCTCGGCATGAATTGGGAAATGAACCGTTATCGGATTAGCATTTTGCTCTAACAGTGGTATCAAAGAATTACCCAAAATTTGCAGCGGCTTACAGCCGACAGTGGCGCCCTTGTCTTCATCCAATACTAATGAAGGCGGCAGCTGACGGCTAAATGAAGGCTCAATCAATGTTGCGATTTGTGCTTCATTATGTTTTGCCAGTAATGCAAGTGACAATCGCATTTTGTCCATTGCTATGGCCACATGCTGCCCTAAAAAGTTACCGCCATGAAAATAGTTTCCATGTTCATCATCGATTAGTGGATTATCCGTAGCGCTGTTCATCTCAATTTTGACGGTTTTGTTAATAGCACTTAAGTCTTCTACAATGGCGCCTAAAAACTGCGGAATGCAGCGAATTGAATAACGATCCTGAATCAGCTCATTGTCATAAAACTCACGCTCTATCGCATGAACGCCGCGGATAATTTTTGCATCTTTCAAAAAGTTACTAAATTGGAATGCTGTCCACTGTTGCCCTGGATGAGGTCTATGGTCATGAATAAATTTATTAAACGCTGAAGGATCGCATTGCATCACCTCGCAACAGATTGCGTTAAGTATCAGGTGATAATTAAACAGCGCCGTCACTTTAAGACAGTTATTTGCTGCAATTGCGGTTAACATGGCAGTACCGTTTATTAACGCCAAACCTTCTTTTTGTTGCGGTTTTATAAAAGGCAGCGCCAATTCCTGTAGTCCGTCAACGGCCCCTACGATACGGTTATTAATGTTTAACGCAAACTCATTACTTAGGCCAAGCGCTGCTCCAGCAATACTTGATAGTGGGATCAAGTCGCCACTTGCACCAATTGAACCATACTCTTTTACCACAGGCGTAATGTTCAACTGACAAAGGGTTAAATAACGCTCTATCACTTCTTTGCGCACGGCAGACGCCCCCCTGGTTAGGGTATTTGCTCTTATAAGCATTGCCAGCCTGACGTCAGTTGCGGACAAAGGCGAGCCCATACCTGCGTGATGACTAAGGATTAACTGTGTCTGTAGTTCACCCGGATCTGTTGCCTCAATATTTGCCATGCCGCCGAAAAGTGTGTTCACACCATAGATTTTTCTACCGTTATTAAGTAGATGTGCTAGGGTGTCTATGCTACGACGAAAAAATGCATCATCCTTATCGTGTGATAGACTAATACTCACTTTAGGTTTTGTAAGCTTTTTGATTTCTCTATAATCGAGGTTGTTTCCATCTATTTTTATCTCGTGGCTCACAAGGTTTTCGGTAGACGCGTTAGAACCCAATGCTTTAATAGACATAAATGTGTTAATCCAATGCCGGTTTATGTGCCAATAGCGTGTTGTTGCTCTTCAAATTGCTAACTATATTGGTCAGAGACACTTCATTCCTGTTCGTCTGTATTTTCAGATATCAAATCTTCGTCGCTATTCAAACCTAATATCTCACTGACATTCGACAGACCTTTGTGGCTGGCCTGTGCAAACTGGTATAGCCCATCGAGCATAACGAAATGAGAATCCAACTGGTCACGAGAATTCATTAAAATCCCCTTCATTCCGCTCACTGTGCCCGCAGCCTGCCCCATTTGACCAAGCAAACTTTGTACCTCTTTCCATTGCGATTCGATATTGTCAACCACATGAAAAATACTTTCACTTACAATCACGACTGACTCATCGATCTCCAATATGGAATCTGCTGAAAGGTTACTAGCGCTCAACATGGTCTCAGAAATTTCAGAAATACGCTCAGTGGCTTCATTGGTTTGTTGCGCGAGTTTTTTTACTTCATCTGCGACAACGGCAAATCCTCTACCTGACTCCCCCGCTCTAGCAGCCTCGATAGACGCATTGAGTGCTAGAAGTTGTGTCATGCTGGCAATGTCGCTTATTGTTTTGGTGACATCAGCAATTTCAGTAACTCTCGCTGACATCGTTGTGATTTGATCAGAGGCGATTTTTACGCTGCTCACACTTTTTGTTGCATGTGTCTTTAAATCTGTAGATTTCGACTGAATTTGTTGATAGGTGTTACCTAATCCATTGATTGACATATATATTTTTTCAAATGTCTGGGTGGCATGATCAGCGGCTGCTTCTGATTGAAGAAAAGAGTTTTTTACCGACTCTGGATCAAAGACATGGTCATCGTTAATTGATACGACAACACTATTGTATTCTTTTGTCGCATTTATTTCGTCAGTAATCTGGCGCACCTTGGTATTCTCAATCGTGAATTCTTGCACTAGCGCTTCGGCTGAATCCGTTGATTGCGTTACTGCAGCATCGAGATCCGCGATAATTTGTTCAACGCTAAGCTGGCTAGCGTTTGAAGCGTAATTAGCGTTTTGGCTGATGTTGTTTCTTAATTGAATCAACGCCGCTTTGATAGGTTTCCAGAACTTGTAAGAAAGATAAAAATAGAGGCCTGCCGTTAACACAATTGCGACCAATAAAAGTGTGGTAATCGAGTAAGTTTGCTCAAAAAACGATAAGATCAGAGCTACGCCGACAACCAGTACATTTAGTGAGCCGAGTACCATTAACGAAAAATGGTTGGTCATACAAAACTCCTTGAAGAAAAAACGTACTGGGGACAAGACACCTCACCCCCATTACGTCTACGCTGGTGTGTTCAATAAGGTTATGCGTTACATTTTTCTATACAATGCAATCTTTCAATTTTACCAATCACACAATAGATATTGAGCACTTGAATCTTTCAAAAGGCGCAAGTTTACTGGGGTAGGAGCCATTTTGATTGTGAATGTGTATGGCATAGATGCGTCGATAGTGCTCTCATTACCATACTTTTGCGCCACCATAAAGTTGTTGGTACATGGTGCAACTTGAGTAAAAAAGTGCTTGCCCATGACCGCGCCTTTTGACATTCCCGTATGTTTGGCTTGACTATCGTTATAGTCCGTCACTTTGCCATCATGAGACATTTTGACAATGCCAAAATTAGCGGCATTATAGGCCGATGACGATGCTCCGTTTAATTCATTGATACTTACACTGCTAAAATTCATAGCATTTCTCCAGGTTGAGTAAGGTGAAGGTTATCCACCTAGGTTTAAAACGACTGAGAAACCTCTAAGTTGGTGTCTCAAATCACGAATTGCGGACATACACAGCTCTGCATTGACAACAGCACCTGATTTGTCCTTTAACTTAAGTTTTTTGGTAGTAACGCCTTTCTTGTCAGCACTGTTCAAGAGATTGGCGTTTTCTTCAATACTTACAGGAAGAATTTGCGAGATTACCTTACCAAGTCGCGTATCTGCCGAACCTAAATACGCTTCACCCGTTGAATTCCAGGTGTCTACTTCGCCATTTCGATCAACCGTGAAGATTACATGCCGCTTTACAGATTCAACCAATCGATTAATTTTGTTTTCGACCAAGAATTTTTCTTCTTCCATTCGTACCTGATTCGTCACGTTATTCAATGACGCGATATACATATCTTCCGCCTGGCGCATCACGGTGACATCCATCCATAACTCTTCAGTATCATCTTTTGTTGGCGCCTTTATGCAATACCTCTTGTTCTCCATTATCTGCCCATTTGGACTAACAAAACTCGTTATGGCCTGCTTTAATTCTGGTAAGACGTCATCAAGAAAAGTAAAAAAGTTGGCAAAATAGCCGCCAGGCGCATAGCGATTGAATACCTGTGCAACCCTGGGGTTAGCCATCTTTACATTTCCCTCTTCATCAAATTGAATTAGTGCGACGGGCGCAATGTATAGGAATTCCAATAACTGTTCTTCATTCATTCTGCTTCACTCTTTTCTATGTGATTGTTTACATTTTCTTACCATACAATCGTTATCGGCGTTGATATTGCAGCTAGTTGTCTTACTTGTTTCAGTGATGTTTCATTAAGGATTTCGGTGCTTTCACCCGATAAACTACGTATTACTCATCCTTCACCAAACGCCAACAGCATGAACACTCCGAATGAATTTAACGACGATATTCTGACTAAACTGTTAAAAGACATTATCAAATATGCTTGCGCAAACGTTGCCAATCAGTTGCAAATAGAGGAGTTATGTGAAAGCGTTGAAGAAAACGGCCGATGGTTGCTGGATTCGTTATCAACTCACCAAGCGATAAGTTTTGTGGCAAGTTTTTTCGGATTGGCAAATGAAAAGCAGCTCAATTCGCTAGTCCATTGCACCAATCTTGCAAAAATTAGGGATGCCGCTAAGCATCAACTATCTCAACCTGATGTAAAGTTGACTTTCTTTACATCAGGCACAACGGCTAAACCAAAAGCCATTACACACACGCTACATGACTTATCTGCAGAGGCCGCGCAATGGCGCCGTGTAATCGACAGCGATGATAGTGTGAATGTATTTACCTATGTTCCGCTAAACCATATTTATGGGTTTATTTGGGGAGCATTATTAAGCAACATGACGCGAGCACCTCTGTACGATATTCGGGATCGTTTGATGTTAACGCTTGATATCAATAAGCCTAGCATTGTTGTGGCGATACCCAGTATGCATGAATTGCTATTAATGATGCCCCAGAAGAGCAAAGCTAATGCTACTTTGATTTTATCGACCGAGCCTTGTAAGCATGATGCATTGGTTGAATTGGAAAATTCTGGCTACAAAAAGGTTGTACAGATTTATGGGTCCACAGAGACGGGTGGTGTCGGATGGCGCAATGCTAGAAATAGCGATTATACACTTCGCAAAGACTTAAACATGATTAATGGCGACATTTATAATCGCTTGGGTAGTAAACTGCAAATTCAAGATACGTTAACATTTGTAAATGACTCGACGTTTACTGTAGGTGAAAGAGTAGACAAGAGTATACAAGTTAATGGTTACAATACTAGTGATAGGTATGTAGAACAAAAATTAATGGCACTCCCAATTGTCAAAAAAGCTGTGGTGCAAATAAGACAGGAGAACGGTCGAAAAATGCTACGAGCGGAGCTATCGACGCACAATGGCTATTCGTTACAGGATGTCGTGAACAGTTTTGACGCTGAGCTAAGAAGAGCGCTTCCGGCTCAGAATATCCACTTCTTTATCTAATTGCAGTGAGATAGGCATTTGTTTTTTGAGAACATTAAATTACAAATCGGCACATGACAGTAACGCTACCTAAATCACAGAGGTGTCAAGGTAGTAACCAAATCCAACAGCAGTTTTTAAGATTTTTGGGTCTTTCGGCACTGGTTCTATCTTTTTTCTAAGTCTTGAAATACAAATATCAATAGCTCTGTTATTCTCAGGCCCTTCGATACTGGCCGTAGCATCCAATAATTCGGCGCGCGAACAAACGCGGCCTATCCGAGATGATAATTTACGTAAAATATAAAATTCATTTGCGGTCAACGGAATAAACTCATTATTTTTATTATTAATACAACCTTTTCTTTCCATATCTAGTGAATACCAAGCGAAATTATTGTTTTCTGAAGTTGTATACCCGTCTCTTTCAATCAGCCTTTGTATGCGAAGAAAAAGCTCTTTTGATGAAAACGGTTTGGAAATATAATCGTCCGCCCCAAATTCCAAGCCCGTTATACGCTCTTCAACACTACCTCGTGCTGAACAAACAAACACCGGAACTTGGCTGAACATTCTTATCTTTCTAAGTAAAACCAAGCCGTCTTCATCTGGTAGATTCAAATCTAAAACAATACAATCTATATTAACGCCTTTGGCTATATCCAATGCCTCCTGCGCTGTTTCTACATGGGTTACGTTAAGTCTATTTGCTTCCAAATAGGCCTTGACCACCTCCCCCAGTTGGTAATCATCTTCAACCAACAGTATGTTCTTCATTGGAATCCTCGCCGATTTAGAAATATTGCTACGGTGTATAAGAGATGGTGTGAGAATTGGTATACAGCCCAATCTACTTCTTTATATTTCAATACATGTTTACACTTTTTTAAACAGTTGAAAGTGAGATCATGCCATAGTTGCTTGAAATAAGAATCTCACACTCTCCCAGTAATGACGCTATTTCAAACTAACAAGCAAGAAACCGCACTACAAGAACAAGAAAGCGACTTTATTGCTCGACATCAACCTTCGTTAAATTATTGTAGTAAAGTGCAGTTTTTTGCTCTCACTTTCAAAATGAACTCCCACACGTATATTTTTTTACACTTCAACGATTCAGTTGATACAGACCTTGACCGATAAAGTCTTTAGAGTATGTCATTAGCACATGCATCATACTACAACCTAACCATGCGGAGAGACATCGAATGGAAATATTTCAAACCATCACTCGATTTTTCCAAGAAGGCGGCTCATTCATGCTTCCCATTGCCATTGTTTTGGCGATTGGGTTAGCCATTGCGCTAGAGAGATACCTTTTTTTGATTTCGGCGACGTTTACGAATCGCAAGGCGTTCAAGGATATTGAGCCCATGCTTTCTGGTCAGAAATTTGACCAAATTATAGAGTTTTCAAAGGAAAACACCGCGCCGATAACACGTGTGGTAAGTGCAGGTGTCGCAAGACTAAAACTCTCTCCTCGACGCGAGGACATTGAGTATGCAATGGAAGAAGGCTTGATGGAAACTATTCCGAGGTTAGAAAAGCGAACAAACTATCTGGCAACGTTAGCAAATATCGCAACGCTGCTAGGTTTATTAGGTACCATTATCGGATTAATTGCGGCCTTCTCCGCAGTAGCTAATGCCGACCCATCAGAAAAAGCGAGTCTTCTTTCAGCCTCAATTTCAGTGGCAATGAATACAACCGCGTTTGGGCTGATATCGGCGATTCCCCTTTTGGGTCTTCATGCCCTGCTACAAACCAAAACAACCGAAATCATAGATAGTATGGAAATGGCAGGCGTCAAATGCATGAATACTCTCGTTGCAGTGAAAGAATTGACACCTGCAACTAGAGCAACAGATTAGTATTTAGGTTCACCTATGGCCTTGCGCACTTCTAGACACCGCTCAAAAATTAAAGAAGAAGCTGATTTAGATATCACATCTTTTATGAATTTAATGATTGTGCTGGTACCCGTACTGCTGATGATGATGGTGTTCTCACGCATTACAGTAGTTGAACTCACACTGCCTGGATTGGGCTCAGAGGCGACAGTCGAGGAAATAAAACAAGAGAAACTGGAATTGCTTGTCACGCCAACCTCGATCGACATCTTCTTCCCGCAAGGTTATCTCGTGCAAAGCATTCCTAACGTTGGCGTTGAAGACCCAACTGGACAAGTTCTCAATACCTACGATTTTGCATCTATGCAGGAAGTCCTGAAGCAAGTAAAGCAGACGCTTCTATCAAATGGCGTTGATAAAAAAGACATCACCTTGCTCTTGCCAGAAGACTTGGATTATCAGTCAATCGTTAGTCTCATCGATAATACACGTTCATATAAAGACGTGCTTATTACCGACGTGGTCGATGCAGAGCTGTTCCCTGAAGTTTCACTCGCGCTTGCACCAGCTCAAACGTTAGCGGCAAATGTGTACCCAGATGCTAATAACCAAGCAGGAAATCAGGCGAGTAATCCATGAAAAAGTCTGCCAGATCAAAACGCATGGCGCGTCATCACCGCAGAAACCAGTCTAAATCAAAGCTGAGTTTGGTCTCGTTGATGGATATTTTTACGATACTAGTGTTCTTCCTTATGCTTAATGCATCAGATGTGCAGGTCCTTCAATCAGATGATACTGTGAAATTACCTGTATCTACAGCCGATGCGCCAGCAAAGGAAACCTTGTTAATTATGGTAACGCGCGAGCAAGTGATGCTGCAAGGTAAGCCAATAACCACGACTGCAGCCTTACAAGATGCGCAAACAAACGCCATAGACGACTTGAAATCAGAGTTGGATTATCATTCGGCTCGCCGCGTCAATTTATCGGAAATTGAAAAACAGCAGCAAAGCATCACTATCATGGGTGACAGCAGTGTGACTTTTTCTGTGTTGAAAAAGATTATGCAAGCGTGCGCCTCTACAGGTTACACAAACTTAGCGCTGGCAGTAGAGAACAAAACCGATACTGGTTCCGCCTTATCGTCAGGAGGTAGCTAGTGACCACTGCAGTATATTTCGATAGCAAACTTCCCTGGGAAAGTGCACAGCAAGAAAATAGCAAATTTACTATCATTAGTGTTGTCATTCTTGCTATCACATTGGTATTTGCTGTAGTGTTTTCCGTCACCGAACTACCCGAAGTGCCAAGAGCAGAGCAAGAGCAATTACCGCCACAACTGGCAAGGATTATTCAGGCAGAAGAGCCACCTCCTCCCCCTCCACAAGTCGAACCAGAACCTGAGCCAGAACCGGAAGCAGAAATCGAACCGGAACCAGAGCCGGTAGAAGAACCGATTCCCGCAGAACTTGATGTTCCTGCACCACCAGTAGAGGAAGAGGTTGTCCTCACTGAAGAGCAGAAGGTTGCAGAAGCCAGAGAGACAGCCAAAAGCAGCGGTGTTTTAGCGTTTTCAAACGCGCTAAGTAGTATGCGTGACATGGCCAATTTAAATAATCTTGCGAACACTGAGCAAACACAGGGCGGTGGTCAAGCTGAACAGACCGAACGCGCTGTAATTACAGCGCCAAATCTCGCCGCTAGCGGTGGTATACAAGCAAGCGAAGTATCATCTGATATTGGCGCTTCTGGTGAGTTAGAAGGAAGGCGCACCACAGAGTTTGTTGCAGCAAGCGAAGGCGAGGTGGCACTTGCGACTAAACGCGTTGATGATTCCAGTCAGGTCATTGGAAATCGTGATTTGGATAAAATTAGACAAGCACTTGATGCCAATAAAGGCGCTGTTTATTCCCTTTATCGCAGAGCGCTAAGAGAAGACCCAACCATTGAAGGCAAGCTAACGGTGAGGTTGGTAATCGAACCTGATGGGTCGTTATCTTCAGTCACACTTGTCGATTCTGAGCTAGATGCACCAGAGTTAGTAGAACGCCTGTTAAACCGCATTAGGTTAATTAACTTCGGTGCGGAAAATGTGACGCAAACGGAATTGGAATACGCATACAACTTCTTACCCTTTTGATGGACTCAATTCATTGGGGTTTAACACTCTAACTTCACTCTGCGGGAATGGAATTTCAATATTGTGTTCTCGCAGCGTTTCAAAGATCATCAACATTAAATCTCCACCGACGCGATTTTTCCCATCATCAACACCATCCATCCAAAACTCAACGAACATGTTAATGCCACTATCGCCAAAGCTATCAATTTCACAATCAGGTTTTTGTTCAGCAGGTACATCGTCGCCACTTATGACCTGAGGATGGGTAGAGACTACTTTTCTGATGATGTCGCATAGCGCTCGAATATCTGTTTTGTACGCTACGCTAAAATCAACTCGAAAACGCTGCTTAAGGTCTTTGTGAGACCAGTTGATAAACTTGTCGTTGATGAACTTTTCATTTGGCACCATAATGAAGCGCCCATCAAACGTCTCCATCGTGGCGTAACGCATTTTGCATTCCCTGACATAACCTTTTGAGCCATCTTCAAATTCAATAAAGTCATCAACGGTGACTGAGCGGTCTAATAAGATAATAATGCCGGAGATAAAATTGGACGCGATAGACTGCAAACCAAAGCCAATGCCGACACCAATCGCTCCACCAAAAACAGTGAGCGCCGTCAGGTTGATACCCATAATGTTCAGGAGGATGAGTATAACAACAGCAAACAGGACAAATTCAAAAAGCTTGGCAATCACTTCTTTCGTTGGTGTATCCAACGTTTCTTGTTTGCGGATGATATCTTGTCCAAATTGGTTGGATGCACGCCCAAACCAGAACAGAAAGACGCCAAAAATTAGCACCCTTGCAAGGCCGTAAGCTGACACGCTGACATTACCTGCTTCGATTTTTATGCTGTCTAGTATTTCAGTAATTGGCGTTAGTAAACCAATTAGGCTGAGAAACAGGATCGGCAGCGCGATCCACTTGAATAATTTTGCCAGAACACGATTAAAGACAAATCGTTCTATCAGCTGATTGAGAAAAAGCAGCATTGCAACGCCTAATGCTATCTTTATTGCCCAGCTTGCTATTGACATTGCCTCTAACAGCTCTGAACCGAATTTTAGAATGATAATTGCGATGAGGGGATACAGCAGTTTGTCAATGCCATAGATAAGTTTGCGTATCGGGTGGCTTATGTCCTCGGGTGCAGTTGATACCCATTTGAATCGCTTTTTAACTTGGAAGCTGGTAACGAATGCCACTACATAGACAAAAACAATGCAACCAAGCTGTATGTAGGTATCAACATCAGAAAAGTACACTAGCGCCTGGTCAAAAGACTCAGTAAGGAATGTAATGATATTGTCCGCGTTAAACATGTTTGGAGCGCCCCTTTTCGACATGAATATAGCATAGCCTAATGCATACTATTCACATAAGGGAAGTCGTGTTGGTTAGAACCACAAGACTATGTCTTGAACATGCTTGCCTTATTATCAAGATTGCTTGTTTGATTCACTGCATCAGTTATGGTGTTACTGATGTTCGAAATGTTAGCGCTATTCTGTGAGTTGCCCGACGCAACCGTTTCTATGTTTTTAACGATGTCTTGAATAACGGTGCTCAATTGAGAAGTAGACGTCGCGATACCTAAAGCTTGATCGCTGATTTTTTCAATTTGCGAATCGATTCTTTCAATTGCGCTACTAGCTTCCTGTCTGAGTTCTGAACTTTTACTCGCTTCGTCTTGACCTTGTTTGACAGCATCTAAAGCATTAGATGTGTCATTGTGGATTTCGTTGATAAAGTGCGTAATTTCTCCAGTGGCTTCAACCGTTTTCTGCGCTAGATTTCTCACTTCGTCAGCGACGACTGAAAAACCACGACCATGTTCACCAGCTCTAGCCGCTTCAATAGCTGCATTTAAAGCCAGTAAATTTGTTTGTTCCGCGACACCTTCAATGACCTTCACAACATTTGTCATACCTTCCAATCTAGACGCTAATCCGTTGACTTTTGAACCGGCATGTTCGATAACGTCAGACATTCTATTTGTGGCTGTTACAACCTCTTCAAGCGCACTTACGCTTTGACCTGCAATTTCTCTTGCTTCTTGAGAGGATTGCCCAGCTGCCGACGCGCTTCTCGCGACATCTGCAACTGTCACTGTCATCTCCTCTGCTGCTGTTGCAAGTGCTTCTGAGCGTCTAGCGATATCATCATTCGATGAGACTAACTCATTCGTTGTGCCCGAAAGCGTTTGCATAGAGCCATTCAGTGAATTCGCATCTTGCTTAACCTGTACGATAATGTTTCTTACATTTGAGACAAAATTATTAAAGCCAGAGGCCAAACCCTTAACTTCTTCACTTCCCTTTGGCGCAAGCGTGACAGTAAGGTCACCATCTCCCTTTGAAATTAGTGTTAGCTCGTTAACGACTTCGTTTATTGGTTTGGTAACGGTTCGCGTTATAAAGAAAAGCGCAACCGCTACAATCAGAATACTCGCAATCGCGATTGTAAGATTCACCTTCAAAATCGCCATTGCAGCCTCGTCAACTTCTTGCAAAGAAGCGACGACACCAATTATCCAACCAAACGAAGCAAGTCGCTTGTAACTCATTTCGGCTTTCATTCCGTCTATTGTGAAGTAGTCCCTACCTTTATCAGAGCTTAGCATCGTCTGACCAAATTCTGTTGCCGACGCGTCAAATTGAAGCATCCACTCATTGTTAGGATGACTAATGATTTGCCCTTTCGAATCGATTAAGAACGCATACCCCAATTCGCCTATCTTAATATTTGACAATTGTTCATCATGCACGCGCTGAATGTTCAATTCACCAATCAACACACCCATTACCTCTTCCCTGGCAAATACAGGCACTAGGATTTGTTTACTAGGAAGCTGATTTACTAGACTGTTTTTAACCTCTGCTACAGTTACCGTGCCCGCTAATGCTCGTTGGAGGTTGGCGTTCTCATAATAATCTGCAGGTGCAGATGAGATTTCTTGCAATGAGCTTGCGACGATATTTCCATCACGTGACACTAGGTATAATGCAGTGTAATGACCATATTCTGTATACCAGTGCTGCAGTGTTTTGGCTGCATTTTTTTGAGCAGAGCGAGCAACAAACCCGCCTTTCAGAGAAGTTTGGAATGAACTTTGTGTACTCCAAGTCATTAAATCGAGGCGGCGATCATTAAACCAGTTATCGAGTTGTTTAGACTGTATTTCCGACATACTCTCTAAACGTTCAAACATTTGTTCTTCAACCGTTGATTTTGCAACCAGGTAAAGTAGCCAAGTCGAAATCAACATGGCAATGCCCATAATCGCAATTGTCGGGATTAGGAACGTGTTCCTTATAGACCAGTTCATCATCAATTTACGCCGCCTTTTTTTAAACTTAATACACCTTTGCTGTCTTAAACTGAATCAATTACTCAACTAAGTTTTCTGCAGCATCAATAAGTTCAAATGGTAACTCGATACCCGTGCTCTCCGCGATTTGACCATTTAAGATCAGTTTGCCCTGTTCATTTCGAGCGATTTCGATATCCGCAGGTGATTTACCGTTGATGATTTCAAGCGCTGTTTGTGCTGACCACTCGCCTTGTTCCGTTGCAAGTTTAGCGAATACAACTAATGAATATGGCGCCATAAAGTCATAGCAGCTACCGGTAGGGATTTTTGTGTTTTCTAGTACAAATGCTTGCATTTCATCTTTAAACTCCGCGTATACACCATGGTCAGTGTCGATGATGAGTTTATCGACGTTCTCTTGTAGTTTTAAGAAGCCTGCTTTCCAGTCATCAAAATCCTTCGCAAAGTGAGCGTTTACATCTAATCCGAAAACTGTTTTATAATTTTCCGCTTCTTTTCTAGAGGTCAGTAGATCTGGCCCTATAAAACCAATGCGGTCGCCGTTGGCAAATGTAGAAAGTTGCTCGAGCAATTGAGGGATAGGTGCAACTTCGATCATACCCGTGACATTTTTGGTAGGAAACCCATAAACACTTGCGTCCCAGTTAACGCCAGCAAAAACGAATGGCAATTCTGAATCGCTGTAATACTGTTGGATAATGTATTTTGATGCATTATCATCTGCTGCGATTACCACATCTGGTTTAAATGACTCGATAAGCTCTTTCGCTTCAAGCGCAACTTTTTGCTTGTGCTCTTCACTAGTTTGACGCTTTGTGTCCATTCGATAGACTTGAAGCTCAACGCCCTTCCCCTCGACTGTGTCGCGAATTCCTTGTTCAATGCCATCGCTCCACGGATAGCCAACATGGTATGAGTCAATATAAAGTATCTTTTTACCTTCAGAGGCAATGGCCGCTGACGCAAAAATCATTAATAAAAATGTAAATACTGCTGATATTGCTTGTATTTTTTGCATGGATTCTCTCTTCAATTTAGATGTTGGTTGTTGTATCTTCCAATTGTTCAATATCGGCTAAGAATTGCAGATCTTTATAGGTCGATACACCCTACTCCAATGATGTAATTTTTTTCTTGAGTTTTTGCTAGTCCATGCAGTACAGTTCGATGCCATGACTGCATAGGAGTAAAAGGTAATTTTCGGTTAATGAGACAAGTGATATGTGTGCTTTTTGCGTTGTTGGTCGGCGCTTGTGCTAGTGCACCGGAGACTGCAAACGAAAAATCTCAACAAAAACAAATCCTAAATTATGCGAAGGCTGATCAGGACTACGTAAACATTGCCCAAAAAATTATCAGTCAAGAAGCAGTAAGTGATGACTTTGACCGCATTATGAAACTGTTTCCTTTGACATCATTTTATTCAACAACAAATAAGCAAGAAGAGCAGATAAAGCAACAGTCCTCGCAGTTTATGATGCAAAATCAGTGGTTTCCCTGTCTGCGCGTAAATCGCCAATTGATTAATGCCAATTATACGTCCTTAACTGGGCATTACGGCATGGCGATTTGTTCACAGGAAGCAAGAGACTTTGAAGGGGCAAAGTTCCACAATTGGGTATTAGACAATTATATCGAAGCTATTTGGCGAACTGGCGATGGGCAGTCACCAGAGACGGCTTTTTATATTAATACGGTACAAGACCTTATCGCCTTTGTGCAGTTGCACCAGCTGCAGGTCGTATCACAAGAGTTAATTTATCGCGATAAAACGCCGATTCAGTTCGTCAAAGTGCAAAATCCCGAAAATCTAAGAGAATACGAGTGGTACTTTGATATGACGGCGCAATTTAGACGCGCTTATATCGATAGATTGGAATCTCAATAACGACTGGTTGGCCGTTAGGCTCTAGCACCCTAATTCGCAATCCTCTGAATGACAATGTAGAGGACGATAACGACAAAAAGCCCGCCTAACCAAAATACAGGTGATAGATGCAGCTTTACTGGCTGTTGTGCTTTGGTCGATGCCTCTTCTCTGCGCTTTTGGTAATCGGGATCATTCGGGTCAATATCGTAGCTCTCGTTTTTTGGTTTTCGAGTCGCGAAAATTATTCCGAGTAACAACAACAGCATAAAAATAAAGTAGCTGAGTTGATTTTGCCAATACCCGATAGACCACACCAAAAACAATGGCGCGGCAATGAAAAAAAAGATGCTGATGTACTTCATATTTTGTAATGCGGCTTTCTGATAAAGGTTAAGTATAGAGAATTATGTTCGTAATTAGGGGCTGTTTATCTTTCATATTTTGCATCATCGAAGGTCCAATCTTTCACAATCGAGGCGTGAATACCGCGATTTAGTCATTCTAAATAAGGTATTCAGAACAAAGGGTGTGGAAGATTGGGCTTTGACCTTTCGGGCTGGGCCTGAATGTTTCACCCACTTCGTCATTTGTCGCTCATTTGGAGTAACCAAACCACGCTCCTCTTTCCTCGTTGGTGATACATTCAGACGCCAGTGTTGCATAATATGAAAGATAAACAGCCCC
>DDLV01000123.1 GCA_002340325.1 Glaciecola sp. UBA2563 | reverse complement strand
CCTTTGTTCATTTTTTGAGCTGGTTCCTATAATGGGCTAGTTCAAGGCGTCGATGGTGCAGTTTGGCAATCCAAATAAGCCAGCGAGAACACAGAAATAGGTCATTATAGGTGACAGCCCTCCGGGCAGCGGCCATTTAGCCGGCATACTGCCCACAAATTCGCTCATTTGGCACCACCAAACCACACTCATTTGCGGTTGTCTGACGGCTAAATGACCTGCTGCTCAAATAATGAACAAAGATCAACAGCCCCTAGTTGTGCCCCCATCAAAATACATATGCCAAGCCTACGATTCCTGAAAGTGCACCACTTTCATCGACTATAGGACTGTCCTTGACCTCAGATGATAATAACTGATAGTCCATACTATAAATTACCTGCCAGTTTTGACTAAAATTATAAAATCCTTGAATGCCAATCGACGGCTGCAAGGTGTTACCAACAGTATATTCATCAAAATTTGAAGCAAGCGCCTCTTGAGGCGTAATTCCATAGTAAAAGTTAGCATAATCGTCACTAGACCACTCTGCCTGAACGCGAGCCGCTAATATCCATTTTCTCGGGTTACTGTTAAATAAGGGTCTCTGCCAACTTATCACCGCTCGTTGACCATTACTTTCATCTGTTACATCAGTTTGAACTGCAAGCGAACCAGTTCCATTAAAGATCGGATAATCTATCCTTACCCCCGCGAGAACACCACTGTCCCTGTCTTGAATGCCAACTAACTGTTCATCGCCATTGACCTCAAGCTGATTCGCCCCCAATCCCAATGTTAGTGCTAGAGAAATATCTTCCCTGCCACCGCCAACCACAAAGTAATCCACATAAGGGCCGCGTATTTTTAATTTCTCTCCTTCATATGCAATCCCAGGAAACACATCAACGCCATTCTCGCCACCAATGTACGGGCTCGCATCTAAGATAGCGATGGGGCCAACCGCCCATTGACCTGCGTTTACTGTTGCTGAGATGGTTAAGCTAAGAAATACAATCAAATTTTCTAATTTCATGTTTGTTCAGTTAGAAAAAATTTTCATTTGGCGTAACTGTAATTCACGCCATCTAAACCTGAGATGTACCTGTAATGAACAAAAGTTCATCTCGCCAATCATTGCCTCTGCTAACGAAATGTCGATTACGAGATATGCCATTTACCTTTACCGACATCACATGGTTTGTTGTGATGTACTAGAATTCGGTGTGTTTTTACGCATTTTCATAAATCATTCTTTGTAAATGATATGTCGTGTAGTACATTCTCAGTCTTTCATGAAAAATCAACCGAAAAATCTCTGTTACAACACCTAAACCAATGACTACAAAAAAAATCGCTAAAAGTGGCAGTCCCACGCGACTTTCCGAAAATACCCGAATGCTTATTTCTGTTCTTCAAGAGCGGATGAACATTTATGATGAATTTTATGCATCGTTGCGGTTGGCAAAGGACACAGATAATGGCGAAAAAAATAGTTATTCGAATGACGATGAAAAATACAGTGCGCTGTTTAGTGAGGTGAATAATCCACTGGCGAATATGACCGAAGAAGACATCTCAAACCTCGATTACGCAATGCTCGACGGTATATTTAGCCTGCTCAGGGAAGACTTTTTATTTTCATTTTCACATGTTGAGATGACCGATGAGATTGACCACGTCGCATATTTAGGGACCGAAGGTTCCTACAGTCACAAAGCAGCTCTTAAGTACTTCTCAGCCAGAACAGACACGATTGAGCTCATAGGTCATCTATCATTTTCTGACATTATAAAATCAGTAGAAAAAGGAAATTGCATCTACGGTATTTTACCCATAGAAAACACAACCTCAGGCAGTATCAATGAAGCATTTGATTGTCTACACCGCAGTACTGTATCAATAGTCGCAGAGCTTGCTGTTTCTGTTCAACATTCACTTGTTGGTCTTGAAGATGCAAACATTGAAAACGTGAAAGAAGTGCTTTCCCACCCTCAAGCATTAACACAGTGCAGCGATTTTTTGCAGTCATTAGAAAACAGTCAGATTATACCGGTTTCAAGCACAGCTGAAGCAATAAAACGGGTAGCCGCATTAAACGACCCTACCGTATTTGCTATTGGCAATGAATCGACGGCTAGGTTATATGGCCTCAACGTGATACAAGCTCACGTCTCCAATAATACGGAAAACTACACCCGCTTTTTTGTTTTATCACAAAAACAGCGACCCGTACCATATGAGATCCCTGCAAAGACGACATTGATATTTTCGACTGGCGAGCAAGCAGGTGCGCTACTTGATTGTCTTATCATTTTTAAAGAGTTAAACATTGGCATGAGTAAGCTTGAATCACGGCCCTCCCAATATGATAAAGATGAAGAAATATTTTATGTGGATGTTGATATCAACGTTCGCTCCCCCAAGTTTAGTCAAGTGAAAAAGCATCTGAAAAAGTACGTCAAAACGATGAAAGTACTCGGTTGTTATCCAAAAATCCTAAGACTCTAGGTCGTATTCTCACCAAATAGTCAGTACATTCATATAATTTGGTGAAGCGAAGGTTTGATTTTGTTGGGAGATGATGATTATATTGGACCAATGTTTTGATCATCTCACGCTTAAAAATGGACTATATAAAGCAACCTTATCTACACTTCCTCGGTGATGCGCCGGATACGCTAGCAGCTAAAACCTCCATTGGCGTTCATTTTTGGCGACCCGAACATTCTATTGGACAAATTCGTTTAAAAGACTGCCAAGCTGATTTGGGCATTTCGGATATGACTGCAAAAGAAGCGGTAAAAGCAGGTGCAAAGACACTCGTTATCGGCGTTGCGAATCGCGGCGGGTCGATTTCTCAAAAATGGTTCCCGACGTTGATTGACGCGATGTCATCGGGTCTTGATATTGCCTCTGGTTTGCATCAGCAATTAGATGATAATCCAGCGCTTTTGGAGGCTAGCCAGTCCTACGGCGCTAATCTTATCAACGTCAGACAGCCACCTGCCAAATTAGATGTCGGCAATGGCAAAAAAAGAACCGGTAAGCGACTGTTAGCAGTTGGGACAGATTGCTCTACAGGCAAAATGTACACAACGCTGGCCATTCATTCAGCACTGCAAAAATCCGGCGTGAATGCGTCATATCGAGCAACGGGGCAAACAGGCATTTTTATAGCGGGGTCAGGAATGCCCGTCGATGCAGTGGGTGCTGATTTTATTTCAGGGTCAGTCGAAATGCTTTGTCCAAGCAATGAAGCAGAGCACTGGGATATAATTGAGGGACAAGGGTCACTATTTCACCCATCGTTTGCCGGTGTATCACTTGGTTTGTTACACGGTGCGCAAGCGGATGCTTTAGTGCTGTGCCATGAACCTACTCGAACCCACATGCGAGGACTACCCCACTACCCTGTCCCTGATATTGGCGCTTGTATAAAACTAAACGAAGATATGGCCAAACTCACGAACCCTAGCGCAAAAACCGTTGCGATAAGCGTTAACACATCCAACATGGACAAGGCTGGCGTGGCAAGTTACTTATCTGAACTTGAAACAAAATATGGCCTGCCAGCAATCGACCCCGTTATTGATGGCGTTGACCGAATATTGGAAAATCTGCTTTGACGATTGAATGGAAAACAGAGGCTGTATCATATGCCATCGATGGTGAGTTTCGCATTTCTCGCGGTGCTAAAACACAAGTGAATGCAATACGCGTGACGCTACATGAAAGCGGTGCATCTGGTGTGGGCGAAGCCGTGCCCTATGCCAGGTTTAATGAGTCAATAGAAGATAGTATTGCAGAAATTAACGATACATTAGCGTCTGAGAGCTTGTTACCAACACGTGCTTCAATTTTACAAAAAATGAAGCCTGGCGCCGCTCGAAACGCACTTGATGCCGCACTTTGGGACTTGGAATGCAAGCGCAATAATTGTCGCATCACAGATTTGATACCTGGGTTAGTATTAACGCCCCGAACAACCGCGTATACAATCTCTGCTGACGCACCACAAAACATGCATGCACATGCACTTCGCGTTAAGCAATATCCGTTATTGAAACTCAAAGCAATAGGTGGTGAAGACGGAGCGGATCTAGCGCGACTATCGGCGGTAAGAGAAGCACGACCCGATGCACAAATCATTTTAGATGCCAATGAGGCATGGGACGAAACCGCTTTTACATCAATAGCCCCAACGCTTCAATCGTTAGGTGTCGTTGTGCTTGAGCAACCAGCGCCAGAAAAGCGAGACACCTTTTTAACCAAAATCGACAGCGTCGATATTTGCGCGGATGAATCTATCACTGATATCCATTCGATTTCTAGACTTTCTGATGCCTATACCATGATAAATATCAAACTAGATAAGACCGGCGGGTTAACACATGCCTTAGAAATGATTGAATTTGCAAAACAACGAGACCTAAAAATTATGTTGGGTTGCATGTTAGGGGCATCACTGTCAATGGCGCCGGCCTTTATCGCCGCACAATATGCAGACTATGTTGATTTGGACGGTCCGCTATTGTTAAAAGAAGATAATGAACATCCAATTGTCTACAACGATTCGCAAATGCAGCCCCCTCCCTCTGCGCTTTGGGGATAAGAGCGAGGCTGAATAGCGTTGATACCGACCGGGGATGATTTGTCTATGTTCGTTTATGCATTGGTGAGTCGAGTTTCCAAGTGTTTCTCAAACGCCTTTTCAAATTGAACGTATTCGCTCTCACTATAGAGCTTTCTTAATGTGGGCTTTGAAATCAAGAAGTACTGCACAGAACCTAATAAGTCATAAACAAAGACCAGAGGGTGTAAGCCTTGATAATAACCGTTCTTTTGGGCATTGTTAGTCATCTCAACGAGTTCATCCAGAAATGGCCTCAAGAACCATTTCTTTGCATCGTGGGCACGTTCTCGATTGTCAAGAAGCTCTCTCATCAACAAGATAACCACTCTTAGACCACTATTATCGTGATGTATCATGGTGAGAAAAAATTCGCGCAATTGTAGGTGTGGTTCATTGCTACTTTGCTTAGCCGTATGAACGTCCGTTATAAGCCTTTCTGCGGCACCTTTTAATATTTCAGCATACAAGCTTTCCTTCGTTGAAAAATGATGTAGTAGCGCCTGCTTACTGACGTTTACCTGCTTTGCCACATCGTTAATGCTGGTGCCATAAAACCCATTTTTTGAAAAAAGGTCCTCGGCTACTTCAAGTAGCCTGTCACGTGTTGATGTATTCAATGACGTCTCATTTGTAAAAATTTTGTTGACAACTTACCACTTGGTAAGTATTTTGTAAATAGCTTACCAATCGGTAAGGAAAGCGAGGAATATAGATGACAAGCAATATTGATAAAGAATTAATAACAACAGCTAAAAGTTATTTAAAAAACAGAACGACCACAATGAAAGGCGTTGAGCAGAAGAGCGACACAACGCGTTATGTCGATAATGAACGATTCCAGCTTGAAATGAATACCGTATTCAAGAAATTGCCCTCCATTCTCTTACACGCGTCGGAATTGGCAATACCAAATACCTTTACCTCAGTCGAGCATGCGATGGGCAATCTTATTGTGAGTCGCGATGACAGGGGTATCGTGCATGTTTTTTACAACAGCTGTCGTCATCGAGGCGCAAAACTGGTGTCCTCAAAAGCGTGTAAAAAAAGCATCACCTGCCCTTACCATGCATGGTCATACTCGACAGACGGAAAATTGTTAAATCTTCCGGGACACCAGCAATGCTTTCCAACATTGGAAAAATCTGACAACGGTCTGTTAGAGATCCCATCACTTGAAAAACATGGCTTCATTTGGATTTGCCCAAATGTAAATGAAGCGAGTGAATATGTGAAATCAATCGGTACACATGTTGACAACAAAAGCGCGGAATTGGCGTTGGACAGTCATCTTGGGTCAATGGCAGAACAGTTAGCTTGGGTCGCGCCACAAAAACGCAAAGCATTCAAGAGTACTCGAAAAATCTGGAATGCTAATTGGAAGATTTTCATCGAAGGTGGTCTAGAGACATATCACTTCATGTTTGCCCACAAAAACACCATTGCGCCCTATTTTCATAACAACACTGCGGTGATCGACCAATTCGATCACCAATTTCGCGTCTTTATGCCCACACGGGTGTTGACGCACAAAGACAGTCCAGATGAAGATAATATGTCTATCCATGATTGCAGTCATACACTTTTTACGGCGCTGCCTAATGCAGTGTTATTGGTGCAAAAGGAATTGATTGATCTCATCCATTTTAGACCAATAACCGCTGACCAAACCGAGATTACCGTGACTACATTGGTACCTGACGAGGCAGACTTGGACGACCCAGCGCAGTTTGCTCACTGGCAGCGGAATCATAACATTACCAATGAAACACTAGACGAAGACTGGGCGTTGGGCGTCACTATTCAAGAATCCATTAGTATGGGTGCGCTACCTTATATACAATACGGTAAAAATGAGTGGGCACTTCACGCGTTTAATCAAATGTTGGATGAACTGCTAACAACTACTTGAAGTATAATTGAAGGTTGACATTGATTAAAACGCTTGCGATTTCAAATTACCGTTCTTTACAGGATTTAGTGATGCCGATGGGCAGTCTAAACCTTGTCACGGGCGCTAACGGCAGCGGCAAATCTAATATCTACAAAGCATTGCGATTACTGACTGAAACCGCCAATGGAGGTGTAATTAATGCACTTGCAAAAGAAGGTGGCTTGGATTCAACTTATTGGGCTGGCCCGAAAGAAATCACATCGTCTATGCAACGCGGTGACACTCAGGTCCAAGGTAATCATCACAATAAAAACAAACGACTAAAACTAGGATTTGCCACAGACGAATTCAGCTATTCTGTATCATTGGGGATCACGCCGCCGGTGCCTTACCCCAGCGCTTTTAACCTTGATCCCGAAATAAAAAGAGAAGCTATCTGGCAGGGACCCGTCTACCGCAAAGCGTCAGCGCTGGTAGAACGAATGGACACTATGGTGAAGGCAAGGGCTGACCTGCAATGGGATGTGATTAATCAACACACGCCCATGTATGAAAGTATCTTCACACAAGTTGCTGATCCAGCATCAGCGCCAGAGGTGCTAACCATGCGCGAATTCATCAAGAACTGGCGGTTTTATGACCATTTCAGAACAGATGCTCAAGCACCTGCAAGAATGCCGCAGCTCGGCACCCGCACGCTGGTATTAAGTCATGATGGTGCTGACTTAGCCGCTGCGCTGCAAACCATTATTGAAATAGGTGACGATGCAGCGCTTGAGGAAGCGATTGATGATGCTTTTCCAGGTGCCAGCCTCAATATCAATGTCAGTGATGATGGCCATTTCACTTTGTCGTTCAATCAACATGGGTTGTTACGGCCGTTGTCAGGTAAGGAACTTTCAGATGGGACATTGCGGTTTCTACTCTGGGTAGCAGCACTGTTGACGCCTCGACCGCCACCATTGATGGTAATTAACGAACCAGAAACCAGTCTGCACCCGGAGTTATTACCTGCACTGGCGAATCTCATTATCAAAGCATCCGCATCATCTCAGGTTTGGGTGGTTTCCCATGCGAAACCATTGATAAGTGCATTGGAAGCATTCGAGGATTGTCACTCGCTGCAGCTAAAAAAACACTTCGGTCAAACCACAATTATCGGACAGGATATGCTCAGAACACCAAGTTGGCATTGGCCCAATTAGAGCGTAATGACCTCTATAACTTTTGGGTCAAACAAATAATATTGCCGCATGTATCATTAAACATGGCAACAATAACATTTCCCATTTCTTGCGGTTCGCTTCTAAACTCAACACCGTTTGCTTTCAGTTTTTCAACTTCAGACGCCATATCTTTTGTTTCAAAGGACGTGTAGGGGACCCCAGCTTCATAGAGTTCTTTTTGAAATGTGATGGCTGGCGGAAAGCCAAGAGGCTCTAGAAGTAACTCAACATCAGGTGTGCCTTCGGGGGAAAAAACGGTTAACCACCGATGCTCTCCCATGGCGACGTCTTCTTTTTTTACAAAACCAAGTTTTTCCGTGTAAAAGTCTAAAGCCTTTGCTTGATCATCTACAGGTACGCTAGTGATATTAATTCGCATGTTAAGTTCCTCCCATTTTGCAAATTTGCGTAGTCCAATGTCATTTTACGACATAGAACATTGTCGCTAGGTCGCCTGTCCTAGCATATTGATATATCTAGGGGTGCTTTCTATGGTGTCCAACCACCTTTTTATATTCGGGTAGGTGTTTAAATCAAAACCGCCTTCATCCGCTACGTGTGTATACGCATACAAACTGATATCAGCGATGGTGAGCGCATCACCGACCAAGTACTTACTTTCTTTTAGATGAGATTCCATGACGGCAAGCGCTTTGTGACCACCTTCTTGCTTGGATAAGTATTCTTCTGCGAGTTCTTCGGGTAGACCAAGGTACTTGTTGATATAGCGTGCAACTGCAATGTAGGGCTCGTGGCTATACTGTTCGAAGAACTGCCATTCTAATACTCTGGCTTTCTGCAAACGATCCTTTGGCAAAAAAACACTCCCTTCAGCAAGATAGTTTAAAATAGCATTAGATTCTGCAAGGTATTCATCTGCACTGATGGCAAGCACCGGAATTTTGAGGTTTTTATTCATTTCGCCAAAAGCTTCCGTCCTTGTTTCACCTTTGAGGACATCAACGTGGATCCATTCATGCTCAATACCGAGCAACTGCATTAGCAGTTTAATCTTATAGCAGTTACCGGATACCATATCTCCATAGACTTTATACATCTTGTTACCTCTTTTTTTACCGTTGGCTTTTCTTGGACTGCATACTTACGCTAATAAATAAACCAATCGGCTTTGTTCACGTTAACTGTCGTTTTATATTGCATTGCTCATTCAATTATAAGGTCTAGAGATTTGAAAGACGCTGTAAACCCATCCATGGGCACTCCAAAAAATCTTCCATGATTTTTAGGCTTTCAAATCTCTAGACCTTATAATTAACTGTAACTTCGAATTAAATTAAAAAAACAACAGTTAACGCGAACAAAGCCAATCGATTAATGCGCAATCAAACAATTGATATTTTTCCTAATACCCGCTTTATTTTGTAATTACTCCAAAGTACATAATATCTAAATCAGTGGTGCCGACATTTCGCAACTCATGCTGTTCATTCGGCTCTACTGTAATGCAGGTACCAGGTCCTAACGCAATCGTTTGACCATCAATAACCATTTCCGCCATGCCCGACTGGATAAAAAAAACTTCTGTCATATCTTGATGAATATGTGAATAAGCAATCTCACCAGGAGGAAATGTTGCTGCCGAAAAATAGGTAATATTCGGTATTTCACCATTTTTAATGATTACCTTCTTTTTGATTGCTGCATTGTGAGAAACCGAGGAATTTTCAATGTCCTTCAGCTTACTGATCTTCATCCATACTCCTACAAAGATTTATGCTGCTTTACAAACTTTTCCAAGTGGATTGGCTAATGGCGTAAAGGACATGTTCACATTGTGGGTGCAACAAATCAATATCGGGGTGCATAAAATTCCTTTGCGTATCACGCATACCAAGTCGACGCATAACGGCTTGGGACCTTTTGTTACTCACTGTTGTAAATGAAACGACGTCTTTTAATTCCAATGTGTTAAATGCGTAATTTAATGCTGCCGTTGCCGCTTCCGTTGCGAAGCCTTTTCCCCAATAAGGCTTTGCTAATCGCCAGCCGATTTCCACACAAGGTGAAAATGGCATCTTGTCTGTTGGAATGTGCAGACCCGTAAATCCAATAAACGCCGTTTGTTCCGGGATCTCCAACGCCCAAAACCCCCAACCACGTTGGTCGATTAAGGTCATTACGCGACGCCCCATCGCAAAACTCTCTTCTCTGCTGAGACATTTTGGGAAAAACGCCATGACGTCCTCGTCACTGCACATGTCGGCAAAGGGTTCAAAATCGTCTTCTGTCCATTGTCGTAGACGCAATCTTTTCGTTGTTAACATTGTGCGGTACAACCAAATAAAAATTAAACACAAAAGCCTCTAAGCCTCTAAGCCTCTGACCAAATCAAAACCCATTTGGAGAGGTTAGTTATATATGTCTGGCGTCAAAATCTGCATAAGGATTTCAGGGTTTTCGACAGGCGTGAATCCAAACGTGGCATACAGACCATGTGCATCTTGCGTAGCCAGCATAAAACGGCGTAAGCCTTGCAGATCAGGATGGGCAATAACTGCTTCCATAATACGCTTACTTACACCAATACCTCTATAGTCTTCAGATACAAAAACATCCCCTAAATATGCAAACGTTGCTTTATCCGTGACGACACGGGCGAATCCAATTTGCTGATCACCGCTTTTGTAAGCGCCAAATACCAACGAATTAGCAATCGCCTTTTGCATTGTCACTCTAGGTATATTTTTGGCCCAGTAGCTATTTGAAATGGCATTGTGAATAAACTCGAAATCCAAATCATTGGTGTTGTCCGTTACGTAAAATTCAATCACGTTACATAATCGCTCAAATTATGTCGAAATCAATTTTTAGTGTCATTGGTAGCAATCGCAACCGCGGCACTCGCATGAATTTCCGTTGTGTCATACAAAGGCACATCAGTATCTTGTTGCTGAATCAGCAATGCAATCTCGGTACAACCCAGAATAACCGCTTCTGCACCTGCTGAAAATAAGTGACCAACAATGGTCAGGTACTTCGTTTTCGATTCTGGATTTATCTTTCCTAGACACAATTCGTTATAGATAACATCGTGCACGATGTCCTGCTCTTGCTCATTCGGCACAAGTACTTCAATGTCATATTTATCAGTTATTCGCTTTTTATAGAAATCCTGTTCCATTGTAAATTTTGTACCTAACAGGCCCACTCGTTTAATGCCGTCAGCGGTCAATTTTTCAGCTGTTGCATCTGCTATGTGGAGAATCGGAATAGAAATTGACGCATCGATTTGATCGGCTACTTTGTGCATTGTATTTGTACAGATTAATAAAAAGTCTGCGCCTCCTGCCTGGATAGATTGCGCTGCATTACTCAAAATTATGCCGGTTTCATCCCATTGTCCTTTGTGCTGCAACTTTTCGATTTCATCAAAATCAACGCTGTACATGCATATTTTTGCGGAATGCAGACCGCCAAGTTGTTGTTTTACGCCTTCATTAATCGCTTTGTAATAACTCGCTGTTGACTCCCAGCTCATACCGCCTAAAAGACCGATGGTTTTCATGTTTCTCCCAATTCGACAATTGAAAAATGATGGCTTGATATGTGAAAGCCATTTTGCAAATAAAATCGATGTGCAGCATGTTTCACTACGCTTGAATCCAAATGAAGCTGCTCGCAACCGTTGTCGATGCCATAGGCTTTCAACCATTCAATTAACGCAGTGCCTACGCCAGTGCTTCGCTGTTGTTCATTTGTCACAAGATCATCAACGTATATGTGTTTTTTCCACGCAAGTTTTTCACTTATCACAAAGCCTGCGACGCCCGCGATTTTGTCTTCTGCTTTCGCACAAACAATGTGATACCCCATTGCTTGCTGTTTCTTCATCTGAACGACCAACGAATCAAGTGTGTATTGCGGCCGAAGCTGCAGCAATACTTTTGCCGCCTCAACTATGTCCTCTTGTGACGTTACTAATTCAATTCTCATTTTTCTGTGTATATTCTCATTCACTGATTGATACGATCACCATGGCTGGGTGGTGTTGAAGTAACCGTGAAGAGTAAATCAACATCCTGCTCATTTTTCAGTTGATGTAACGTGTTTGGCGGAACATATAGCCCTTGATGCGGTTGCAAAAGGAATTTTCCTTTTTCAGTTTCAATTGTTGCGATTCCACTTAACACAAAGAAAAATTGCTCGGTAAACTGATGTAAGTGGCATATTTCTGAACAACCAGATGGAACACGTTCCTGAATCACACTGAGATTTTGCGTACTAACAAGATGCCACCCATCGCAATCATCTCCCCAGACGTAATGCCTTGCATTTTCAATACTTGCTAGCTCCATAACTATCTCCCGCGAGTTTTCCATAATCCTAGAGTCTGTTAACCTCTGTCTCATGGTAGGACCGCCAAAAATCATAAGCAAGTCCAATAAGTTAAAACAACGCTCAAATCCATAGTTATTGCGCTTTAAGACTATCTGCTTTAAGTTAGCGTTAGGATGCACACAAAAATTAGGAAGCACATGACAGACCCTATTTCAGATTTCTTTAATGCTTGGGAGATCAGCGATAGCGCACAAAGAGCCGAGAATATAGCAAACTCAGTCACGCCGGAGGTTGAATACGATGACCCGCGGACACCTGAAACTATTCGAGGCGTCGATGCACTTTGCCAGTATGTAGGAATGTTTAGCGAAAATGCGCCTGGTTGGAAAGCAGACGTTGTAAAAAGCGATACTATAAATCGTTTTACAAGAGTTACCGTCGCATTTAGCGGGATCGGACCTGATGGTGAGCAGAAGATACAATTGGGGCAATACTTCGTTGAAAAATCCGCAGATAAGATATCTAAGATAGTCGGTTTTGTTGGAACAGGGCAGCCGGACTAAGCGTATACGTTTGTTTATCAAACCGTGAAACGAAAAAAGTGCATCTCAACACCTTCGTCTCGTTCATAGGAATGTTCAAACTTGCCATCAGTAATTGAACCAACGACATTTTCCCAAAAGGCTAGTCCTCTTGTATTCTCTTTCAATACTCTCACCAGCCAATTCCCGGGATACTCTTTTGAGCACAATGCAAACGCAGAGCGCCCAACACCTTGACGATTAAACTTTCTTAAAATAAAAAACTGGTCCACGTCAAACACACCTTGTTCATTGGGAAATTTACGAATAAACACAAAACCTGCGATTTCTTCATCCACGAGAATAAAATAAGGTGTGTGATCGGGTTCACGCCAGTAAGGATCGATTAACGCCGTATTTTTAAGATAGCTACCATCGGCTTGCAATGTACTGTTCAAAATATCGGAAAACTCGTACATGTAGTATTTAAACAGCGATATGATGATGTCCTTTTCTTCAATCGCTGCTTTTCTGAGGGAAATCTTCATACAAGACAACTTACGCCAATATCACAGCGTAAGTTGGAACCAGATTTTAGTCATTTGAATGAAGCGAAGAATTTAAACCACCCCAAACAGAGGATTTAGTGGGTAATACTTCAACGACACCCGTTTGGCTATTGCGTCGAAACAGCAAGTTAGGCTGGCCAGATAGCTGTTTTGCCGACACTATTTCACCATCAGGCGTTTTCACCTTTGTACCTGCCGTGACATAGAGCCCTGCTTCAACAATAGATTCATCACCCAGCGATATGCCAATGCCTGCATTTGCGCCAAGCAAAGCATTTTCACCGACTGAGTTAATTTGCTTGCCGCCGCCAGAAAGTGTTCCCATGATTGAAGAGCCTGCACCGATATCTGAATTCTCTCCGACAATTACCCCTGGAGTAACCCGCCCTTCCACCATTGAGTTACCAAGTGTACCCGCATTAAAATTAACGAACCCCTCATGCATAACCGTTGTGCCCGATGATAAATGTGCACCTAATCTGACGCGATCAGCATCACCAATACGAACCCCTTGCGGTACAACATAATCTGTCATGCGCGGGAATTTATCGATTGATGTTACCTGCAAGTGAAAATTCTCTTGCGCCACTTTTGCTCTTAACGCATTAATGTCGGCGGGTAATACCGGCCCAGCGTTGCTCCACGCAACGTTAGGTAATAAGCCAAAAATACCGTCTAGGTTAAGCTCATTTGGCTTCGCTGAACACTCTGATAAAAGGTGAAGTCTAAGATAGGCATCTTCAGTGGACGCAGGCGCATCATTATAAGGGTCAACTTCAAGCTCAAACGCTTCTCCCCTCACAAAACCATATTTTTCGGCTTGGCAAGATCTAACAATTTCATCCACGTCATTTGGAAACCAAGCGTCCAGTGTTTTACCGGTTTCTACATGGATATATCGATGCCCTTTTCTGGTTATTTTCATTACTTTTCCTTATTCGATTCGTAAACTTTTTTAATTCCGAAATTGTGAGGCTTTACTGAATTGCGACGCTAGATTTGACTGTAATCAAAAGCGTACCGATGAATATCAACACAACGCCAGAAAGTGCGAAGCCGTCGATTTTTTGCTGCCAAATTAATACAGATGCGATACAAACTAATGCAATACCAACTCCCGACCAAATTGCATAAGCCAACCCTACATTCATTGACTTTAGAACATAGGCGAAGTTTATCCCGGAGATGCAATAGAACGCGATCGAAGCGATGCCGAACTCCCATTTTTCTAAACCATTTGAAGCCTTTAGCAGGAGTGTTGCGCAAACTTCAGTAATAACTGCAAGCGCAAGTAAAAAATATGTCATAAAACTACCTCTTTTATGGGGCGAGAATATATCGCTTTGCGTGTCATTATCCAACAGAAATTTACGCGGGTTGTTTTGGAAACTAACTATCTTTGACTAATTTCGTATGAAAAGATCGGTAAGAACACAAAGGAAGAGGACTGTTAGAAAGCGCCCTAATCAACCGTTGGTTGGATAAGATCCCATTTATTGCCATAAAGGTCTTCAAAAATAACCACAGTACCATATGCCTCAACTCTAGGGTCTTCGTTGAATTGAATGCCATTGGTTTTCATTAATTCATAATCGCGCCAGAAGTCGTCAGTCTGCATGATCAGCAGTACAGCACCTCCTGATTGGTTTCCAACGGCTTTTCTTTGTTCATCTGTTTCCGCCCTCATAAGCAACAATGCTGTGCCATTTGAGTTTGGCGGTATAACTTGTACCCATCGTTTACCCTCCCCCAAATCGACATCATCAAGTAACGTAAACTTTAGTTTTTGTGTGTAAAATGCAATGGCCTCATCATAGGCATTAACTAAAAGCGCGATGCTTGCAATTTTTTGTTTAACGGACTTTGGCATGTAATAATCTCGTGATGCTCATTGCTTCATTCGAATGTTCGATAAGAATTGATACTTCATGTCAGATGACTAAAAGCAGCCAAATTAAGACGACTAACATGATTAAACCATAGCTACCCAGCAATACCCACTTTAATGTTGTTTGAAATGAAGTGTTGGAACTATTCACCTTTTGACTATCGCTGTTGACGGATTCAACGATATAAAAAGCAGCGCCTTGTGAGTCATACGCTAGGATTGACTGCCGTTCCCCTAATGGCTGCTCTGCGACAATATTGCCGCCAGCTTTTTCAATTGTAATTGCGCTTTTTTGCAGATCGTTAACCAAAAAATACACGCCCCAGTACTCTTTATCTCCTTTAATTTCATTGCTCGTTACCTGAATACCCGCAACAAGATGTTGCTCTGTGCTAGGTGTCTCAGATTGTTCAAAAATTTCAAAACGGTTAGCGACGGGAGTTGGCTTGATTGACCAATGAAATACGTTTTCATAAAAGGACTTCACTAGCTGAAGATTTGACACATGTAATTCGTTCCACACTACGCTTCCGATGACATGTCGATTAGTTTCAGTAGCTTCGCCCTCAAAACATGTAAAACCTGCACCAGCAGGATCGCGGATCAACGCGATTGTTCCGCCACCAGGTCCTGGCTGGGGGGGCAGCTCTACCTTACCACCATTGCGTTGTGCAGCTGCAACAACCTTATTTATATCCTCTACATGAATATAAGACATCCAAAAAGATGGCATATTCATGGCTTTGAATTTATCTGGCATTGCATATAACCCGGCAACACTATGCTGTGCATTGCAAAGCTCATAGCCATCTTCCAAAGACTGATAATCCCAGTCGAAACATTTTTGATAAAACGCTTTTGCAACTGCAACGTCAAACGTTGATAAATCAGCCCACATAAATGGATTTTTCATAGTGTTATAATTTTACCTGATTGAGACCTAACTCTTTTTGCTTTTTCTTTGTTAATCCCAGCGACACAATTTTATACGAGGCTTTAATGTAGTAAGTTAACTCTTCGTCTTCTGCGTCAGTGCCATCGTATTGCTGAATCCACTTCATCCCTCTTGAGGCGAGATACGGTGCTGGGCGATAGCCTAGTTTATTTTCCAAAAAATAGTAATTTTGCTCTGATGTTTTAAATGTAAAGGCAGGCTTGTCTGATTTTCCCATATTGCCAATTGCAAATACTTTCCCTCCGACTTTCCAAACATCAGAATTACCCCATTGCATCACATACGTTGTCGCGGGGAGTGATTCGCAAAGCGCATTGAAATCTTTATTAGTCATGTGAATCTTGCTCGTTACACGGGGATTTTAATTTGATCCACTGATTTTGGTTGAAACAATAACTACTTAGCCTTTTCAAACCAAAATTCAATTTCATCTGTTTCAACGTCAAACCTTGCTGAGTGAGGAACATTTGCAGGCACGTAGTACCACTGTCCAACGGTGATTTTTTGTGTTGCACCATCCATAGTGAGAATAAGTTCGCCTTTTGTGATGACACCATAGTTATCTGTTTCATGAGTATGAGAGGGAATTTCTGTGCCCGCGGGATACGAAGCAAATAGCACATCACTTTCCTTAGCCTCTAGTTTATACGCATCAAATCGACCGTCGTAAACCGGCAGCGCCTTTATTCTATCTGGATAATTTCCTGGCATTTCTTTTCCTAATTGAACATCTTTCCTCAACAATGCAATATTCACCTTGGAGATAGACTACATCATGCTAACCAGAATACTAAAGCATCATTGTTAGCATCTTGTAATTTGAATTTGTCAAAACATCAACGCTTATCATGCCCTAAATCTAAGTAAGCTATCAAATAACCATATTCTTTATCAGTCAGCAGCCCTGTTTGATGCATTGATTCCGCTAACTCAAAACTCCAAGCTTCTCCCGCAGGAGGCTCGGGAACCGATAAATCGAGGGCTAAAAGCTTTCCGTCAGCTACAGTATTTCCAAGTTTAACTACTTCTTGAGCGCAATAGCTTAAAATATACTCTACTGCATATTTATCTACGCTGGGATGCCATGTGTATTGGGTTTCACAAGCATACGTCGTTTCACCTTCTGGAGTGATATATTTTAGTTTTCCCGTCGTGCACCCCGTAACTAAGAGATAAGATAGTACCAACGCAAAAGACTTCATACTATTTCAATACTCTTAGTTTGTGTTTAATACTGTTCATAACACTCACGCACGCGGCGCATGATTTGTTGAAGAACTTACAGTATTGTAGTCCCGTGAAATGTAAATTTCGACGCAAATTAGGTTTCCGTAGGCGCGCAAGCGACTGGCGTTAGGTCCTGGTATCATTGCGCGATTTCTCAAAGTTGCAGGTCCTTAATGCTATAGGATATCCCTCGACCTTTGCTGCCAGGCCGAGGAATTTCAATGACTTTTTTCCACGTATTTAATGCGTCGTCCTTCGTTAAATTAGGGTTATCCCTCATAAATTCTCGGACATAACGATTAAACTGATTATGATCAGGAATCTCTTGTATAAGCCGCTGTTTTTTAATCTCTGGATAGAAATCAATGAAATCGCCCAGTGTTTTCCCTACACTATTTTTCATCCAGTTCATAACTGTGATGCTAAAGTGAATCTTCTCGCCAATTTGGTCTTGGAGAAATAATCTTACATTTCTCGTATTTTTATAATTATCCGTTATTACGGTATTTCGACTCAAAGCCTCATTTGACCAATCAAAATTTGAAGAAGGTCTACTTTTGTTGGTTGTTAATTGCAGATCGCCCCTAAGATGAGAGCTGATCCTATCGTGAATATCAAACTTTCCTCCCACAGTTGACAGCCCTAGTAGTCTAGCGAATCGAACTAATTCATCTTTGTACCAGTAGTAAGCGTCGAATTCATCAGCGGAAATTGAGCTAGTTAAGTCAGGTCTTGGCATGATATAAGATAGCGTAATTTAGTTAAATTTAGCTTCAGGCGTAACGCAGCGTTTAGGGCCGTCACAAGCGGCGTCCCAGCTGAACTTACCCAATAAAAAGATTATGTTGTTAGCCCCACCTTTTAACTGATTCAAGCGTATCATACGGGAGCGTATTAAAAGCAATTTTTGCATTTGGTGCTTGTACATGAATTACATTAATAAGCTGTTCGAAAAGTAAGAAATGGTCAGGGTCAGTCCTCACTCCTGCACCAACTAATACAATATCAGGCTCCTCTGTTCTAAGGGCTTCAGAAACTTGCGTTTGTGCTGTTTCCCCTCTATCTGTTAGGCACCATTTCGCCTTATATCCGCCCTGATTTAATTCAGAAATAACTTGAATAAATGCAGCTTCAAGTTTCTCCTTAGTCAACTGAGGCCATTTATCAAAATCTACAGCGTCAGACCTCAAACCAATTAATAGAACTTTTTTCATTTAAAACTCCCTTAATTAAAATATATGCTAACGCTTTATCAAAGGGTGACACGAAGTGGAATCCTAGCGCAGCGAATTAAATTTCTTATTAGACGTTTTAGTCATTTGCCAATTCTGGGTTGGCGTAATTACTTTTGAAGCTAAATGCTTGCTGGGATTCTCCATGTTGTCGAAGATACTCTAGTTTGCTCATTGCTTCCTGAACTGTTGGAATATGACCGACTGGAATCCACCACAATACATAAGACGCATTATCAAGTGGAACAAACCACTCTTTTTTGCGTTTAAGGAAATCAATGTGGTGCGTTTTGAACATGAAGATTTTGAGTGACTCAACACTATCCCAAACCGACATGTTCACAATGATATCTGGGTTGTTTTCTACATCAATATTCGTAGCATCGCCTGATTCATCCTGTAGCCTCCAAATGAACCCAGTACTCTTTTCTGCTATGGCATTTATGGGCTCTAGGTTGTTTACAAAGTCAGCCATTTGTGGTGACTCTAAGTCGTATCTGACTTTCGCAATATTTAGTTGTGCGAGGTGCATGTAGTCTCCATGAGGTCTAGCGCTTCAATAATCAGCGCACGATTTCTTGAGCAAGCAACCGCGAGTGTCTTCAAACTTTTGTTATGTGACATTTCGTTTTAAAACCTCGTTTAGCCCTTTTTCAAGTAGTGTTGCATTGAGCTTTTTATAGACCAAATGCACGACGACACCACCTATAGCTGTGGCTACAGCATTGTGAATGTTAGAAAACCCAAAAAGCATAAATGATATAACAGGCGCAACAAACCCTAAAGCAATAGAAAAGATTAAGTAAGCGACGCTTTTCCCATTGAGTTTTAATTCTGTGAATGCACAATATCTAGCTTTCTCTAATACCTTAAACTGCTCCTCGTCACTTAACGAAGCTATTTGACTGAAGTAATTGATGTATGCTTTAGTATTCATTAGTAACCACTGGCGCATAACGCCACGCTATGGGGCAACTTTGGAGTTGATTGTGTTTCGTTTAGCCTAGCGTAAAACCCAAATACAAGCGACGAAAAAGTTGTCACGCTTGAGCGTATTGTTCTGTGAATTTTGCATATTGAACAACTGTGCGATTACGGCCTTGTTTGACGGTTTGCCAGCCTAGCTTTGTGTAGAGCCTAGGAATATCGGTTAGAGCGTACAAACAAGAAGAAGATGATTGGGCCGCCAATATAAGACTACTACCTAAACCCTTACCACGATAGCGCTGGTTTACAAGAACGGCATTGACCCAAACTACAATTTCCTTACTATTTGGGGCTTCGTAGCTGGTGAAAGACTAGCCACCCACGACCTCTTCGTTTTTTACTTAGCCGATTGGACTTGGAATGGAAATACCATTTTTTTCATTTTCAAAGCACCCCATCTCTGGCCACTCTTCGTTTAGAAGAAAATTTAGCTCTGAGGCATGCTTTGAGCACGTATCCAACTTTTTAGTTTCCATTTCACCGTTCATATTCGTTTTTCACATAACGCTAAGCTAACATGCAAAAATGCAGCGGTATCATTGCAAAACACCGCTGCGTTTGTGTCCCAGTGACCGAAGGGAACGTGTAAATCGTCTTGTTAGAGTGCGTTGCTAGCATGTTATTCAAGATGCTGATATATCCTTTGTAGATTGTACTTTAATACCATCTTGTCTAATGGTGACAGATTATGAATATTTATCGTTGAATTTTGAAGTTCGTACGTGCCGGATTTTTCAATAACATACTTATTTAAATCTAATGCGTTCTTAACGTGTGTAAATGCCTTTGATAATTCCTGATCAGTGATTTGTATTTCACTAACAGACCACGACCATCCCTCCCTTTTTACCACGAATAAGTTACTTAGTTTTGTTGTATTGCCATTCAATTTATAAGACAGACCAACTTTAAGAGAATCTTCTGTTAGGAATGGAATCCAGTATTGATTCACTTCTGTTTCAAAACCAATATCTTCGGTTTGTTTGAAATCAGAATTTGATAAAAGAGATACCATAAAAAGGAAATTCTTATCCTCACAAGACAAACCTTGAGTTATTGCCTTATGTTGCGAAAGGAGCTTAACTGGAATACATGACGAAGAAAAATTACCAGCAGCTAAATCTTCTATGTAAGTTTGTGTGATTTCTCTAGCCCTATGGTTTTCCCCTAATAGACTCGCAGAGAATAACAATATAAAAATTGGAAAGACTAAAGTCCCTAGTAGCAGATGTTTTTTATTCAAATTTTATCAATTCTTTTTGAGCACTCTAACGTTTTACTGAGAGGTGGTCAGCGCAGGGCGATGATCGTCCTGTGGAGGGCTGTAAGCCCACAGTAAACTCAAGTAACTTGTTATGCGCTATTGTTAAATCAATCATCATAAACATGCTAGCTAAAATAATAATTCCAATCCATTAAGAACTTAAGACTGAGCATCAATACCGTTGCAAAAAGTATTATTAGGCTTTCGACTCCAATACCAGAGGTAAAGCCATCCAAGGGGTGGAAAAAGGAAATTTGCTAAAATTGCGTAGAAAGTCACCAACGGAATATTATCCGCTTTTCCTTTTGCTTGTTTAACTGTGAAAAAAATCACAACAATATTTATTACGAAAAAAAGTTGTCCATATATCGTGGCATTAATGCTCAAATCAAATCCTCCGTAATCTTAAGTTCAGTGGCGCATAACGCTTGTCTATGGTGCGCAGTGCCGAACGCAGTGAGGTCACAGCGAAGAGAGTCAAATCTCTTGTTATATGCCAACGATGCATCTACAATGCGCATATCAATACGCATAATCCCGCAAACTGCATGGGAGGTAGACGATGGCTGACTTATACGACATATCCGCTCCAAAAAAAGCAACAAATCTAAGCCTTAACAGCGACTTGCTTAATAAAGCTAGAGACCTCAAAGTTAACTTAT
>DDLV01000039.1 GCA_002340325.1 Glaciecola sp. UBA2563 | reverse complement strand
TGTGTAGGCAACCACAACACCAGCCGTTAAAATTGCGCCATATTCGTATGAGATACCAAAACTAGTTTCAAACAACTTCCCACCCGCAACCACGCCCGAAGAAGTGTAAACTGTGAAAAAGGTGATGATTACAACCGAGGCAATAATGCGAAGTATTCTGCTGTCATCCAAAAAACGGTTTTCTAAGAAGTCAGGTATTGTTATTGAGTCTCTAGCTACCTCCGTGAAAACCCGTAGCCTTGGCGCAACCAAAAAATAGTTTAGCCATGCACCAATGCACAAGCCAACCGCAATCCATAATGATGACGCGCCGGATAGGTACATTGCGCCTGGTACTCCCATTAACATCCACCCACTCATATCGGATGCGCCTGCAGAAAGTGCCGTAACGGGCGCTGATAATTTTCTGCCGCCAAGTAGGTAGCCCGATGCACTTTCATCATTAGTTCTGTATGCATAGAACCCGATTGCTAACATGGCGACAAAATACACGCCTAATGAGATATAGGTACCAATTTCCATATGCGAACTCCTACTTCGGTCTACGGGAAACATGCGTTAATTTGAGATGCTATACCAAAAAATGAAGATGCTTCAAGCACATTCCTTGAAGCAGAGTGAATGTGAGGCTTCGCAAAGGGGTACAATGAAGAATTAACGTCCCTTGGCGCATGCTTGCTTTTAGGGACGTAAAATTATCAGACGCGATATCTTTACGCAGAAAACGAGAGGTATTCCCTAGCACGTTGTGAGAACGATTGGAGCTCGGATTCATCTTCTCCAACAACAATTACGCGCGTAGATTCCAACAAGAAACTTAACCCGTTATATTCATGATTGCTGAAGCTATTCTCAACAGGCGCGGTTCCTTCTTCGGGCAAGACAAAAAGTGATAAAAGCCCTGTTTCTCCCTTAATAATAAGGTGTAAGCTTTTTATGTGGTCAAGGTAACAAAAATTAGCAGAAAGAATCTCTCCGAGATCATCGCTCATCGTCCCATTGTAATTTGCTAGTTTTGCATTGACAGTTTGCATATCTAACGGGCCATACTTAGATACTTCAGTACTCGCATGTGCAACGTGAGTGATTGCATCAAATGTCAAGGAACTAGTCGTCGGCGTAATCAGCGCAAAACTCAAAACAGCTGCAAGTGCAATCGTAGCTGCCATTGCCCAATACCATGGCTGCTTTGCTCGCGCTTCAGTCTCTATTTTAATGCTTTGTTTAAGCAGCAATTTTTGCGATAAATTATCAGGGACATCTATATCGAGTGCGGCTTCAATTTCATTTTCAAACGCTTGCAGCTCCTCCCAAAACCGTCGTTTATGAGTATCATCTTGTATAGCGTTTAATACGTCTGTTTGTCGGGTTCGGGGGTCAGCGTAGAGTGTGCGTCTGAACGTTAATTCATCCACTTGCTTTTACCTCGGTCGATACACCTGTTGTCATTAGGTCTTTTAGTTGACTTCGCGCTCTAAACAGCCTCGTCATAACAGTATTTTTGTTTAATCCTAATTGCTGTGCTATTTCATCGCCACTGAATCCCATCATCACCTGTAGAACAAGCGGCTCACGGTATTCTTCACTTAACTTTTCAATAGCGACACGCAAGTCACGTCGTTCAGCAACGGTGCCTTGTTCTTGCTTTTGGTCAGCGATACTAACATCATCAATATCAACCAAATCGAATGCTTTTCGTTCGAACCGGCGAGCGTTTTCTCGACGCAGGATGGTAATCAGCCATGCTTTTGCTGCAGCGTCGTCTTGCAAACTGTCTAGCGACTTCCATGCGCGTAAGAACGTTTCTTGCACTACGTCTTCAGCAATTGCGCGATCTTTTATTAACCAAACTGCATATCTAAAGACATCAGCATGGTAAGCCTTTACTAAGGCTTCGTATTTTAATTGTTTTGTTTTCATGTCAGATAAGACCGCGTCGGTGTCTGGAATATTTCGTGTCATAAGTATTTTTTTGATTGCAACGCGTCGCCGTCTACGTGAAGGAGTTGGCTAGTGTTCGTCGAGTTATAATCTTTAGTATAGCAAATAACACAATCTTTTAGTTTTTATTAACTTATTGCGGATGGATAAAGACTAGGAAGGCCAGAATCGGTGGGGGATTGCAACGTTTTGCGCTGTATAGCGAGTTTGTTGATAAAGTCGCGTTGGTCTATATCAATACTATTTGTCGAATAACGCGTTGACATCATTGCATTATAAGAATTTGTGATATCTTTATTATCCATTAATGTCAAAGCGTGCTGCACAGTAATCTGTGGTTTGTTAAAAATAATACTTGCCCACCCCGAAAACACTTTAGGTAGGTTGTTTAATTGTCCTTGCTCAATGGTGTATGCGAGTCGTTTCCATGCAATATCTTCATCATCATTAGTCAAGGCGGGTGGCTGTGATGGTGCCGGGTTTTGATGCTTCCTGAATACTACAGTTGCCAAAGCTCCCGCTAATATAAATACCAGCACAAGCAGCACAAGATGAAGCCAGTCAAAAAGGGCAGCGTCTTCTTGGTCTCTGACGATCTGCGTTTCGTCCTGTGCGAATTCGTCGTTTTGTTCTTTAACCTGATTTTCAGGAATGGTTTGCGGTTGAGGTGCTGTGGGAGTATTGCCTTGCACAACTGAAATGCTTCGTGCGGGTATTGTAGCAAACTCTGTTTGTCCTGTGTTTACATTGAACCATGGCACCGTGATTTCTGGTAACACGAACTGACCGGCTTGTTCTGCAATGATAGCTGTATTTAACACAGACTGAGAAATAAGGCGATTATCTCGCTGTACTGTTGCGCGTTGGGGTTGCTCTGGATAGGTTTTAAAGCTTGGGTGATAAACAGCTTCAATATCGGGCAATTGTTCTTCAGTCAATCCCAACGCTGTCAGCGTTATGGTCCTTGTTGCTGGCTCACCGGCGACCAAACTATCAGTATTGCCTTGCCACTCTTCCTCAAGGACGACTTGTTCACTTGGTAGCCAGGTAAACTGGTAATCATTGGGTATCGGTTTGACCGTAATCGTTTTTTCAGGTCCGATGCGCGTTATTGTTTTGGTACGATTAAAATATGCAAAGTTTTGACCTAGCCTACTGATAACGCGTGCTTCAAAAACAGGACTGTTTATTGTGAATTGGCCGCTAGACTGCGGAATAACAGCGAATTTTCTCTCAATAATACGATACCTAACGCCATCAATGAGTTCTTCATATTCCTTATCTTCACCGAGTTTTTCAATGATGGCGCCAGCTAGCTCAGGTTCCGATAATGATCCGCTTTGAATATCACCAGCAATAAAAATTTTTACCGTATACACTAGCTGTTGCTGTAAAAAAATTTCATCGGCATTTATTTCGGTAGACAGGTAGAATTCTCTGGGCTCGCCCGAAGCTGTGCCAGCTGGCATTACGCGTAGTCCGATACTATTACTCTCAGTGCCAAGTAGTGAAAATTTTGGGATTATAAAGGTGCCAGCGCGCTTGGGAATAAGATTGATTCTCCACGTGACAGAAGAAGAACGCACGCCATTGATAATCTGAGTCGATCTGCTCACAGAAGGCGTGTTAAAACGAAAATCATTGTTCAACGCAGAAAAATCTGGCTGTTCATTGTCAATATCACCATTCGCAGTGATCATTAATGTGACTGATTCATCAGCATTAATTGGGTTTCTATCAAGTGATGCCACTAGCTCAATTGCATTTGCCTTTGACGTAACGTTTAGGCAAAACAAAAACATAATCAGAAGTATTCTAACCATAGTGTTACCAAGTCTGCTGTTGCATTAAAGGCGCCCCTTGCGTTTGTCGCTGCTGCGATTCCACAAGCATTTTCCTTTTAAGTAAGAATGCGGGGTCATCTGGGATTTTATTTAATAGCATTTGCATTTGGCGCATTTTTTCGCGCTCTTCTGGGGTCATCTGACTGGGGTCTATATTACCCGGTACTATAGAGTCGTCAGCTTTTGCTTGTTGTTTTTGTGACGAGGCTTCGTCAGCTTGTTCATTTTGCTGCTGTTGGGTTTGTTGCTGCTTTTGCTGCTCTTGCTGCTGGGCTTGCTCATCTGACTGCGCTTGCGATTGCTGATTATCGTTTTCAGTTTGATTGTTTTCCTGCGATTGCGATTGCGCCTGAGAATCCTGCTGTTGTGATTGGTTTTGTTGTTGTGAATTTTGCTGGCTTTGTGATGAATCCTGCTCGCTATTTTGCTCATTGGAACCAGATTCGTTTTGATTTTGAGTGTTGTCTTGTTGTTGTTCTAACATTTCCTCTAAAATTTCTTTGTTCTTTTTGGCCTGTATATGATCTGGTTGTTTTTCAAGGACATCGGTATATGCAGAGATTGCTTCTTGAATCTGTCCTTGCATCGCAAGGCTATTACCCAAATTATATAAACTGTTTGTTCCTTCCAGCTGGCCATATAAACTGCTAGCAGTCGCGTAATCTCCGGCTTTATACGCAGCTGCAGCCTTCCAGTCTTTATCAATAAATTGTTCTTGTGCCTTTTGATACGCTTGATTTTGAAAGTGCTTTTTTGCGCGCTGATTTTGATTCATAAATAACGCATTAAAAGTGTAGTTTTCCTCATCTAAAGTGGACTGAGCATTTTGTGCGGTGGCATCAGTATAAGGAATTAGTGTGATCACTAGGACCATGCTAAATACGACGCCTTTGCGAAATAGAAGCGCTAGTAGAGGGAGTAATAACAGTATGATATATCCTCCCATGTCTTGCCATAAATCACCAGATCGTTCATCGTCACTGTTTTCGATTTCTCGAGAAAATATATTATCGTCTAACACCATCGCTTTTACGTCACTATCATCAGCACTCATAAGAACAAAACTTGCATCACTGTTTACTAACGCTCGATTGAACAAATATTGGTCAACTTTTGGAATCACAATGTTTCCAGCCCTATCCTTTAGTAACGTACCGTCAATCTGGCGGATAGGTGCTCCTTGCGTTGTTCCCACTAGCAACACGGAGATTCTAACAGTATTTTGGTCAATAAATTCTCTTATCAGTTCAATATCTTCAATTGCTATGCCATCAGTCAGCCAGTATATATCGCCTTGTGTGTACCCCGCATTCTCAAGTAACTGTTTTGCTTGTACTAATGCTGCATATGGATTGCTGCCAAGAACTGGCATTATTTCCGGGCTCAAACTCGGAATTAGGTTTTTAATATTTGCGACATCTTCAGTAAGCGGGCTTATCGTAAAGGCGTCACCCGCATAAGCAACCAGCCCCACCTCGCCATCATCGATTAAATCCAAAAGGTCAAGCGCCTTAAATCTCAAGCGCGTAAGTCGGTCAGGGCTGACATCAGTAGCGCGCATCGAAAGAGACATGTCAGCAAGTATGACTTTGCCTGATTGTGATTGGTAAACTGGCTGCGGTAACTTCTGCCAAGTCGGGCCAGCTAGCGCGACGCAAGCGATAGCCCAAATTACGGCCAAGAGCCAATACTGCGACTGACTTTTATAATGCTTAGATTCAACTAGCAAAAAGGATTGAAGATGAGCAGGTATGTACGAGCGCCATTGGGTTTGGTTTTGCTTTAATCTGTAGATCGCATAACAAGCCAAGGGCAATATAACAATACCTATCAGCGCAGCTGGCCTTAAAAAATGAAATGCCTGCCAATCAATCATAAGTCACCCGGTAAATTGCGCTCTTCAGCTTGAGATAGTCGACGAAGCCGTGATGCTTGAATGATTCGGTAGCACGCCATTAGGATACTCATTAATAAAGCCATGCCGAGTGGCCAAAAATACAACGCTTGTTGTGGCCGCATTTTCTCATTGCCAGCTTCCACAGGCTCTAGCAAATCAAGGCGTTGGTATATTTGCACGAGTGACTGTGTGTCTTGCGCTTTAAAGAACTGACCTCCCGTCTGCTCAGCTATATTGCGCAAACTTGCTTCATCGAAATCTGCACCCGCAGATGGCATGCTAAATCCAAACATTGAGCGTTGATTACTGCCCACGCCAATTGTGTAAATGGTGACTTGATTTTCAACTGCTAATGTAAGTGCTTGTTCGGGCGTGATGTTTCCTGCGGTATTTCGTCCGTCAGTTAATAAAATAAGTACTCTATTTGATTCGTCTCGCAGCCTAAATCGCTTTACAGCCAGTCCTATGGCATCTCCAACAGCAGTGTTATCACCGACTAATCCGATCAGTGATTCGTTTAATAAGGTTTCAACTGTCGTTCGGTCGTACGTCAATGGCGCTTGAAGATATGCAGTATCGGCGAACAATATAAGCCCCAATCTATCTCCCACGCGCCTTGAAATAAAATCACCTAACACAAATTTGATCATACTCAACCGGTCGACTAATTGACCTCTTACCTCCATGTCGCGCGCTTTCATGCTGCCGGACAAATCAACAGCAACCATTAAATCACGACCTTCTGTAGGTATCGCAATGGGTTCTCCCAACCATTGAGGACGCGCAGAAGCAGTTACCACTAAAAGCCACATCAACGTTAAAGGTAGCAATGTAGAAAAGTTCTTGGCATCAACAGCTGTATTATTACCCAAAAAAGCATGAGTATTTGGCACCCTTAACGCCGTATTTTCCTTTTCTTCCTTTTCCGGCAAGAGAAAATAGACTAACAAGGGCAGAGGCAATAAAACAAACGCCCAAGGGAATGAAAACTCGAACACTACTCAACTTTCTCCTTGGCGGTCCAATCTGATCTGATCCATGACACAGCATATTCCTTGATTTTTACTTTGTCTTTAGGCACCTTTGATGGATTGTAAATACCAGTGTGAACGCTAAATAATATATCTAAAGCTGATGGTTCTTTTTTTATAAATTCGCTTTTCGCGAGTACTGTTTTCCATTGCTCGCCAAATTGCGTAATTGCGGTCGAATAATTTGACGATTCGCTCTGTGCCGGTGCCCACTTTTTGTTTGCCGCTATTTTAAGCGCTTTTTGGACGTTGAGTAAAAAATTCGGATCATTATCATCAAGTGAGTTTATATGCTGCGTCACTTTGCGCACGAAGCGTCGACATTCACGCGTTTTTAAGCGCTTATATACAATCCATGCAATCACTATGAGTAACAATGCAAACAAAAAAATGCTTACCCAATATGCTGGTGCCAAAGGCCACATTGAAACAGCTTGTGGAAGTTGAATATCTTCTAGATTAGCTAATGGATTCACAATAGTTCACCTACTAAGTATCCGTTTTTTCCAACGGACATTTGCTCAGCAATGGGCATGCCACTGCTTATTGTCCGAAGCGTTACACCAATTTCTGAAAATGCTTCTTTCAACGCATCTCGTGCATGAACAGAGCGCTGATAATAATTCGAATTTAATTTTTTATTCGAAAAATCGATTGTTTGATTTATTTCGCCGTCAGTAATATTAAGTGTAAGTCTACTGCTTGAAGATGGAAGCTTAATTTCAAAGGGGTCAAATATTTGGCTTGCGGAGATTTCAGAATGCCGCGCCATCGTGCCGACAATGTCAAAGTGCTCTTGATTAAACTGACTGAAGTCGCTTATCAGATGCACGAGCGCGCCAGGTTTTACAATAAACTGAAGTCGCTGTAATGCACTAAATGCTGTGTTTTCTCGATTAATGGTTACGTCGTTTGAGTGATGTTGAACCATAGTGTCAATGATAGTCAATATCCCCTTATTTCTTGTTTTGGGTCTGATCTCAACATCCTGTTGCTGATTGAATATGACTGCGCCAATTTTATCGCCTCGTTTAATTGCGCTGAATCCCAATAGTGCCGCAAGATGAGAAGCCTGAACACTCTTTAATAATAGTTCCGTGCCAAAATGCATAGAGTTGCTCAAATCGACAAACACAAACACTGGTCTTTCGCGCTCTTCCCTAAACACCTTGGTATGCGGCTTTCCAGTGCGAGCGGTTACTCGCCAATCAATGCTGCGAATGTCATCACCAGGTTGATAGCTTCGGGCTTCATCAAATTCCATCCCGCGGCCTTTTATCACAGAGCGTTCCAATCCTGCTTGCAAATTTGACGTTCGCTTATTTGGTTGCAACTTAATTGAGTTTGCTAGATTTCGATATCGCATTAACTCAGCATGATTTAGCGAGGTTCCATCACACTCTAATTCAGTCAAATACGAGGTAATTAAATTATTTGCTAACATAAAAAATTTAAAGCCTTAACCTATGGCACAGGCACCATGTTTTTAAGTTGCTCGATGACTTTGTTGTGCGTCATCCCTTTGGCTTGTGCTTGATAACTCAAAATCAATCTATGCCGCAGTACGTTCGCCAGTACTGCTTGAACATCATCCGGACCAACAAAATCTCTTCCTTCAAGCCATGCATTTGCCCTTGCACATTTTTCAAGTGCAATAGTTGCTCGCGGACTAACCCCTAACTCGATACTGTCCGATAGCGCTTGTGAATAATGCTGTGGCTCTCTTGTCGCAATGATAAGTTGCACAATGTAAGTCTCAATTGCTTCACTTAGGTGAAGGTTTAGTACTTCTTGACGAGCCTTCTTAATGTCAATTTGAGATATTTTTATTACGTTGTCTGGAAGCTGTCCGGTGATTTCATCGATTGATTCGCCACGCGTTAACCTAAGTATTCTCAATTCAGTTTGCGTGTCAGGATAATCGATTTCAACATGCATCAAAAACCTATCAAGCTGTGCTTCAGGTAGCGGGTATGTGCCCTCTTGTTCTAGAGGGTTCTGTGTTGCCATAACAAGAAAAAGCTCGGGTAAAGGATACGTAGTGCCACCAACGGTAATTTGTCTTTCTGCCATCGCTTCTAGTAATGCTGCCTGAACTTTTGCGGGTGCTCGATTAATTTCATCTGCGAGTATAAGGTTATGAAATAATGGTCCTTTTTGAAAAATGAACTCGCCTGTTTCTGGCCGATAAATATCGGTACCTGTCAGGTCTGCGGGTAGGAGATCAGGGGTAAATTGAACGCGGTGAAAGTTAGCCTCAATACCATCTGACAAACTATTTATAGCGCGTGTTTTGGCTAAACCTGGAGGGCCTTCGACGAGTAAGTGACCATCAGCTAGCAGTGAAATCAGTATGCTTTTTGTTAATTGATGTTGACCAATCACTTGTGCGTCAAGGTGCGTTTGAAGTCTTTGTAATTGCGTAGCTGCCATTCGTATTTTTTTTCCAGTATTTAATAGAGGTGAGCGGGTGCGTTTTTAAGCGTTAATGGTTGACCTCACTTCGTATAATAGGTTCGATTCTTTGTTCATCAACTACTATGCTCTTTTTTTTAATACAAATTTGTTTGCGTTTTAGTTAACAATTTGCTTAAATTTATTAAGTGGTCAGACCAGAGAGGTCTAGAGTTTGGAAAAATTCTGTCTTTCAGTTTGCTTTTTTTTGTTAAAGGAACGTTATGCCGAAGAAACAAAAGCTTAAAACAACGTCCGGGGGACGTATTGCAATTGTCGATGGATTGAGAACACCATTTGCAAAAATGGCAACCTATTTTCACGGTGTGCCGGCGGTAGATCTGGGTAAGATGGTGGTAAATGAGTTGGTTGTTCGCAATGAACTTGACCCCAAACAAATTAATCAAGTCGTGTATGGGCAAGTTGTACAGATGCCGGAAGCGCCAAACATTGCCAGAGAAATCGTGTTAGGCACTGGAATGAATGTGCATACAGATGCGTATAGCGTGTCACGCGCTTGCGCAACGAGTTTTCAGTCTACAGTAAATGCAGCGGAGTCGATGTTAGTCGGCAACATCGATATTGCCATAGCAGGCGGCGCCGATTCTACATCCGTGTCGCCAATTGGTGTATCTAAGGCCCTTGCCAGAGCCTTGGTTGACTTACAAAAAGCAAAGTCGCTGGGGCAAAGGCTTAAAATCTTCAGCAAGCTAGGTGTTAAAGATTTACTGCCTGTCCCACCCGCCGTTGCAGAATATTCAACTGGCCTATCGATGGGGCAAACGGCCGAGCAAATGGCAAAAACGCATGCAATTTCAAGACAGTCTCAAGACGAGCTTGCTCACCGTTCGCACACCAGAGCCGCGCAAAATTGGGAAGCAGGGAATTTAGATGGCGAAGTGATGACCGCATATGCAGAACCATACAAATCAGGATTCTCAAAAGACAACAATATTAGATTCGATTCCGAATTGGCAAGCTACGCCAAATTGCGCCCCGTGTTTGACAAAAAGCACGGAAGTGTTACTGCAGCAAATGCAACACCTCTTACTGACGGGGCATCAGCAGTATTGTTGATGACAGAGAAAAAAGCAGCTGAGTTGGGTTACGTACCACTTGGTTTTATTAAGAGTTATGCATTTGCCGCCATTGATGTGTGGGAAGATATGTTAATGGGACCGAGTTATGCAACACCGCTTGCATTGGATAGAGCCGGGATGAAGCTTGAAGATCTTACGCTTATAGAGATGCATGAAGCATTCGCTGCGCAAACTCTGGCAAACGTCAAGATGTTCAACAGTGCTTCATTTGCTAAAGAAAAACTCAACCGCACAAAACCAACGGGCGAGATTGATATGGACAGGTTCAACGTTATGGGAAGTTCAATCGCATACGGGCATCCGTTTGCTGCAACCGGCACAAGAATGATTACCCAAATGCTTAATGAATTAAAGCGTCGCGGTGGCGGTACTGGATTGCTCACTGCATGCGCGGCTGGTGGGCTAGGGGCCGCGATGATAGTGGAGACTGAATAATGAGTGCATTCACCCTAGAAAAACACAATGAAGGCATCGCGATACTTACTATGGATATTCCAGGTGAGACGATGAATACGCTCAAGTCAGAGTTTGGGCATGAGATCACGTCTGTGTTGGAACAGATTGAAAGTGATGCAGATATTAAAGGAGTTGTGTTAACCAGTGGCAAGCCTGACTCATTTGTAGCCGGCGCGGATATTTCTATGCTTGCAGCATGCGAATCAGAAAAAGATGCACAGCAGCTATCCACACAAGGTCAACAGCTGTTTGACCGTATTAGCAACAGCTCAAAAACTTTTGTTGCTGCCATTCATGGGCCTGCGCTGGGCGGTGGTCTAGAGTTGGCCCTCGCTTGTGATTACCGAGTCTGCAGTGACAGTGATAAGACACAGTTAGGTCTTCCTGAAGTGCAGCTTGGCTTATTGCCTGGGAGTGGCGGTACGCAACGGCTGCCTGCGCTAATAGGCGTGCAGCAGGCGATGAAAATGATGCTGACGGGGAGTCCAGCAAGGGCGAAGCAAGCAAAAAAATACGGTATTGTCGACGATCTAGTCCCGCTGAGTATTTTGCAAAATGTTGCTATGAAAATGGCTAAGCAAGGCAAAAGGATTGCGAAAGAAAATAAATCATTCATGAATAAAATGCTGGAGGACACTTCTGCTGGCCGTAAACTCTTGTTCAAAAAAGCCAGGGAACAAACGCTTGCTAAGACTAAGGGTAACTATCCAGCGCCTTTGTATATTATTGATTGCATTGAAACTGGCGTGTCCGATTCAACAAAGGGCTACGCGCTTGAGGCTGAGTTATTCGGTAAACTTGTGATGACGAAAGAGTCGAAACAATTACGACAAATTTTCTTTGCAACAACGGATATGAAAAAAGAACAAGGCGTTGATGGCGTTTCAGCTCAGCCTGTCGAGCACGCTGGTGTCCTCGGTGGTGGTCTTATGGGCGGAGGAATTGCCTTTGTAACAGCGACGAAAGCGGGTCTGCCTGTACGAGTTAAGGACATCAGTTCGGACGGTATTGCAGGGGCTATTAGGTATAGCTACGATTTGTTGAATAAAAAAGTCAAGAAACGATTTATTCGAAAATCGCAGATGCAGTCAGAATTAGCAAAAATCACCGGCTGTTTAGACTATAGCGGATACAAACAACAAGATATTGTGATTGAAGCGGTCTTTGAAAATCTTGAATTGAAGCAGCAGATGGTCGCTGATATTGAAGAAAATTGTAAAGAAGAGACTATTTTTGCATCAAACACATCTTCAATACCCATCGCTGACATTGCCGCTAAAGCAAAGCGTCCAGAAAACGTCATTGGCCTGCATTACTTCTCACCTGTCGACAAAATGCCACTTGCAGAAGTCATTCCGCACGAAAAGACAACAGATCAGGTAATTTCCACCACGGTTGAATTTGCCAAGAAACAGGGCAAAACACCAATCGTCGTAAAGGACGGCGCAGGGTTTTATGTCAATAGAATTCTGGCTCCGTACATGAGCGAAGCAGGCTATCTTGCTATGGAGGGGCAGCCTCTTGATGATATTGATAAAACGTTAATAAAATTTGGGTTCCCAGTGGGACCGTTTAAACTCTTAGATGAAGTAGGGATTGATGTAGGAACAAAGATAATTCCGATACTTATGCAGCAGTTTGGCGATAGGTTTAGCGCACCAGGTGCCTTTGACAAACTACTAAAGAATGATCGGAAAGGTAAAAAGAATAATGCTGGTTTTTATACGTATGATGGCAAAAATGCTGGAAAAGACGTAGATGAGAGTGTTTATGACCTCTTGGGTATTTCACCTGTTAAAAAGTATACAGAGAACACTGTAATTGAGAGGACTGTATTTTTGATGCTCAATGAAGCAGCAAGGTGTCTGGAAGAAGGTGTTATAAGAAACCCGAGAGACGGTGATATTGGCGCTATTTTTGGTATCGGTTTTCCGCCATTTCGCGGTGGACCGTTTAGGTACATAGACGAATTAGGTATTGACTTTTTAATTGATCGACTAAAGCATTATGCGAAAGTGTATGATGAAAAGTACAATCCTGCAGACATTTTGTTAGAGATGCAAAAAAATAAAGATAACTTTTATAAATAAGCATATTATCTGTTAGAAAACTGTTAAAAAAGTCGCTTAGGCGACTTTTTTTGTCTCTAATATTAGTTATTCACACTTTTTATGCAGGTATTCGCTATACTTATTTTATGTAAAAAACGTTTTAAAGCTTGTTTTATATAAGCGCGAGAGAGCGAGCTAAAGAGAGAGCACACTATGATTGCACTGATAATTTTTACATTTTTATTGTTTGCAAGTTACTTTTATGTAGAGTCAACAATCTATGCTATGCAGCGAAAGCGTTGGTTAGTTGGTGGTTTACTGTTAGGTCCTATGCTATTTCCGATGTTTCAAATTTCTAAGCACGTTGCAATCAGAAAAGCAGCGGGTTTCGATAATCAATATATAATTGCATAAGCCGATATTGTTAACGAGATTAGCATGCAAGGCAGTGCGAAGAGATAAGGTTAAAAACTAACCTTAAACTACTTTCGTCTGTAAAATAAGCTGATTGTCGTTTTCTTGCAAAAGACTTTCGCAGTGTTGCCAAAACTCTTCTTCGGTCATCGATTTCACATATTCCCGTAGCCGTTCTGCGTAATTAAGCGGCTCCGGGTTATCATAATGTAACCATATGTATCGCCCAAGCGCTGACGCGTTTTCTACAGGTGAGTTGATTTGTTCGCAAACCAGCCTTTTCAAAGAAGTAAAATCAATCCCATTCGATTTTGATGAAAAAATTACGGTATTTAGGCCATCGAGCATTTCTGATTTTAGCAAATCTCTATCTAAATTTGGCGATTGCGCGTAAACCACTATACCGGCGTGCCTCTCAATGGGTTTATATCCTACGCCGAGATTATAGCCCACCTTCCTTACATTTCGCATTTCAACAAATAACAGAGGACTCAAGAACGCCTCTATCAATAATGACAGAGCAATAGGTTTTAGCTTTGTTTCAAGCCTATCAGTTTCACCAAATGATTGGAAAAGCATAAATGCTTGGTCATCTGTATTGCTTATTTCGACAGTCTTGCTCTTCAGGTTAATTTTTGAAGTAGGGTTCGAAATTTCGGACATTTCAGTTCTTTCAATACAAAATTGGTTTTTAAATCGATTCAAAAGGTGTTGTTTTAATCTGTCACCCAAAGCCAATGGCCAATTTCCAACCATCAGAGACTCAATTTTTATGACATTAAAAAAAGACTTTTGGTAATTGTCGAATTCATCGTATGTCAAGTTTGCACTTGCGTCTAAAAGTGTTTCAGGTTTAATTACTGAACTATGTATAGATTCTGACAGCGAAGAAAACAGCTTGTTGATAGGTTTTTGCCATAGACTTCTACTGATTTTACTTTCGACATTCCGTTTTCCTCTTGCAAACTCAGCGTCACTAACAACAATGTTGGTGACGTGGTTGAGCAATTCGTACATTAATAGTAGTTGCCTGTCAGTGAAACCGCTTGTTTGCACGCTTATACCCTTTTGATGGCCATACACTTTAAAATACAAACCAGCCTCTTTGGTTTGAAAAAAGGTAGCTTTTAAATGCGTCTGCAAACAATCAAGCCAAATTCTTTTAGCTACTGCTGTTTGAATAGAACCGGCAAGCTCTGGGCCACTAAACGAAACATAGATATCACCGAGTGGCTTTTTGTCCTTATAGCAAAGCCAATAATCTAATCGAAAGGAAGTAGATTGCCACTTAAAATGGTCAGGGGTATAACATCTGTTTGATGATTCGGGTGTTTTTGGTTCAAAAACCTCAATAGAAGAGGGTAAAAATGTGTTCTGAGGCGCGCTACAAAACCTCAGCTTTTCACCATCATTTGGCGCTTGATCGGGCATGTCTTCAATAGAGTATTCGACATCGTAGTGATCGGTCTTGCGATCGAAATCCCATTCGCTGGTAAACATATAAAAATACAATTTTTGCGATTGAATTTGTTTTAGTATCTGTGTGAGTCTCTCCTGTACTTCTAAAGAATCCACCTGAAGTGATTTTCTTTCAGTTAAGTCAGAAGACTGCCTGAGTTGCTCAGCCAATTCTACGGTTCTTTCCAATAGGTGCTTGGGTTTAGCAAATCTATGCTGTAAGTCAGCTTGTTTTTGCTTTTCCCTAAATCGCCAACGCGGAAGTTTCTGTGAAACTAGTGAATTGATAAAAGCGCTAAAAATCCCGCTTAAGGTCACCACATTTTTATGATTCAGGAAAGCTTCAAAACGCAGACAAAGCTGAATTTCGGTTTGTAATTGATCTTCAAAACCATTTTTTACGGCAAAGTCGAGTAACCGGAACTTATCGCTAATCATATCGACAAGTCCGCCTTTATGCATGCTTGATATAGTCGTTTCAAGCATTGTTAATGCAAGATTATCTAGCTCTTCTACGTCACATTTATCAATAATGACACTTAGAATAACAGCATTCGATTTTGACTTGACTGTGACAAGTTGATTATGCAGCAAAGGCGAGAAAGCCATAACGTTGGGGAGACTTTGTCCAGCGTTACTTGACGGGATATTCTCAAGAACAGGGCTGATAGTGTTGAGCACGTGTTGATAAATTTGAGTGGCTTCAGCATCTTCTATTGCCGGAAAGCTCATTGCGAACGCCATATTATTGGCTGCAAAATGCCTTTTGTGGTATGAGAACAGCTGCTCAATTACCTGTCCAAGGGGTAGTGCCGTAAATGTGCGTTTGTTACCCATCGAAAACCGATAATAGGGGTGCAACTTATTACACATTGTTTTTTGGACTGAAGCCAGCCTGCGTCCTTCATCATATTTCTTACTGGAAAACTCGGCATCAATGGCAGCTATCTCAGTCTCCACATTTTTCTTGCTAAAATTGGGAAACAATAGCTTGTTTAGCAGCATATCAAGTGCATCAATGGCAATTTGGACGGGACAAATTACGTGAAAATTCGTGCTGTAATCGTCAGTCCATGCATTGATGTCACCGCCGTTGTTATCTATGAATTCCGTTAGCTGTCCAATTTTGGGATAATCTTTGTTTGGTGCAAATATGCAGTGCTCGAGCAAGTGAGAAATCCCGAGTACCTGATCATTTTCATAAAACCTGCCTGCGCCAATGCTGAAAGAAAAGGACACCATCGGGTTGTCATAATGAATATCCACCCCAAGTCTTAAATTATTTTTCAACGTTTTGCTGTAAATTAGTCTATCCTTTTGATTTGCACAGAACCTTTGAACTGTTATCGTCAGGATGGTGTGATTCCTCAAGTCCAATACTTGTCTAGTAAAGTTAATTCGCCACATGTCGTTATACGAAGCATATCAGATTTGTTTTGGTGATGAATTGATTGTCATTGAATTACCAATTGCAGGGAAAATATGAAGCTAATCATAATGCGTCATGGTGAAGCCGAGCCTTATCAAAAAAATGATAAAGCTCGAAATCTGACGCGTTTTGGAAAATACCAGGCGGAATTCGCTGGTAGGAGACTCGCTGAGTATCTTCAAAGTGGTATTGAAAAACCTCACGTCGAAACGACACTTGTGAGCCCTTATGTACGTACCCAGCAAACCTTTGATTGCGTTTCGAAGCAAATTGCATCCAAACTAAAAACTGATTGTGACATGATTGTTCCAGAGGGTGATATCGAGCAATTCGCCGATTACATTCAAGGTGTTTCAATGCAAGATGATGCGCCACAATCCCTTATGATTATTAGTCATATGCCATTCGTAAGTTTGTTTGCAGATAAATTATGTGCAGGATTCAATGGAAGAATTTTTACAACTGCCGATATCCTCATTATAGATTACAATGGCAACGCGAGCAGTGGAATGCAGTTGGCATTGTTACAGAGTATCAGTTGAGAGGCATTATCAAGTTATGGCAAGAACTTCGTTACCGTCAGTTCTCCAACTCGCATTGAAAGAGCATGTGATGGCGGCGGATATACATGACGACGAAGAAATGCGCACGATAATGCGCAAGCTCTCAGCGCTTGACAATAAGCTTGACGAAATAAAGGCACAGGTAATGATCAATCGCGCGCAAAGAAGGTCAACCTAGTCGTCTGGTTGAGCCTCATAGTCAACATAAAACTCAGGCTGTATCCGCACAGTTTTTATCATATTTCCGCTTATATCAATTATCTCCACAGGATAGCCAGCAAGTCGTAAACTGATATTGTTTTCTGGTATATCTTCTAAGAATTCGAGAATAAGTCCATTGATTGTTTTCGGGCCATCAGTGGGGAAATGCCATTGCATTTCTTTGTTTAGCTCGCGAATATTTGCGCCGCCATCGACTAGGAAGCTACCGTCCTGTTGTTTTACAGCCTCTTTGCTGTAGTCAGGTAGCATAGTGGTCGTGTAGTCGCCAATAATTTCTTCAAGGATATCTTCAAGCGTAACTAACCCTTGAATGTCGCCATATTCGTCGACGACCAACCCAATGCGTTCGCGCTCCTGTTGAAATTTGAACATAAGTTTGTGAAGCGGGGTAGACTCGGGTGTGTAATAAATTTCTTTTACAGCCCTTAGCATGGTTGCCTTGGTGAACTGGTCTTTAGATAACAATCTAAGTGCGTCGCGCAAATGAACAAACCCGACAGCATCGTCAATGGAGTCTCTATATAGCAAAACACGAGTGTGTTGTGCATGTGTCAATTGTTTCTGAATATATTTCCAATCGTCGTTGATATCGATGGCAAAAATTTCGCCTCTGGGCACCATTATGTCTTCTGCTGTGACATTTTCCAATTCAAGAACACTGACTAACATGTCTCTATGTTTTTTCGGAATAAGATTGCCGGCTTCATATACCACGGTCCTAAGTTCGTCTCTGGAGAGCCCATCATCTTCGTTATTAATTTGACGAAGTCCAAATAGATACAAGATACCGTTAGTGATGGTGTTAATACCTTTTACAAGCGGGGTCATAATCACGAGTAACGGCACAAGAATAAAAGAGCTTGGAAATGCTATTTTTTCGGGGTGCAAAGCTGCGTATGTTTTAGGAGTTACTTCTGCAAAAACCAACACAATTATTGTCAATCCAACAGTGACCGCTATCGGACCATAAAAGTCGCCAAAGATACGTACAAATAAGATAGTGGCAACCATGGTGGCAGCAATGTTGACAAGATTGTTGCCAATAAGAATAAGGCCGATTAGCCGATCTGGACGCTTGAGTAATTTACTTACCCTATTGGCGCCTCTGTCACCTTCTTTACATAAGTGCTTAAGTCTATAGCGATTAATGCTCATCAAGCTTGTTTCAGAGCTAGAAAAATACGCTGAGAGAATGATCAATATCACTAAGATGAGATATAGCGTGGTATCAGAAAGCTGGTCCAAGTGTTATGTACCCAATATGACTTCTTGCACGATGCGAGAACCAAAATAGCTCAAAGAGAGCAGGGTGATACCAATCCCATTAAACCAAATAGCTGTTCGTGTTTTGATTCCTTTATATCGATGCAGTATTAGCGAAGAAACAAATACGCCCAGTGCAAGTGTCGATAAAATGGTTTTATGCGCATATCCGTCTGCAAACATACTCGGCATAAATAAAAAACCTGTAAAGAGTGCTAGAGCAAGTATAAATGTTCCTATCGTCATCAGTTGGTATAGGATGTGTTCTACCGACATAAGCGGCGGTAAATCATGACTTAATAACGTTTGACGTTTGTGTTTTAGCTGATAATTAATGTATCCCAATTGCAGCGCGTATAGCATCGAAATGCCCAGAAACCCAAATGCAAGCATCGATATGCTGATGTGTGCAATCATGCCACCGCTCATTTGTGCACTCAATCCGTTCGATGAAGGGATAAACATGTGTAGGCAGGTGAATAGGGCTGCACTGATACTGACGATAGGTAGAAAAACCAAATTCTTAATGTATCTATTGGCGACAAACATACTAAATGCAATCAGCCATGCGACGACAAGAAGCACAAAAGCAAGGCTCAATCTTTGTTCATCAAGGGCAGTAATAGACAGTACAATCGTAAGTAAATGGCAAACCAAGGCTGCCATTAACAGCGAAATAGGTATTTTGGTGCTTTCGCCAGAGTGATTGAAGAAGCGCCGTAACAAAAGACCAGCTGATGCTAAATAGCAGACGATGCTTGGAACTGAGGCTGCGATTATTAGTGCCATCGCTAAGATAAAGCCTTCTGTGATTCTTGAGTTTTCATAAGGGCGTGTTGACCTTTGTTCATTTTTTGAGCTGACTCCTATAATGAGCTAGTTCAAGGCGTCGATGGTGCAGTTTGGCAATCCAAATAAGCCAGCGAGAACACAGAAATAGGTCATTATAGGTGACAGCCCTACGGGCAATGGCCATTTTGCCGTCATACTGCCCACAAATTCGTTCATTTGGCGCCACCAAACCACACTCATTTGCGGTTGTCAGACGGCTAGATGACCTGCTGATCAAATAATGAACAAAGGTCAACACGCCCTACCTAAATATAAAACAAACCAATTAGAGTGCAAAGGTTATGTTTGTGTATGGAGTATTGTATACTTTTACACAGACATTTTGCACATCCAATTGAGAGTTATGTTTCAGAATTTAACAGATAAGCTCGGACAAACCTTAAAAAGTATTAGTGGGAAAGGCCGACTCACGGAAGACAATATTAAAGAAACACTGAGAGAAGTGCGAATGGCGCTCCTTGAAGGTGATGTCGCCCTGCCCGTAGTGCGTGATTTTATTGCCAGAGTAAAAGAAAGAGCTGTAGGTATAGAGGTCAGTAAAAGTCTCCAGCCTGGTCAGATGTTCATCAAAATCGTTCAAGATGAGCTTGAAGAGGTACTTGGCAAAGAAACTGTTGGTCTAAACTTAGCTGCTACCCCACCAGCTGTCATAATGCTGGCAGGCTTGCAAGGTGCTGGTAAAACGACCAGTGTCGGCAAACTTTCGAAGTTTTTAAAAGAGCGTGAAAAGAAAAAAGTGCTTGTGGTAAGTGCGGACGTCTATCGACCAGCAGCAATTAAACAGCTGGAAACACTTGCCGCGGATGTGAATGTTGAGTTTTATCCATCGTCCATCATGCAACGTCCTGTGGATATCGTGAATGCGGCAATAGGCCACGCAAAACTCAATTTTCATGATGTCCTCATTGTTGATACTGCTGGTCGTTTAGCGGTAGATGAAAAGATGATGGAGGAAATTAAGCAGCTTCACGGTGCGGTTAAACCTGTTGAGACGCTTTTTGTCGTAGATGCTATGACTGGACAAGATGCTGCAAATACAGCTAAGGCATTTGGAGAAGCCTTACCTCTAACGGGTGTTATTTTGACAAAAGCAGATGGCGATGCTCGCGGTGGAGCGGCCCTGTCTGTTAAACACATAACTGGCAAACCGATTAAGTTCTTGGGGATGGGCGAAAAACTAGAGGCATTGGAGCCTTTTCATCCACAGCGTATAGCTTCCCGTATTTTGGGAATGGGTGATGTGCTTAGCCTCATCGAAGAAGTAGAGCGCAAAGTTGATAAGAACAAAGCTCAGCGCCTCGCCAAAAAAGTCCAAAAGGGCAAAGGGTTTGACTTGCAAGATTTTAAAGAACAGCTCGAGCAAATGCGTAATATGGGCGGTATGATGGGAATGCTAGACAAGTTACCCGGCATGGGCGGCATGTCAGCCAAAATCAAAGATCAGGCAAACGATAAACAGTTTGTGCAAATGGAAGCGATCATTAATAGCATGACACCGGCTGAGAGACAGAAACCAGATGTCATCAGAGGCTCTCGTAAAAAACGCATTGCGGCCGGTTCTGGCACCCAAATTCAAGACGTTAATCGACTGCTCAAACAATTTACGCAAATGCAAAAAATGATGAAGAAAATGGGCGGCGGTAATATGAAAAAAATGATGCGCGGCATGGGCGGTATGATGCCACCTGGTGGTATGGGCGGAATGGGCGGTTTAGGTGGGTTCCCGCCAAAACGTTAACTAAAAAAAACGTCATCGAAACGGAAGTTTCGTTCTCCTTGGATGCAAGAGATGTGTTTATAAGATTGACGGTATAATGGTGAGCGTGATTTACTCGTTGAGTAGATGTTCCCACATTCGTTCATGTGCTTGCATCTTATCAAGTATATCCTCAGTAACCTCTGGCAGTTGTTGAAGATCGATAGGGATGGTGTTCCAGATTCGTTTGTACAATATAGTGCAAACTGCTGCAACCATTGCATTAGCTTTGAGCAAGTTGGGTTTGGCAGTGTTCTTAAGCAAATCGTCCAGCTTAACAAGCTTATCCCTAAATGCGGCAACCTCATGCTTTTCAACATTACTTGTTATAGAAAACGCTCGCTTAATATCTGCAAAATATGGATGTGTTCCAGGTATATCAGCCTGAGTGCTAAATGCTAGCTGTCCAAGACCACTTGCGTAACTGGTGATATCGAAGATTTGTCTATGGACCTGTTGATACAGCTCTTCATAAAGCACCAGCCGCGCGTCAACGAATCTATTGTTCGGCATAGTATTCTCAGACATATAGAAGATATCCTATCACTACAAGTTGAATGGTGTTGATGATAACAGTCGCTCTATGAAATAGGGCAAATGTTTTCTTATCGCCGCTATCGGTAGCATCGTTTGCACGCAGCATCAAATATTGCCTAGAGATAGCGAAACCTACAAAGCATAAAGCTAATGCAAGCGCTGCACTTATATTCGACGCGAAAAACGCTAGCCCAGTAGCAAGGCCACTCAATATTCCAAAGTAAAGATAATACCACGGGAAAAACGCTCTGATAAATTTTCTGGCAACTTGCAGTTCCAGCTTTGTAAACAATAACGGTGCGAATAATACTTGAAAGGCAATCATGCCACCAAAGATTAATGCTAGAGCAAATTCATAAAATATAGTTATCATGTAGATTCATTTATTTGTGCATAGTTAAACAATGTGACGTTAGTTTTTACTCAAAATTAGTAGCTTTTGCTCAAAACTATCATCGCAGCTCTGTTTCTGTTCATGCTTTTGATAACGCATCTCGCATAAGCCTTGCATTAATGCGCATTCTGCGTATAATTCGCGCACCTTTTTTCAATGTTGGGAAAAGGGCATGTTAACGGTAACGCGACAACGAGTTTGAGGCATATATGGTTACTATTCGTTTACAGCGTGGCGGTGCTAAAAAGCGCCCATTTTATCAAGTAGTTGTGGCTGACAGCCGCCGAGCACGCAATGGCAAGTTCATTGAAAATATCGGTTTCTTCAATCCAACCGCACAAGGTCAAGCGGAAAAGCTCCGTATTGACTTAGAGCGTGTTGAGTATTGGGTAAGCAAGGGTGCAGGCGTTTCAGATCGCGTATCGCGCTTGGTAAAGGATGCAAAAGCGGCTGCTTAGTTCATTAAGCAATTGTTTAATATAACAAAATCGGTCGATTAGAGAGTAAAGATGAGTTCTGCGTCAGACAACTTGGTTGTTGGCAAAATCGGTGCACCCTATGGTGTCAAAGGTTGGGTCAAAATCAACAGCTTTACTCAGCATCCACAAGATATATTTGATTATTTGCCTTGGCAACTCGGCAATGATCAATCGATAGAAGTTGACCAGTGGCGAGTCCAGAATAAAGGGTTAGTGGCAAAAATCGTTGGAATCGATGACCGTAATCAAGCAGATTTGATAAAAAATCAGGAGATTATGGTGGCAGCCGAAAGTTTGCCTGTTCTCGAAGATGATTTTTACTGGAAAGATATTATTGGTATGCGGGTTGAGACAACACAAGGGTATGCTTTGGGCATAGTCAAGCAGATGTTCGAAACGGGTGCTAACGATGTCATGGTTGTTAAAGCAAATTTAAATGATGCATTTGCTCAAAAAGAACGACTTATCCCTTTTGTTTATGACCAAGTGGTTATAAACGTGGATACCGATACTAAAAAGGTGATTGTTGATTGGGAACCAGCGTTCTAATGACAAATAAACGTCGGTTTATTGTGATTAGCCTGTTTCCAGAGATGTTTGAACGTTTTACTGAACAAGGTGTTGTAGGTAGGGCGGTGAAATCAGGATTAATCGATGTATCGATTATCAATCCGAGAGATTTCGCGCTTGATAAACATCGAACAGTGGATGATAGACCTTATGGCGGCGGCCCAGGCATGCTGATGAAGGTTCAACCTCTTGTTGACGCAATTAATGCAGCGAAAAAAACGCTGCAAAACGCTACCAGCGGAACGCTTAAAGTGGTGTATATGTCACCACAAGGCAGACCTTTAAATGCCAAAGGCGTCAAAGAGCTAAATCAAAGTGACGATTTAATTCTTGTTGCAGGACGCTATGAAGGCATTGACGAGCGCGTTATTGATACCCTGATTGACGAAGAGTGGTCAATCGGTGATTACGTTCTCAGTGGTGGTGAGCTACCTGCAATGGTAGCGATTGACGCTATTGCCAGAATGGTACCTGGTGTACTTGGGCATGAAGACTCCGCAAGTGAAGATTCTTTTGCAAACGGGTTTTTGGATTGTCCCCATTATACGCGGCCTGAGAATTATGAAGGGTTGAAGGTCCCAGAGGTGTTATTAAGCGGCGATCACAAAAAAATCAGGCAGTGGCGATTGGAGCAATCTGTTAAACGCACATTGGACCGACGCCCTGAAATTGTAGAAGACCTAGCTCTGACTGAGGAGCAGCAAGCAGTCGTTGATAAATATCGGCAACCTTGATGCGGCAAGATGACAGTTTACCTAGGAAGTGAGGAATAAATGAGTAAAGTCAATCAAGACATTATTAAAAAGATTGAACAAGCACAATTGAAAACTGACTTGCCGGAATTTGGACCGGGTGACACAGTGGTTGTGCGTGTTAAAGTAAAAGAAGGTGACAAAGAGCGCTTGCAGGCCTATGAAGGCGTTGTAATCGCTAAGCGTAACCGTGGTTTACATTCTTCTTTCACAGTTCGTAAAATATCGAGCGGTGAAGGTGTAGAGCGTGTGTTTCAAACTCACAGCCCAGCAGTTGACGCTATCGAAGTAAAGCGTCGCGGTGCAGTGCGCAGAGCCAAGCTTTACTATCTGCGCGAGCGTTCAGGTAAATCTGCACGTATTAAAGAGAAACTTAATTAAGATTAATCCTGCGTTATTGTTAACATTGAAAAACCCGCTAATGAGCGGGTTTTTTGTTGTCTAGTTCTCAAGTAACCAGTGGTTTTCATAACACATTTGTGTGAAAGCTTGCATCTATTGCAATGTATGGCCGATGGTGATAGCGTTTTGTCAATCGGATGTTTTATCTTATCTACTACTATTTAGTAGAAAGCTATCCAATGAAAAGTTATCAACAACATCTTTAGTAGGATAATTAAGCCGACTCTGTTAAGCAAAAAACAATAACAATAAATAATTACAAAAACAAAAAAGGGAAGCGACATGAGTGAGTCGAACTCTACGAATGTAGAACATGAAGGCCAAACAGGAATACTAGGCGCAATTGAGCGCGTCGGTAACAGGCTACCTGACCCAGTTTTCATCTTTTTTTATCTCATTATCTTTATGGTGGTTATTTCGCAGCTCGCCGCGTGGCTGGGCATGACCGTTGATCATCCTACTAAACTTGCTGAAGATGGAACGCCACTCGCGGTGAACGCGATCAGCATCTTAAGTGCCGAGCCTATTCGTCATCTACTGGTTGAAATGCCGGATATATTCACTGGTTTTCATCCCCTCGGATACGTTCTCGTGGTCATGTTAGGTGCTGGTGTCGCAGAACGTGCTGGCCTCTTAGGTACCGCGATGCGGGCGGCCGTTCGAAACGTGCCAATATCGTTCCTTACACCAGCAGTTGCACTTGCGGCGATGATGGGTAACTTGGCGGCAGATGCCGCTTACGTAGTCTTGATACCGCTGGCGGGCATTATTTATGCGGCTGCTGGTAGACATCCAATTGCAGGGATTACAGCCGCCTTTGCTGGCGTTTCAGGCGGTTTCTCTGCCAACCTGCTGCCAGGTCAATTGGATGCGTTGTTGTTTGGTATTACTGAGTCAGCAGTGCAAGCAGTTGATCCTAGTTGGACGATGAATATTGCAGGTAATTGGTATTTCATTGCAGTAATGACGTTTATCTTTTTACCCCTCATCTGGTATGTCACTGATAAGATCGTAGAGCCGCGTCTTGGCATTTGGACCGGCGGCTCGGTAGCAGGTGGCACCGATGATGAACAAGAAAGCGATTTAAATGCCGACCTAACAGACGGTCAAAAGCGCGGAATGTGGAATGCGTTGTGGGCGGTACTCGCTGTTACTTTTGTGTGGATTGTACTTACAATAGATTTGGTGGACCTTGTAACATTCGGCGCAGTGTCCATGTACAACGGCGATGTGCCGCTATTAAATGAAGCAGCTTTGACACAGTTTAATGAAGCAGGTGAAGTCATAAAAGAGGGCAGTGTTGCCGTTGCATTAGTGCCGTTTTTTTCATCATTAGTGGCTGGATTTATGCTCCTTTTTATCTTCGCTGGATACGCTTATGGACGTTCGGCAGGCACTATTAATAACCATCGCGATTTGGTGAACATGATGGCGGAAGCCATGAAAGACATGGGTTATTATTTAGTGTTAGCCTTTTTCGCCGCTTATTTTGTTGAGATGTTTAATCAGTCGTCCCTGGGTTTGATTTTCGCAGTTAACGGTGCGAACGCTATCGAGGCCTCTAACTTGCCATTACCAATAGTACTTGGCTTGATTGTTTTGTTCGCAGGATTGCTCAATCTTTTTGTGGGTTCTGCCAGTGCTAAGTGGGCATTAATGGCGCCCGTGCTCGTGCCTATGCTTATGATCCTTGGTGTTAGCCCTGAAATGGCAACTGCAGCCTATCGTGTCGGTGATAGTGGCACGAACATAATAACGCCGTTAATGGTTTACTTCCCATTAGTCCTTGTATTTGCGCGTCGTTGGGTACCTCAGTTTGGCATCGGTTCATTAACCGCGTCGATGATTCCTTATTCTATCTGGCTGATGGCGTCTGGCATCATTATGACCATCATATGGGTATATCTTGGTCTTCCACTCGGTCCGGGCGCTGAGGTTGGTTATCAACTGCCTAACCCGGAATAGGCTAAAGGATACGTAGTGTATTGCTCGGTATTGAGCGTGATTTTACTATTAATAAAGTTTGAAATCGCTCTTTGCAATAAAAGGTGGCCCATAATAAAGACGCTGCGAGCACATCCTTGTGACGCTTGGCAAAAAACATCCATGTTTTTTGACACTTTATTATGGGCTACCTTCCATCACAAACGCTCCTTTCAAACTTGATTAAAAGTATAATCACGCCCTGTTGATTGGTATTTACATCCATTTATTGATTGCGCTTATAAGCGGGTTTTGTTACAACTCTACTCGCGAATAAAGCGATGATTTATATCGCTATCGAATTTGACGATTTATCAACAGTAGAAACAATGCAAAAAGATAGTATAAATAACCTACATGTATCAGGTGAACAGGTCTTAGTATCACCGCACCAGTTAGCGCAGGAAATGCCGATCAGCGATGAGGCATCCACGTTTGTAAAAGAAGCGCGTTCTATTATCTCCGATATAATTCACAAGCGTGATCATCGTCTCTTGGTGGTCTGTGGTCCATGCTCTATTCACGATATAAAAGCAGCCAAAGAATATGCAAAAAGGCTAAAGGAATTGCACGAGTCTTGCAAAGATACACTTTACATCGTGATGCGCGTGTATTTCGAAAAACCACGTACAACAACCGGTTGGAAAGGGCTGATAAACGATCCGCATCTAAACGATTCATTTGATATCGAAAAGGGGCTACGCACTGCACGAGAATTGCTCTTGTATCTTGCAGAATTACAGTTGCCAGTTGCAACTGAAGCCCTTGATCCCATAAGCCCACAGTATCTCGCTGAATTTTTTAGTTGGTCCGCGATCGGTGCTCGTACGTCCGAATCCCAAACACACCGTGAAATGGCATCGGGACTTTCAATGCCGGTAGGTTTCAAAAATGGTACTGACGGTTCACTCGGTATAGCGATAAATGCTTTAAAATCAGCAGCGTCTGGCCACAGTTTTATGGGCATTAATCGAAGCGGTCAGGTCAGTATTATTAAAACAAAGGGAAACCCTGATGGTCACATCATTTTGCGTGGTGGCAAACAACCAAATTACGATTCCGTAGCGGTTTCGCAATGTGAAGATAACCTAGGCGACGCCGATGTTTCATCTACACTCGTGGTTGATTGCAGTCACGCTAACTCATCAAAGGATTATAGAAGACAGCCTCTTGTTGCTGAAAATGTTGTCAATCAAATATTGGAAGGCAATCAGTCAATTATTGGAATTATGCTCGAAAGTCATTTGAATGCAGGTAATCAAGGTATGAATGGCAAGGCACTTGAACAACTTGAGTATGGCGTTTCGATAACCGATGGCTGTATTTCTTGGGATCAAACCGAAAAAGCTATCAATCAGGCACGCAACAAGCTCATCACCGTGTTGCCGCTTCGCCAACAAAAAAGCATGGAAAATTAATGGGTGATTCACTCTTGGATAACGCTGATTTAAACGCTGCGTTGAGCCAACTTCGCAATGAGATAGATGACGTTGACACTGCGCTTGTAAATTTGCTTAAACGCAGAGCGAGTATTACGCAGCGTGTTGGAGAGTTAAAAAGACAGCATGCAATGCCGGTGTATGTACCAGAGCGTGAGAAACAACTCATTCTAGCTAGGCGAGAACAAGCAGAAGATGAAGGCGTTAATCCAGATTTAGTTGAAGACCTGTTGCGTCGGATTTTTAGGGAATCATACCAGTCACAACATGTAAACTTTGCGAAAGTTGAGTCTGATATTCAACATGTAGTTGTTATAGGCGGCAAGGGAGCACTGGGACGAGTTTTTGTCAAACTGTTAGACTCTACCGGCTACACCGTTTCCATCGTTGAAAAAAATGATTGGGACGATATTGATAGCGTTGTCAGTACTGCTGATATGATCATTGTTGCTGTCCCAATTAATAAAACTGTCGATATTATTGAAAATCTACCAAGCCTGCCAAAAAACTGCATTTTGGCAGACGTAACGAGTATTAAAGACAAGCCGCTTAAAGCTATGTTAGATAAGCATAGTGGACCAGTGGTTGGTCTACACCCCATGTTTGGGCCCGATGCGCCTGGCATGATCCGTCAAGTCGTTGTGGTTTGTCACGGACGTCATCAAGAAACCTATGTGCCATTTTTAGAGCAGATGAAATTATGGGGTGCTACTTTGTTCGAAAGTAGTGCGCAAAATCACGATCGTGCAATGAGTATTATTCAAGTTATGCGGCATTTTTCGAGTTTCGTATATGGACTTCATTTACATGCAGAAGATCCAGACCTTAAAGAGCTCATTGCATTTAGTTCTCCAATCTATCGGCTTGAATTGGCAATGGTGGGGCGATTGTTTGCGCAAGCGCCAGAACTTTACGCCGATATTATTTTTCAGGACGCTTCAAATATCGTGCTACTACAAAACTTTGCTGATCGATTTAACAACGCTATACGGCTGCTTGAATCAAATGATAAAGCAAGTTTTGTTGAAGAATTCAAACAGGTATCAGCTTGGTTTGGCGATTATGCAATGCAGTGTTTATTGGACAGTAAGCAAATGCTATTAAAAGCGGATGACAGTCATCTTCTCAGGGGCGGTAGCTAATTTTGTGTTTATTCGTCTTCCAAGAGTGCCGTAGCTGATACTTTTGTTGGGGAAATAGACTCAATTGGATAACACCCTAGCAGCTTGAAATATCTTGTCATTGTTTTGAGTTCTTCTATGGCGCTAGCCATATCATTGTCCTGCGTATTTCCTAGCATATCAACATAAAACATTTCTTCCCATGGATTGCCGGGAACTGGTCGTGATTCCAACTTCGTCATGGCAATGTGATGATGTTTTAGAACGAGAAGCACATCAACCAGTGATCCCGGAGTTTGCATAATCGACATAATTACCGTGGTTTTAGCAGGTACCTGCAACGGGACTATTATTTGTTCACTCGCCACGACAATAAATCGACTTCTGTTTTTGCTCAGTTGTGTAAGGTTTGAGGACGCGGGCTTTAAACCATAATATTCGCCACCGAGTTCTGGACCTATTGCGGCCACAGAAGAGTCTTCAAGTCGTTGTACTTTTTTCATCGCTGCAGATGTGCTGTCACAAGGTTTAACTTCAATATTCCCAAGCTCAGCTAACAAGTGAGAGCATTGTGCGAAAATCTGCGGATGGGCATAAAGCGTTTTAATGCTATTGTTATTGGTGTCTTTGTGAACCAGTACATGGTGTTCAATTTCTTCATTAACTTCTCCAACGATATGCAGTTGTGTTTGCTGCAGTTGGTCATAGACTTCGTTAATGCTGCCAAATGTTGAGTTATCGATGGGTATAACTGCATAATCGGCCTTTTTTTCTTCGACAGTCTTAACCGCTTGTGCAAAGCTGCTGCAGCCAATTTCGACGCATTCTATAAGTCGACGGTCGAAGTATTTTTTGCCTGCTAAATAACTGTATGAGCCTTTTTCACCGAGTATTGCCACACTTGCTTTATCAACGACGTTCTCTGGGTTGGCGGTTTGTTCTAACAAACTTTGTTGTTGCAGAACTGAATGTTCAATGATGATATGAAAAAGTCGAGTTATATAACTTGGGTCGAGATTTAGGTGTTGTCCTTGTGTCACTAATTTTTCTAGTAACACTTGTTCTCGTTGTTTGTCTCTTACTGGCTTGTTGAGGTCGTACTTTAATTCGGCAACTTGAGTGGTTAACGATTGTCGCTTGGATAGAAGGTTGAGCAGCTGTGTGTCGACATCCGTTATTCGATCGCGCAGCGCGATGAGTTCATCATTTGGCAAGTCACTGGTCCTGTCGTGATAAATAAAATTCCGAGGGAACTTTAAAAAACCAAACAGATTGTGTCAAACCTGATTGTTTAACTTGCTCTGATATTATTACAGAAGTCTTGCGATCATCGATCGCACTTCGGTTGACGAAAAAGGCTTATCACAAAGTGCATTAACGCCTGTTTGCTGTATATTGGCCAAGTGCGCACTCGATTGATTTTCTGATGTAATCATTATGATGGGGATATGCGCTGTCGCCGGGTTATATCGAATAAATTCAGATAGTTCTCGTCCATCCATTTCCGGCATGTTGTAATCAGTGACAACGATGTCAAATTCTTGGTCTTTCAGCGCAGTCAGTGCATGGGCACCATTTTCGGCTTCTACAATTGTTTTAATCCCCATATTCAACAATGATTGCTTTATGTGATTTCGTGCTAAGCGACTGTCATCAACAAGCAGCACGCGCACTTGCTCAGCTTCAAACGAATCGAGTGTAAGTTCTTCGTCATCTAACAATTGAAGGCTTACATTAAGCGCGCGCTCGAGGTGCATTAAATCAAATGGTTTTGGTAATATAGCGGCTACACCTGACTGCTTAAATGCCTCTAGCTTGCGCATGCTGGTCTCGCTTGATACAAGCATAAAAGGAATACTCGACATGGTATCGTCGTTTTTAATGTGTTCCAAAATATCCAAACCATTCCCATCTGAGAGATACATCGCACTGACAACAACATCCGCTGGATGTCTTGCCAATTCATGCTTGGCTTGCGTCACACTTTTGACGATATCAACGCCGCTGACATCAGATTCTTCCAAGAATTTTGTAATTATCTTTGCTTGTGTTTCAGACGGCTCCACAAGGAGGATGTGTAGATCAGATATGGTAAGTTTTTGCATAAAGCCCGTTCTTCAGTTTAACCGCCTGAGAGCTTTACTTTGTAACCCTTACTCTCCAGGATAGCTTTTAATTTGTCCCTGACATCGCCTTGAATCTCAATGTCATAACCTTTTATAGCGCCGCCGCAGCCACATGTCTTTTTTAGATCAGTGCAAAGCGGTTTTAGTGACGGTTTATCTAAACCCAGACCACTTATGATGCTCACTCCTTTGCCTTTTCGTCCTTTTGTAATGCGTTGAATGCGAACTACACCATCACCTTGAGGCACCGATGGCTGATCTTTTTCGGCGTTTACCTTGCCCGATTCCGTTGTGTATACAATACGTGAATTTGACATATTCCTGCTTCCTTCGTGTTTGCTAACAAAATTAATGCCACTTTTTCCATTGTGCAGAACGTCACAAGATTGATTGTGGAATTAGCATTTGGTTTGAAATCAATAATACAAGGGGTGAGTTTAGAATAACACTGGCGCTATTGATATATTTCTCAGTTCAAAGCCCTAAGCTACTCTATTTCAATCAAATCTCCATTTAGCCTTGGTAGCTACATTTCGCATAGTTTATACTATGCGCCGTTTCTAGAGGATGCTCTAGCCACACCTATTAATTTAACTACTGGATATTTGGGAAATTTTGGATGCGCACAGAATATTGCGGACGCGTTGATGAGAAATACATTGGTGAAAAAATCACGTTAAACGGTTGGGTTCATAAGAGAAGAGATTTAGGTGGACTCGTCTTTATCGATTTGCGTGACCGCGAGGGTATCCTTCAAGTCGTAATAGAGCCTGATCAGCCCGATGCTTTTAACGTGGCGACCGAATTAAAAGCGGAATACTGCGTTAAAATTTCCGGTACGATTCGGGCTCGTCCCTCTTCTCAAGTCAATAATGAGATGACGACCGGCAGCGTCGAAATGGTCGGTACAGGTGTGCAAATAATCAACCGAGCGCCCGTACTACCGTTGGACTGGAATCAAGAAAACACCGAAGAACAGCGCTTAAAATATCGCTATTTGGACTTGCGTCGCCCTATGATGGCAGAAAGACTGATGTTCCGCTCAAAGGTAACCGCTGCGGTGCGACGATATATGGAAGATAACGGTTTTCTCGATATTGAAACGCCCATATTAACCGCTGCGACGCCTGAAGGCGCAAGAGACTATTTGGTTCCCAGTCGAACGTATAAAGGGGAGTTCTTCGCTTTGCCACAATCGCCTCAATTGTTTAAACAGCTATTGATGATGAGCGGTTTGGATAAATATTATCAAATTGTAAAATGTTTTAGAGACGAAGATCTGCGAGCGGATCGTCAACCAGAATTCACACAAATTGATATTGAGACAAGTTTTCTAGATGCCAACGGCGTTATGCAGATTACCGAAGGATTAATCACAACGCTGTTTAAAGATCTCATGGATGTTGATTTAGGACATTTCCCCACCATGAGTTACGCCGAAGCGATGCGCAGATTTGGCAGTGATAAACCGGATTTAAGAAACCCGCTTGAAATTGTAGATGTCGATGACATCGTCAAAGACCTTTCGTTTAAAGTCTTTAGCGGTCCGGCGAATGACAGCGACGGGCGTGTTGCATGCATTCGCGTGCCATCGGGAGCATCTTTGTCTCGTAAACAAATCGATGGCTATACTTCGTTCGTGTCTATCTATGGCGCAAAAGGGCTGGCGTGGATCAAGATTAATAACGCCGAAAATGGTATCGAAGGCGTGCAGTCACCCATCGCAAAATTTTTCGATGCTGATACTATGAACGCGCTATTACAGCGAGTAGGCGCACAAGACAATGATATTTTGCTATTTGGCGCAGCGGATTATTCTATCGTTACCGAAGCTCTTGGCGCCTTGCGATTGAAATTAGGGAATGATTTTGACTTGGTAGAAGATGCGTGGAAGCCTTTGTGGGTAGTCGACTTCCCCATGTTTGAACGTATCGACGGGCGTCTTTATGCGCTTCATCACCCATTTACCGCACCACGTGACACAGACGTTGAAAACCTCAAACAATCACCTGAACTCGCTTTGTCTAACGCTTATGATATGGTGCTAAACGGTGTTGAGCTCGGCGGAGGCTCAGTGCGTATTCACGACAGTCACCTGCAGTCCACTGTGTTTGAACTGCTTGGGATAAACGAACAGGAGGCTGAGGAAAAATTTGGGTTTCTGTTAGAGGCATTAAAGTATGGTGCGCCGCCCCATGCAGGACTTGCGTTTGGTTTGGACAGACTGGTCATGTTAATGGTCGGTGCTGATTCTATAAGAGATGTTATGGCTTTTCCAAAGACAACGACTGCAGCATGCCCATTAACAGGGGCACCTGGAAATGCAAATCCTGAACAACTACAAGAGTTGGCAATTCAACCAATTCCAGAAAATAAGGCATAATGCTTGTGCAAAAAACAACCGTCGTACTGAGAAATGATGGATGTAAATATCATTGAAACCACTAAAACGCCCAGAGTCTGTCCTAGTGGTTATCTATGATACTAACTATCGCGTTCTTGTCTTGCAGCGTAAGGATGACCCAGATTTTTGGCAGTCAGTGACAGGCACAATCGAGTTTGGTGAACGAGCGCTTGAAACCGCATATCGAGAAGTATCTGAGGAGCTCGGTATTGGATTATCTGAAGAATCCGGCCAAATTCGAGATTGCCAGAGAATGAATCAGTTTAAGATCCGACCAGAATGGCAACACCGCTTTCCTCCAAACATCGTGTTTAATACTGAAAATGTTTTTTCGCTATGCATTACTGGCAAAGAAGAAATAACGCTTACTGAACATTTGCAATATCAGTGGTTAACCAAAGAAAGCGCTATGAAAAAAGTCTGGTCTACTTCTAATATGCAGGCGATTCGAGATTTTGTGCCGAGCATCTGATGAAAATTATACTTGGTATTGACCCTGGCTCTCGAATTACTGGATATGGGTTAATAAAATTACACAACAATAAAGCAACGTATGTTGGTAGTGGTTGTATTCGCGTTGAAGATAAAGATCTGCCCAATCGATTGCATTGTGTTTTTGTAGGTGTAAGTGAAATTATTAAGCAATACCAGCCCAATGAATTTGCCATAGAACAGGTCTTTATGTCTAAAAACGCGGATTCAGCGCTTAAGCTCGGTCAAGCCAGAGGCGCAGCAATTGTGGCCGCGACCTCGCAGTTAATGCAAGTCTATGAGTACTCAGCAAAACAGATTAAACAGTCCGTCGTTGGCAAAGGCAACGCTTCTAAATCGCAAGTTCAGCATATGGTCCAGCATCTAATGAACTTGAATCAGAAACCGCAATCGGATGCTGCCGATGCGTTAGCTGTTGCGCTATGCCATCTGCACACTGAACAAAGTCTTGTCAGGCTATCTGGTCACGCGAGCAAAACTGTGCGCGGCAGGCTACAATAAATCTAACTACTCGCTGAGAGTCAATGCGTAAGATGGCGAATACTGTCAAACAAAAACAAATGAGGCAATACTGATATGATAGGCAGGCTGAGCGGTATAATTTTGGAAAAGACGCCACCTGATGTGCTGCTGGATGTAGGGGGTGTCGGTTATGAGATACAGCTACCGATGACGTGTTTCTATCAATTGCCCGATGTGAATCAGACTGTCACCTTGCATACGCATTTAGTAGTGAGAGAAGACGCAAATTTGCTTTATGGCTTTGTAGAAAAAGATGCGAGGAGCCTTTTTAGACTGTTAATTAAAGCAAATGGAATTGGTCCTAAACTAGCATGTACTATACTATCTGGAATGACAGCGGGCCAATTTTCTCAGGCAGTCATTAACGGGGATGTTACCGCGTTGATAAAAATGCCGGGAGTCGGTAAAAAAACAGCAGAAAGATTGGTTGTTGAGCTAAAAGATAAGATGAAAGACATTCAAGTGACGTCGGATCAACAGGTAGGGCAAGCGACGTCCAACATCTCAAATCATTCTGTCGATTCTTCCAAAGAAGAGGCGCTCAGCGCTTTGATGGCACTTGGATACAAGCAAGCCCAAGCAGAGAAGGTGATTGATAGGGTTTACGTACAAGATGCAAGCAGCGAATCGCTAATTAGAGACGCGTTAAAAGCGATGGTCTAACTGAGGTTGAAATGGACGTTGTAAATGATTGAAGCAGATAGAATTATTGGTGCTGAAGCCTCGAGAGAAGATGAGCAGGTTGATCGCGCTATCAGACCTAAAATGTTATCGGATTACGCCGGACAAGCACATGTCTGTGAACAGATGGAAATTTTTATACAGGCAGCACGACAGAGAAAAGATGCTTTAGATCATCTTTTAATTTTTGGACCGCCTGGACTGGGAAAGACAACGCTGGCGAACATTGTGGCCAACGAAATGGCAGTTAATATTAAAACAACCTCTGGTCCTGTATTGGAAAAAGCAGGCGATCTTGCAGCGTTACTTACAAATCTGGAAGAAAACGATGTTCTATTTATAGACGAAATTCATCGTCTAAGTCCTGTTGTTGAGGAAGTTTTGTACCCAGCAATGGAAGACTATCAGCTTGATATTATGATAGGAGAAGGACCGGCTGCTCGCTCCATAAAACTTGATCTGCCGCCGTTTACACTCGTGGGTGCGACGACTCGAGCAGGCTCACTGACTTCGCCACTACGCGATAGGTTTGGCATTGTCCAACGTTTGGAATTTTACAAGTTAGAAGACTTGACGGACATTGTCCTTCGCAGTGCGGGTTTTCTCAGTATGCATTTGGATGCAGCGGGCGCCATTGAAATTGCGCGTCGCTCAAGAGGTACACCTCGCATTGCAAATCGGTTATTGCGGCGTGTAAGAGATTATGCCGACGTCAAGACTGATGGAAAAACAAACGGAGAAATTGCTGCACTAGCATTAAATATGTTAAACGTGGACAAAGAGGGCTTTGATTTTATGGATAGAAAACTCCTTAGCGCCATCATTGATAAGTTTTCGGGAGGCCCTGTTGGGCTCGAGAATATCGCTGCCGCTATAGGCGAAGAAAAAGAGACGATAGAAGATGTTATTGAGCCATTTTTAATCCAGCAAGGCTTTTTGCAGCGCACACCGCGAGGCAGAATTGCAACAGATCGCGCCTATTTGCACATGGGGCTTGAGAAAAATTAATCTGGTTATAAGGTTGTTTGATTCGAGCGAACATTATCGGTAAACGTAACTTGATAAAATCTATGCGATCAATTAAGGTGCCTGCGCCAATTCGGACGCGATGGCACAAAATGTGCCTCAAACCGTTTGGTGTCTTAGGTGCAACAGACGCAAATGTAGAAGTCGTAAAAATCAAATGGAAATGAAAACGTTTAGCATCGATGTACGAGTGTATTTTGAAGACACCGATGCAGGAGGTATCGTTTATTACGCGAATTACCTAAAGTATATGGAGCGTGTAAGAACAGACTGGGTAAGGTCGTTTGGTGTTAGCCAGAACGTTTTATTGGAACAAAACATTGCATTCGTCGTCAAAGGCATGCAGATTGAATTTCACCAAAGCGCTAAATTGGATGAGATATTAACGGTAGATTGTCAGCCGATTAAAATAGGCAATGCGAGCATATTAATCCAACAAGAGATTAAACGTAATAACATAAAAATATTAGAAGCAAAGGTTAAAATTGCCTGTGTGAATACTCAAGCAAAAAAGCCATGCAGAATACCAGAACAAATTTTAAGGGAAATGCGTAGTGACTCATGACATGTCAATAGTGTCCTTAATCATGCAAGCCAGTATCGTCGTGCAAGCGATAATGGCGTTATTGCTTATCTTATCTATCGTAAGTTGGGCGTTTATCTTCCAACGCAATAGCGCCCTCAAATATGCTGAAGCAGAATTTCGACATTTTGAAGACGAGTTTTGGTCAGGTGCTGATTTGAATGTTCTGTACAATGAATATTCGCAAGAGGGCAACACCTCCGGATGTTCTCTAATTTTTTGCAGTGGATTTAAAGAATATGTCCGACTGCAAAAGGTTGCTGGAAACGCGCCTGAAGCGGTAATGGATGGTACTTACAGAGCAATGCGCGTTGCCATGTCACGAGAAATTGATGATTTAGAGCAGAGACTGCCGTTTTTAGCGACCGTGGGCTCGATTTCGCCATATATTGGTCTGTTAGGTACCGTTTGGGGGATCATGACGGCTTTTATAGCATTGGGCCAGGTAAAGCAGGCGACTCTACAGATGGTCGCGCCAGGTATTGCAGAAGCCCTTATTGCCACCGCTATAGGTCTATTCGCAGCCATACCTGCGGTTGTTGGTTATAACCGCTTCAGTGCACAAGTCGAAAAAATAGAAAATGCTTATGGGAACTTTATGGAGGAGTTCTCTGCGATTCTGCACCGCCAAGCAATAGCGAGCAGAGGCTAAAATGCAACATTTTACGCGAAAGCGGCGCAAGCGCATGTCCGAAATCAACGTCGTTCCCTACATCGATGTGATGCTTGTACTGCTCATTATCTTTATGGCTACTGCCACTGCAATCGCACAAGGCGTAATTGTCGATTTACCGCAAGCGGAAGCGCAATCAATTGAAACTGAAGAGCAAACATTATTGATTGTATCTATTGATGAGCAGGGGCTGTATTACTTAAACATCAATAGCGATCCAGAAGAGGCGTTGTCGGCAAGCGATATAGCTGCCCTCGTACGAACGAGATTACAAGTTAATCCTGAGATACCAGTGGTTGTAAATGGCGATAGGTCGATCAGCTACGAAAAAGTGATTGAAATGATGGTCGTGTTACAGGCAGCTGGCGCGAGTTCCGTAGGACTGATGACTGATCCGGTAGAAGCATAAGTACGTGATGATGAAAAGTGAGTGATTTGTCGATCTAATGAAGAATAATCGTGCACTATTACTATCCATTTTTTTACACGGCCTCCTTGTGGCTTCGTTAATTGTGGGGTTTACGTTCAACGACACAAAAATGGTGTTTGCCAGTACCCAGGTACAGCCGGTAAATGCAGTGTTTATCGACGCTCAGAAAATCGCTGACCAAAAACGTCAGCAACAAGCTGAAGCGCAGGCAAGAAGAGACCAGCAGCTGAAGCAAGAAAGAGCACGGCAGGAACGTGCAAGACAAGAAAGGTTACGCAAAGAAAAAGTTGCGAGAGAGCAAAAAGCAAAAGAAGAAGCAGACAGGAAAAAGAGGGAACAAGAACGCAGGCGAGAGCAAGAACGCAAGAGGCTGGAGCAAGCCGCTAAAGAAGAAGCTGAATTTCAACGCCGCGTTAAGGAAGAACGAGAGAAACAGTTGCAATTCGAGCGAGAATTGGCAGACCAACTCAAAGCAGAGCAGCAAGCTATACAAGCTGCGCAGCAGCAAAGAGTAATGACTGAACTGCAAAAGTATAGAAGTTTAATTATGCAGACTATCTATCAAAACCTATATATAGACGACTCCGCTAAGAGTAAAGAATGTATATTGAGCGTGAAACTTGCAAGCGATGGTCTGGTCATAGATACGAGGATTATCGAAGGTGATCCAGCATTGTGTCAGGCTGCTCGAACAGCAGTATTGCGTCCTGCTACATTACCTGTTTCAAGCGACCCAGCGGTATTCGAACAAATGAAAACAATAAGACTTACGGTAAAACCACAATAATGAAAATACGCGCTAATCTCATACCCTATTTAGTTGTAGTCTGTGCTATCACAGCAATTTCATTTAGCACTTCGTATAGCAAGAAAGCCTTAGCAGAATTAGAGATTGTTATCACTGAAGGTGTTAATAACGCCAAGCCCATCGCGGTCGTCCCCTTTAAGTGGACAGGTAGTACCGTATTACCAGAGGACATTACACAAGTTATCACGAATAACTTACTACGAAGCGGGAAGTTCAATCCGATAAGTCTGTCCAATATGCCGCAGTTTCCAACAAATGATACCGAAATTAATTATGGTGCGTGGGCGGATATTGGTATCGATACTGTTATCACGGGGTCGATAGAACCTCTGGAAGGCAACCAGTATCGCGTGCAGTTTCAATTAATTGATGTGTTGCGAGCTCAAATGACAGGTGGTGCAAATAGCGTGTTGGTGGAAGGCCAGTTAGTAGCAACGAAAGATCACGTGTTGGAAGACCGCGCCAAAAATATCCGCGGTGAAGATTTTCGTCAGTACGCGCATATTATTAGTGATATTGTTTACGAAAGACTAACTGGGGAACGCGGTGCATTTTTAACGCGTATTGCCTATGTCGTTGTTAGGGACCGAGAAACGAATCGATTGCCCTACCAACTCGTGATAGCTGATTATGACGGCGCAAATGAAACGCGATTACTTTCCTCACCTGAACCATTAATGTCTCCATCGTGGTCTCCGGATGGTAATACGCTGGCCTATGTCAGTTTTGAAAACAATAGACCGCAGATATTTATCCAGAACATTTACACGACTGAAAGGACGTTAATTACTAGTTTTGAGGGAATTAATAGTTCACCAGTGTTCTCGCCAGACGGCAAAAAGTTAGCAATGGTATTGTCCAAAGACGGTAATCCAGAGATCTATGTGATGGATTTGGCGTCCAGACAACTAGAGCGCATTACCCGCAACCGAGCAATTGATACTGAGCCCGCATGGGCGCCTGATGGCAAAACCATTACCTTTACCTCAGAAAGAGGCGGTAAAGCACAAATTTATCGCGTAGATTTGAACACAAAACGCGCCAGAAGACTGACTTTTGAGGGAGATAGGAACCTCGGCGCGGAAATTACCCCCGATAATAACAATTTAGTAGTGGTCAATCAGACGCAAGGCAACTATCATATAGCACGTCAACAATTATCTACAGGTAATATGTTGGTTCTTACAAGGACGTATTTGGACGAATCGCCAAGTATTGCACCAAATGGAAGTATGATCATATATAGTACTTTGCATGAAGGTAAACAGGTGTTGTCTCTAGTTTCCTTGGATGGAAGGTTTAAGGCATTATTGCCAGCTACTGACGGGGAAGTAAAATCGCCCAGTTGGTCGCCGTTTTTACTCTAACAATTATTAATAAAGAAATACTTTAAGGATTTAACATGCTTAACAATAACAAACTCAGAACATTGCTTGTTGCGATTCCTGCTCTAGCACTTATGGCTTGTGCTTCAGGTCCTACTGAAGAAGAACTCGCAGCCGAAAGAGCAAAGCAAGAAGCTGACCGCATAGCTGCTGAGCAAGCTGCTCAAGAAGCGGCGCAAGCTGAAGCAGTTGCGCAAGCGGAAGCAGCGGAGGCAGAAGCACTTCGCATGGCAAGAGAAATGATGCAGCAAGAAAAAGCTGAGTTAGAAGCGCAGCAAACTGTGTATTTTGACTTTGACCGTTCTACGATCAAGTCAGAGTTTGAAGCGATTTTGAGAAAGCACGCTGCATTCTTAGTTAAAAACGGTGATCAGTCTATACGCGTAGAAGGTCACACTGATAGCCGCGGTACACCTGAATACAATATCGCATTGGGTGAGCGCAGGGGACAAGCTGTTGAGACGTTTTTGTTGAATGAAGGCGTTAGTTCTTCGCAAATTACTGTCGTTTCGTTTGGCGAAGAAAAGCCAGCGGTGAGCGGTACGTCTGAATACGCGTTTGCACAGAATAGACGCGGCGTTGTCGTTTACGAGTAAGCTATGAAATTAAACTTTTTCATCGTAGCGATGTTTTCTGCGGCGGGCGCTTGGGCACAAGCTCCCGTTGTAGACGTTAATACTACCGACGTTCAGACACTAAGCACCGACACTTCTACTGGTGTTACCACTGCGTTTGAGTTGGAGCAGCGATTGCAAGTGCTCGAGCGTATCGTGCAGTCAAGAACGGAAAGTCAGCAACGTATGCAAGGGCAGCTTGATACATTGCAAGAGGACGTTGATTCTTTGCAAGGTTCGATTGAATTGCACACACATCAGCTAGAAAAGGTGTTAGAACGTCAAAGAGAAATTTATCTTCGAATAGAAGAAAATCTGGCGACACTTCAGCAACAATCTGCTGCCGTGGCTACGCAAATTGAACCCAATAATTCGCCGGCGATTTCGGGTAGCACATCTGGTGCTGTCGAGCAAGAATATCAAAATGCGGTAAATCTGATTTTACAGAAACAAGATTACGATGCCGCAATTCCGGCATTTGAATCGTTTTTGCAGAAAAATCCTGATTCGGCATTCTCTGATAACGCACACTATTGGTTAGGGCAGTTGCTCTACAATAAGCAAGAGTTTGAACGTGCAAAAGTGCAGTTTACACAGGTAGCAAATAACTTTGAGGCATCACCAAAGAGGGCAGACTCACTGCTTAAACTGGGTATGATAGCCAAACAAGCTAATGATAACGCAAGTGCTCAAAGCTTTTTTGAACAAGTTGTCGCAGAGTACCCTGGAAGTACATCTGCACGTTTAGCGCAGCAGCAGTTGTAGAAAAAATAACCAAGACGATTTAGCAGTATGTCAAACTTATTGGTATTTCCACCTAAATACTCAAAATTTTAATTTAACTGTTGCACGCGCGGCGGTTTTAAGTATCATATGCGCCCGCGTTGATACACATTACACGCCTTGCGATTTGGGTCGTTAGCTCAGCTGGTAGAGCAGTTGACTTTTAATCAATTGGTCGCTGGTTCGAATCCAGCACGACCCACCACTTCGCAATTTACCACCTCTTTGATGGGTCGTTAGCTCAGCTGGTAGAGCAGTTGACTTTTAATCAATTGGTCGCTGGTTCGAATCCAGCACGACCCACCATCTTGCAGAAACAAACATAGCATCTATATAATTTTTAAAGTCGCTGTAAACACATCCGTGTGCGCTCTACGAAAACATCCGTGTTTTCGAAGCTTTAAAAATTATATAGATGCTATGTTTGTTTTTGATTTATACCGATGTCAGGTTAGTAACAATAGTTCTATAAATACGTAAAAAAGTATTAGAAAACATAAAATTGTGAATTTTTTATGACATATTGGTATAATACTCGGACGTTTTGGTTACACCCGTATGTTATGAACATTGCAGCTAGAATAACGCCAGTTGAATATCCATTTCCAACAAAGCCATCGAAGCTTTCTGGCGAAAAAGAAAAGTATTTAATCAAACAGATAAAACATCTTCTCAAGGAAAAAAACGCAACCCTTGTTGCGCATTATTATACTGATCCGGTAATTCAAGCGTTGGCTGAAGAAACGGGTGGCTGTGTTTCCGACTCTCTTGAAATGGCTCGGTTTGGCAGAGATTGTGATGCAGATACCCTGATTGTAGCTGGCGTTAAATTTATGGGTGAAACGGCGAAAATACTAAGCCCTGAAAAGCGCGTATTTATGCCAACGTTGGAAGCAACATGTTCACTAGACCTAGGTTGCCCTGAACAACAGTTTTCTGATTTCTGTGATGAACACCCAGATCGTACCGTTGTGGTTTATGCAAATACATCAGCCGCGGTAAAAGCAAGAGCTGATTGGGTTGTAACGTCCTCTATTGCGCTGGATATTGTTGAGCACTTGGATAGCAATGGTGAGAAAATTATCTGGGCGCCTGACCGCCATTTGGGCGCATACATTCAAAAGCAAACAGGTGCGGATATGCTCATGTGGAACGGTGAGTGTATTGTGCACGATGAATTCTCATCAAAAGCACTGCAGACAGCAAAGCATGTTCATCCTGATGCAGCAGTATTGGTGCATCCAGAGTCACCTGCTAGTGTTGTGGCAATGGCTGATGCAGTAGGTTCAACTTCACAGTTGATAAAAGCGGCTAAAGAACTGCCCAATAGGAAGTTCATTGTCGCCACAGACAAAGGCATTTTTTACAAGATGCAACAGGCAGCGCCAGGCAAAGAGTTAATTGAAGCACCAACAGCAGGACAGGGAGCAACCTGCAGAAGTTGCGCAAATTGTCCTTGGATGGCAATGAATGGCTTAGAAGCCATGCAAGACGCTTTGATTGATGGTAAAGGCAAGGAAATCTTTGTTGATGAGTCTTTACGGGAACGAGCAATGTTGCCGTTAAATCGCATGTTGGATTTCTCCGCGTCCTTAGCGCGATAGATTTTCTGGCAGCAATCAAAAATACCTGTTTTTTCACTTGTAACCTGGGACAGTTTTCCATAGTATACGCGCGCAATTAAAAACCGGAGAGATGGCTGAGTGGCTGAAGGCGCACGCCTGGAAAGTGTGTATACGTTAATAGCGTATCGAGGGTTCGAATCCCTCTCTCTCCGCCAAATACTAAAAGACCCGCTTTTGCGGGTCTTTTAGTATTTGGCG
>DDLV01000100.1 GCA_002340325.1 Glaciecola sp. UBA2563 | reverse complement strand
TGTAGCGGCTCGCTCATTAGCTGAATTGCAGTGTTGTTCCAGCCAAGCAAGTACCCTTAATGGTCTTTGAAATCCGGGGGTGTCGATTAATTCATAACTGCCATTTATGGTATTGACGGTAAAAGAGTCTGCCGTTTCTGTAGTACCACTTCGGCTTGATATTTGAATGCTATCGTTATGAGAGAGGGTAGAAACGATGGACGACTTACCTTTATTTGGATGCCCAACGACTGCAAACTTTGGCGCGCTATGATCATTTACATTGCGATCATTCATGATTTCATATCCATTGTTTCAGGTAAGTAAATTGCCCAGTGTGGAAGACTTTGGGCGAATCGCTGCCATTCTTTTAGATGATTGGATTCCGGTGGCACTACTTCGTTCTTCATAAGGTTTACCGGGAAAATCACGCCCTTTTGGTTGTGCAAAAAATCGTGTAATTCGCCCATTGGAGGCTCCCATGATTTTACTAACACTAACAATGATTGTTCATCATACGTACTCTCTTCAAACGCTACGTTCTGATCTTCTAGCGCTACGTCACGATCTTCAAGCGCTACGCTTGGCCCCTCTGTTAAAACAGAGCTTGGAGAAATAGCCAGTTGCTCTATCGTATTTTTGTTAAATGCTGCCCAATTACTAAGTGTATATTTAACAGGAAGTGAATGCACAAGCGCTGCAATCGCATGATTTTCATTTTTTGCCGCTACACGGCCTTGTGGCACAGAAGGCATATTGTTCGCTGCTTTTGAAATTGTTTTGCGTATTAATGCAGTGGATATGGCTAAAAGCGCGCCGCGCAAAGCAAATGAGTAAACAACTTGCGTTGCTAATATAAATGCCCACCACTGCCCATAATTAGCGGTGTTGTCGTAGTTGTTTATTAATCTTGAATCTTGAGTGGCACGCAATAATTCGGTAGTAGGTTGCGCCATGTCCCAAAACCACCAAGGCGCCGCGATAACTTTGAGAACGGGGTATAATTGTTCGGCATGTAGTATTGTGCTGCGCCAAACAAAATTCATGTCTGTGGCTAGCAATAAAATGAAAAAAGAGATTAGAGAGGCAACTGCGTAGGCTAGGGCGGCTGCTTGACTTTGCAAGAAAAACCAGTGCTTATCTAATTTTTGCTGTCTAAGCCTCAACAACATCGTTTGTTGCGGCTGACGCCATATAGGCAAAGCACTGATTAGTCTTGCAACGTTTATGCCTCTGCCATTTATCAGGGATGTCACCGATAAAAAAGCGCCGACTAATGGGATAAATAAATACACCATTAACAAATACAAAAGATTCACTCGACCAGACTCATCTCCATTTAATACACCTATGCTTAGAAACAACCCACATAAAAATCCAACGAGTATTATGGGTGCTGACAACGTTGGTTTTGACAAAGCTAGTTGTGAAAGATGGGGAGGATTTTCGCTGGAATAATCGGACTGCACATCACACCTTGGAGTATTAACGTTAAATATACTTTCTCGTGAGTTTAACTAAAACCCGCAGTTATAGAAATAAAATATAAGTCTACAGAGCTTTGATGAGGCGACTTGGCAATGCTTGAATCGAAAAAAGGGAAGGAACCAACCGCCTGTCTATTTTTACGCTAAGCATGGTTAAAACTGTAAATGAAGCTATTTATTTTTAAGCCGCTTTCTTACAAAAGAGTCTAGGTTTAAGTGCGTCAGCATAGAGCGCAAACCGTTCTCAATTCTGTTGAGTATTTGTTGGCACCTAATAAGTAATGCCCACTTACCATGGGCTATAAATACCTCGCTCGCGGCAGAGTGATTATCGCAAATCATTGACTTATAGTTGTTTGAGCCAAATCCAAAACTTAACGTTTCAATATCACCTCGTTCGTGCAAATTGCGTATCACCATAAAACTAAGCAACTGGCCAATACCCATCGATGAATAATTACTATCGTATCCAATTTCTACTGCTTCGAATTTAGCTCTAGAAAAACCGCCGGTGAAAAAAGCGACAGGCTTGTCCTCATAATGAATAACATATCCATCAAGTAGTTTTTGCTTGGCAAGTGCTTGGCTGAACCTAATTTGTTCCTCGGTATTTCGTTTGAAGCAACCGAAGGTTTTTGCTTGCCACGTGTTGGAATAAATCACATCTACAGCGTTTTGATAAGTCCCCATTTCTTCCGCTGTACTATAGTGAGTAAAGGAAAGTTTATCTGATAGTTTTGCATCCGCTTTTCGAAGCCTCTTTCTGATAAGTTGCCTTGTTGAACGTCCTAGGGAATCTACCCACTGCGCGAAACTCTCACCGAAAGTGATTCGCCATACATATTCCTCTTTTTGCGTGTTATCAAAATGACTCAACTTGTGATTATTGGTTGATGATTGTTTGGAAAGGTATTTAGCTAAAGTTGTTGATTTTTCGAGATTTTCAATGCGAATCAAATCAAAGGTGTCTTGATGCTGCCACAATACTTGCATGAATTTTTTCATGCCTAATTCTTCATCAAATTCTGATGCAACGATAGGAGTATTCTCCATTTCAATAATGCGTGCACTTCGTCCATTTATCTTAAATGTGCTAAAAGTGATGGGAAATGGTCGCACCCTTAGAAATGCAGGGGAATAAAAAACTACTCGGTCGCCATCAATTATTAAAACAATGAAAAGCTGGCAGTCATTTTCCTCAGAGATGCTTTTTAAGTAATCAGGCTCTTGTTTAAAACTCACCTGATTACGAGCTGAATTTAAAAAGTCGTTAATTCTAGTTAGCCATGCATTTAATGCGACAGTATCGGTTATAACGACGATTGAAAGAGATACATGCGACACAGTAAACATCCATTTTTTATTATTATATTAGCTAATACGTTTTGAATAGCGGTCGGTATTGATTTCCAGATAAGAAATATTTATACCAGACATTTTTTACATTTTTACTAAAAAATACAGCTTTCGCTGTTGAGTGAATGATAGAGCCAAACTAATAAGGTTGCCACTAGGCTTTTGTATAATGTTTCACATCGAACTAGTTGTGATTTGCTGGAGTGCTGGCAACACATTATTGCTCCCGCAAATAGCGCTATTTTCTGATGTTCTTGAAATGGTCATTCGTTCTCATCGATTCGCACCGAGTATAAATCTCAATAGACCTAAGCTATGGAAAAATCAGTAATGGGGTGGGCATATAATTTGTTGTCATATAAGCTATCACCAATACTTTTCAATAGAATAAGAAAAACGATGACGTCCATAAAATACGATAGTTTTTACCGTTATGACGACCTAACTGAGCTCTTACATGATTTTGCGACTGAGTACCCAAATTTAATAACGTTAGAGAGTATAGGTAAATCTTACCAAGGAAGAGACATATGGGTCGCGACGCTGACAAATGCTGATACAGGTAAAGCCGATGAAAAACCAGCGGTTTGGGTCGATGGCAACATCCATTCTGTTGAAGTGACTGCATCTCACTCTTGCCTGCACTTTATCCAAACGTTGGTTAATGGTTACGAAAACGATGAACGCATAACGCACGCGCTGAATACGCGAGCTTTTTATATCTGCCCTCGCATCAATCCGGACGGTGCCGAAGCGGCTTTGAGCGATAATCCAAAACGTGTACGCAGCTCAATGCGGCCGTATCCACATGATGACGAACCTATTTCGGGCTTAGAACAGGATGATATTGACGGAGATGGTCGTGTGCTCTACATGAGAATTAAAGATCCCTCCGGCCCGTGGAAACCACATCCCGATGCGCCAGCGTTACTTGTACCTCGAGCACCAGATGACTACAAAGGTACCTTTTATCACCTTTATAAAGAAGGTCAGAGCTTTGAAACTGACAATGCTATGCTGAAGTCAGGTCGACCCAAAGAAGGTCTGGATTTGAATCGTAATTTTCCAGCAAATTTTGAGCCGGAAGGCGCACAGATGGGCGCGGGTCCTGCGCCTTTTTCAGAGCCTGAGACGCGTGCAGTAGGCGATTTCTTTTTAACGCATAAAAACATCTTTATCGCTATCGCCGGACACACCTTTTCAGGTGTTTTGTTGCGACCAGGAAGCAGCGTGCCAGATGAAGATTTACCTGTACAAGACTTACAAGCTTACAAAGCGATGGGCAAGCGCGGTCAGGAATTATCAGGTTATCCTGCCATTTCGGTCTATCGTGATTTTCGCTATCACCCGAAAGAAGACATCAGAGGCAGTTTCAACTGGGTCTATGATCATTTGGGCATTTTCACGTGGGTCATTGAATATTGGGCCCCTCACCGCGCAGCGGGTTTAAACGTCGAAAACTACTCGGAGTGGTTTTTTGAGCATTCACAAGATGATGCATTAAAACTCTATGAGTATTTTGAAAAAGAATTACCGGGTAAAGGTTATGTCGATTGGTATGAGTTTGATCATCCAAAACTCGGAAAAGTGGAGCTAGGGGGCTGGGATATCGGCAATACTATCCATAATCCACCCTTTCACTTGTTAGAAAAAGAATTAGCGCCATTTCCAGAATGGTTTATTTATTTAGCTTTGATTTCTCCCAAGCTGGAGCTGCATAAGGCAGAAATTGAGGCATTGGGCGGTGACAGCTACCTCCTTACAATGATAATTGAAAATGCAGGTTATCTACCAACGTGTGGTAGCCCTATTGCACGTGACCACAAAATCACGCGTGATATCGTTGTAGAAATCGATTTACCAGATGGCGCAAAACTCATACAAGGCTTGCCTTGGGAAGAAAAAGGTCACCTTGAAGGGCGAGTTGGCATGATGCCGTCCCCTATTTTTGTCGGTACTGGATTTGATCCTAGAGATGGCGCGGTATCACGCATCAAATGCCAGTGGATTGTGCAAGCCGCAAAAGGAACGACAGTTACTCTTTCGGCGCATCAGGAGCGCTCTGGTCGCGTTGAAGCCAGCTTGGCGTGTGAATAAACGGCGCTATTGATTCGCAATATATTCATAGCTTGCGTCAAAGCCGAGCGGAATATCCAGTCCCCAGAATACAAATAACATCACGGTAAATGAAATGAGCAACCCTATGGTATATGGGAGCATAGACGCTACCAACGTGCCTACCCCAGCTGTAGAGCAATACTTTTGCATGTATGCAATGATCAACGGATAAAATGCAAACATCGGCGTTACGACATTTACCGCACTATCTGAAATGCGGAAGGACGCTTGGGTCAATTCTGGTGACAAGCCGAGTAACATTAACATAGGCACTAAGACTGGCGCGAGAATCGCCCATTTTGAAGATGCCGATGTGATAATCAGATTCAGACAAGCTGTTAGCAAAATAACGCCGAGTACTGTTATTTGTCCCGGCATATTTAACGCTTTAAGCCCTTCCGCACCTGAAATGGCGATAAGGGTCCCAATATCTGATTGCTTAAATACGTAAAGAAACTGTGCACAGAAGAATGCAAACACAATAAACGAAATCAGGGTTCGCGTAATATCCTCCATCGACTTGGTTACATCTTTCATTGATGCAAATGTGTTGCTCATATAGCCATAAATGAGTCCGGGAATAGCAAAAAAGATTAAAAGTAGCGGCACAATTATCTGCATGGCAGGGGCTCTATGACTTGTCAACGAACCGTTTTCAGCTCTAAACATGGAGTCTTCGGGTATTAGCATTAACACAAAGCCAATAACTAGGACTAGCAGCGTAATGTTTGCTATTCGAAAGGCTTTTTTTTCTAATGCGTTCAAGCTAGTGTCATAATTGTCTACCTGCTCTATATCAACTGGGATTGAGCGTTTAAGTCTTGGCTCAACAATTTTGTCTGTGATATACCAACATACCCCAATCACTGGAAACGTGCAGGCAAACGAAAAGAAATAATTACACAGCACATTTACAACGTAATTGGGTTCAATTATATGCGCGGCCGACTCGGTAAATGCTGCCATAATCGGATCAACGATAGAGGGCGTATAGGACGCGGTAAATCCACCAGCAAGACCTGCAAATGCTGCCGCTATGCCCGCCAAAGGATGTTTTCCAGTCTTGTAAAAAATATACGCTGCCACTGGCATTAAAATTACATAGGCAGAATCAGCTGCGACGTGGGCAAATATTCCTATCATAATGACAGCAGGTGTTACAGCTGATAACGGCACTACTGAAAGAAGCTTTCTAAGTACGGTATTGATGTAACCTGAGCTTTCAGCAATTCCTATCCCTAGCGTTGCTACAATCACGATCCCCAGAGGAGGGAAATTAACGAAGTTGTTCACCATTGAAGTGAGTAAGCTCAATATCTCACTGCCGCTCATTAGATTTCTCACAACAATGGGGTCTTGGGTAACAGGGTGTAAAAAATCAAAGCTAAAAAACGAAAGCCCAAATGATAAGAGTAAGCAAATTATCGTTGCGAAGAAAAACAACATGGTGATGTCAGGAATTTTGTTCCCGACACTTTCGATTTTATCCAGCAATCCGCGCTTTGCTGTTAAAGAGGGAGATGAAACTGTCATAATATTTTGCTAATCAATGAATAGGTATTCGGTTATTGGCTATCGCTACCACTACGCGCAATTCTATTACATGTAAAGGCCTAAGATGCTTTCATTCAAACTTTCATACTTTTGTTGCATTACGATTGAGCAAACAAGCTTCTTGCGTCAACAATCATACGTGCGGAGTAATCATAGTAATACCTATGGTGCGACAAACGTTTCACGTTGCATCCAAGGGTAATAACCGTCAAAATAGCAATTACTCATAGGAAGCATCATTAGGGACGTTGGTTATGAAATCTATTCTTATGCAAATCTTTGGCTTTATCGTCATTATTGCGATTGGCGTTTTTGCGATGAAAGGTATCGAAGCCACTGCGCAAGAAGAGGAAGAAAAAGAAGTTGCTGATAATCGTCCTATCGTGAGTGTGGCGACACTTGAACCGATTGATCATCAAGTTACATTGACGGGTTTTGGTGAAGTTGTTCCGCTTGAAAGCACAAGTTTAGCTGCACAGGTGAGCGGTGAAATACAAAATTGGAATGAAAACTTCGTTGCAGGCGGTATTGTAAAGCGCGGAGAGGTTTTATTTACGATTGAGCAAGCACCTTATGAATCTGCTGTTTTGCAAGCGGAAGCCCAAGTATCCATTGCAGAAGCAACGCTAGTTGAAGAATTAGCAAGACAAAAAGTCGCTGAAAGAGAAGCCAAGAACTTACCGGCAAATCAAGTCAGTGATTTGTATCTCCGCAAACCTCAGGTAATTAGCGCGCGCGCTCAACTGAAATCTGCTGAAGCCTCCCTTCGCACTGCGAAACTCAATTTGGACAAAACCTTGGTTAAGTCGCCGTATGATGCACTTGTGGTTTCACGAGATATTGGCTCTGGTCAATTTGTTAATGCTGGCTCGCGCGTTGCTGAACTTAACAATATCGAACGTGCCGAAATTATGGTACCGATAGCTGGGTTTGATAGTCCGTTTTTAGCGAATGAGCTAACAGGGCTTGGCGCAATTGTAACCACCCAAGGACGAAACACCGTTGATAGGGGAGGCGTCATTCATCGCAGTCTCGGGTTAGTTGACAGAGATACGCGGATGCAACATCTCGTTGTTCGCGTTAATGACCCTTACGCAATCAATGCCAACAAACCGGTACTGATATTCGGTCACTATGTGAAAGTAACATTTCGTGGACGAGTATTGGAAGATGTCTACAAGATCCCTCAATCACTGGTTACGAACAATCGCGTTTGGCTGGTTGATGAAGAAGATAAACTCACCTCTGTAGAGGTGAATGTCATCCGCGATGAAGGGAAGTATTTTTTTATTGATAGTGGACTGAAGCAGTCAGATAGAGTTGCCAAAAGCCTCCCAGAGTATCCTCAAAATGGCATGGAAGTAAGAGTGCTTGATGCTGTCGAGTCTAAGGCGTCTGTAGAAGAAGGTAACAACGCTGTTATCGCTATAGCCAATCAATAGACTAAGTGCGGAGAAATTACTATGAATTCTTCAGAAAACTCAGAGCAAGCGATTGACCCAAATGATACCTACAGCAGAGGGCTAATTGCCTATTGGGCACGCAATCCAGTTGCTGCCAATTTGCTGATGATATTTATTATTATCGTGGGTATCGTGAGCTACTTTTCTATTCAAAAACAAATGTTTCCAAATGTTGAGCGCAATTATATTCGCGCCAATATTGCCTATTTAGGCGCATCTCCACAGGAAATTGAAGAAAACATCACCATCAAAATCGAAGAATCGGTCAAAGATTTACCCGAAATAAAAGAAAGCATTGGGCGTTCATGGCGAGGCGGTGGCAGTGTCACGATGGAAGTCGATTTGGATGCGCACTTGCCTGATGTTCTCGATAAAGTGAAATCCCGTATAGACGGTGTTGCGACGTTCCCATCTGGCATGGAGCCGATAACCGTGTCGCAGATTGAGTTCATGCAGGAAGTCATAAGCCTGACGCTTGTTGGCGATAGAGAACTCACTGAACTTAAACCTATAGCCAATCAAATTGAAGATGAGCTATTGCAGCTAGATAACGTGCAGATTGCAAATGCCAACGTTCCCGGTGATGAAATCGCAGTAGAAATTGAACCGGAGATGCTGAAGAAATACAACCTGACGATTGCTGATATCACTCAGGCAATCAGAGAATATTCAGCGAACATGTCAGCAGGTCAGATTCGTTCAGAATCGGGGACGATTGCTGTGCGTGTTGAGAATCAGTTTTATAAGGGACACGAGTTTGCATCAATTCCCGTAAAACTAGGGGCCAACGGAGCGCGAGTATTGCTTCGTGATGTTGCGACGATTAAAGATGGCTTTACAGAAGGCGAGCGATACTTTAAATACAACGGTGAAAATGGCGTTTTTATCGATGTCAGAGCAACTAAAACGCAAGATATCATACCTACCGCCGCGTCTGTGCAATCATATGTAGAAGAAAAGAACAAAACGCTACCGGGTGATTTAGAGCTAAAGATACTGGTCGATATGACCTATTACCTCAACGGCAGGCTCGACATGATGTTGGGTAACCTTGCCCAAGGTTCGATTCTTGTCTTTATCATGTTGGCGTTGTTTTTACGTTTTAAGCTCGCATTTTGGGTAATGGTAGGACTGCCTGTTTGTTTCCTTGGGGCATTAATGATGATGCCTGTATTTGGGATCACGATTAATATCTTATCGTTATTTGCATTTATTATGGTGCTGGGTATTGTCGTCGATGATGCTATTGTGATTGGCGAATCTGCCTATACCGAAATTGATAAAAACGGTAACAGTATTCGCAACGTTGTGATAGGTGCCCGCAGAGTTGCAACACCTGCTACGTTTGGCGTGCTTACCACCATGGCGGTGTTTGCGCCAATTTTGTTCAGTAGCGGCCCTGAAGCCGATCAGTTTATTAACGTATCAGGCGTAGTGATTTTGTGTCTTGCGTTTTCACTAATAGAGTCAAAGTGGATACTGCCTGCTCATATCGCTCATTCCACTTTCAAACCAATGCCAAAAGACAGCTGGCGCGTTAGATTTAATACTAGATTTTTTGCATTTGTGAATGGACCATATAGAAAGTTTGTCACTAAGTGTACACAGTATCGATATCTGACTTTAGCAACATTTACATCACTCATACTCGTCGCATTTGGCCTTATTAACGGCAACTATGTGCGTAGCGTACCCAATCCTTCGGTTCCTCACGATTTTCCTAGTATTGTTATTGAGATGAGCGAGACCGTCGCGGACAAAGATACGATTGATGCATTGCAAATACTAGAAAAAGTAGTGCTTGATATTGAAGAAGAAATTAAAGCCGAATACGGCACAGGGATGATGCGCGATGTAATGGTGTTTAACAATAATCGTACGCGCGGAGAAGTGCTTGTGCCATTAGTGGATGAAGAGTTGCGGCCAATTGGTGTGTTCGATTTATCGCGTATGTGGCGAGAGCGATTACCTGAAATACCTGGCATGAAGTCAATTACCGTTAGAGACAGCCTGTTTGGAAGTGGAGACTCAGGTGAGTTCGGTTATATGATTTACGGTGCTGACCTAAATACACTAAATGCGGCTGGGCGTTACTTTATTGAGCTTCTGCAAACTGAGAAGGGTGTTTTTGATGTCAGCTCTACCATTGACCCAGAAAGCAAAGAAGTGCAGATGGTTCTAAAACCCGTCGCCTATGATCTAGGGCTAAATTTACGCACGATTGCCAATCAGGTTGGTTCCAGTTTCTACGGTGGAGAGGCGCAACGCGTGCTTAGAAATGGCGAAGAAGTAAGAGTCATGGTGCGCTATCCACAGCTGACGCGAGAACGTTTTGCAGACTTAAAATATACCGTGATTTCGACACCTACTGGGCAAGAAGTTATGCTGGGCGATGTTGTTGAACTAAATGAAACACCGGGGATCAGTTACATTCGACGAGAAGGCGGGTATCGCAGCGTTTATGTTTGGGGATCGATTGATGAAGAGCTTGTTGAACCGGGTGAACTGATAAAAAACATCCGTGAAAACCTGCTTACAGAAATGAAAAACCAGTTCCCAAGCGTCAAAACAGAACTTGGCGGCGCGATTGAAGAGCAACAAGCACAAAGCGCTGAGCAAATTAGGTTTTTCGCGATTGCCATGATCATAATTTACATTCTGCTTGCAATTCCATTAAAGAGCTATTCCCAACCATTGCTAATAATGTCGGTGATTCCATTCAGTTTTACAGGCGCTGTTATAGGGCACTTATTGTTTAATATTGACTTAAGCATGATGTCGAACTTTGGCTTGATTGCAGCGGCAGGGGTTGTGATCAATGACTCATTGGTTATGACCGATTACGTCAACTCGAGGCGCAAGGAAGGATATACGGTCAAAGATGCTGTGCTAGAAGCAGGGTGCGCGCGCTTCAGAGCAATAACGCTCACCTCAATTACAACGTTTATGGGTGTTTTACCCATTATGTTCGAAACAAGTATGCAGGCTGTCATTGTGATACCAATGGCTGTTGCACTCGGTTTTGCCGTTATCTACGCCACATTTGTAACGCTACTGCTGATGCCGTGTTTGTATATGATTTTAGAGGATATTAAAAACCTGTTTCGGAACTTATTGAGTTTGATTGGAGCAAGGTTTGGTAAAGCAACTCTAGAGGTATCCAAGTAAGCAAGCTTACTGAAAGTGCCGCATCACAATAACTCAATAGTATAAATTACATGGGCTATTGAGGCTTGTCGTAAAAGCGTACACAGTCTTTTTCAGATAAATCAATTTTAAAATGCGAACGGAATTTGTTTTGGTATTGTTGACCGCTTCGAGTTAACTTGAGCGCTCGGGCGAATGCAGCTTTAACCCAAAGACTTACTAATGAGCTATTTTCTCGTAGCGGAGTCGAACCAAACCGACGACGTAAAACGCCATTTGTGTACATCATATTTGCCTGCAAGATGGCTTGCATAGTTACGTATTCTACAGACAATGACACATTCAACATGTCGTGATTTTCAATACGATGCGGCGCAAATTGAGGCCAGCTTGCAAACATACCAGGCTCAAGTTCTATCTCAAGTGCATGCCTATCAAAATCTGGATTGTATTCGAACTCTTCTTCTGTTTCTTTAAGCACAATACCTTCGATGTTCTCATCGGGCGCGAAATCAGAAGAATTTGGATAAATCCAGACTTTCTTTGTCCCTCTTAGCTGCCATAATAGCACGAGCGGTATATCTAAGTGATAAAAAACCTGAGCGTTAGGTGATGAAATCAATACACCCAAATCTTGTTTGTAAGTTGAGCAACCTGTGTATGAGTCGACTTCCTGAAACATTTGCTCGCACAATTGAGTGTAATCGTCAATATCATCATTAACCGCTCTAAGGTTGAGCCAAATTCTACCTTTCTTTACTGCTTCAATAATCTCTTCGCCAGACAAATCACCGGCATCGCCGGGCACAAATGTTTTCCAATTTTCGTGATCTTGCCCCATTGTGTATACGCCAAGCTTATTTCTCGGATATTCCTCGAGCAGTTTGGCTAAATTCTCATCGCTATATTTGTCGCCTTGATGCAGGCTGTGCAGCGCTGTTAACGGGCGCTTGCCATAGTCGTCTTTATTTTGCTGAGACCATTCTGTGATTATGGAGGACACTTACTAACCCTTATGAGATACTACTTTACCAATACTAAGTATCGGCAATACAAATCATTTTATAACAAACGGTTAGTTCAAATACGAAAGTTTGTAGGCCATTACTTTGCAACATACGTTGAATTTCATGCAGTTAGTGCATATATAGTCAAATTTCAAGTCAAAAATTATAAGAGAGATTAAATCCGTATACAAGAACTTGCTAGTAGTCTTCGAAATCCGAAACGTTTTGCAATCAATTTAAGTGTCAAAAATCATTGTCGTCGAAGCAAACAGTGATGTGAGATAAGATTTAAAGTATGTAACTGACTCGCCGACATCTTATAAAGATTAAAACACCTTAGTTTTGAGTGCTAAAACAGAAAATATTCAGTTTTCGAAACGGAATACCGCCATATTCGTTTTTCATTACACTAAATTGATAAGATAATTCAATTCTCAATAGACAGCTGCGTTGACGCGCAATGGCTTAAATGTTTTGAATACAACCGCTTTAGGGAATACGCTAATACGCAAAAGGTCATTAAGACTTGTTGATGATAGCAGATGCTAAATGATGATGAAGAAGAAACAAGATCGTTGTAACGGCGAAAACATCAAGAACCGCTGGGCGGGAGCATTGTAATGATTTCGAGGTACCCTGATAGTCGAAGCTCGTCTAGCAGTGAAAAACTCGATTTATCTCCTGCGGTATTAATATCCGAAGAATTGGTTGAGGTAAAACTCTTTAGTATCGATGATTATCCGGTTGATGTATCGGATGCCGCCGCCCAAATGGATAGAGAGAAATCAAACAAAGAGTGGCGTGATATCTGGATGTCAGCATTTGAATCAGACTCAGACGCCAATATTTTTCAGCACCCAGATTTCGTTATCGCACAGTCTGAAGGATTTAAAAACAAGCCGTTACTGATGGTGGTTGCAGAGGCGTCGGATGGTAGACGCAAACTCGCCATTTTGGCGCCTATCGAAGTGCCACAAAAGTGTTTTTTTGATTTTATTCCCGTTTCGATTTTTAACGGTTATAGATTGGCGGGGAACAGATTCCTTGGCGAATCTGTTGAGAACGATCCATTGGATAGTTATATTTTAGGTGAGTTTACTAACATTCTTCAACGATACACAGCCGATTTTATGTTGATTGAGGATTTGGAAGAAAATCACTCTTTATGGGAAGCGTGCAAGTATAACTTACCGCGTGACTTGTTCTTTTTCTTGCCTGAGCATACACAGAAAAAACATCGAATCAAATTACCTAAGGACGCCAATGAATATTCGTCGTCACTGTCTAGTTCTGCGCATAGGGAATTCAGACGCAAACACAAAAGATCTAAAGGCGTCAGAATTCAAAAATGTACAAAAGCATCAGAGGTCGATGATTTTTTAATTTATGCAAATCAGATATCTGCTAATTCTTGGCAATCAAAGGTGTTTGGACTTCGCGTAAAGAATGATGATGCTGAAAGAACACTATTGAAAACAGTGGCGAATCTAGGCTATTTGCGTTGCTACCTTATGTTCAGCAACGATATTCCTATCGCGTTTGAAATTGCTTATCAGCTACGAGGCTATGTCTATGGAGCCGAGGCAGGCTACGATCAGAATTACAGTAATATATCGCCGGGTTATTTATTGCTGTATTTGGAAATTGAAGATCTTGTTTCTGATGACGAGCTAAAATGGTATGACTTTGGCAAAGGTGATGCACCTTTTAAAGAACGTTTTTCCAATGTAGCCACCAAAAGTGCTGACGTATGGGTTATTCGGCATAGCAAAAAAAACGCATTAAGAATCGCAATATTCAAGGCAAACGAAAAAATCGAACGGTTTTTACATGTATGTCTGGAAAAGTCAGGTTTAAAAACTCGCATAAGGCAGCTCTATCGAAAGTTTAGTGTTAATTAACGTTAGCCCCTACGTCTCTCAAAACCTCCTGACATGAACGGCCAATAACGTGTTGTTTGAGATTTATCCAAATAAATATTACGGATATCTCATTCACAATTCACTCCTTTAGTGCTAGATTTTACAAATATATAACATTCATTTTTCAATTTAGAACACGATGATTCTAAAAATTAAGCTATTCTTGTTTTTCTCACTGATAGTGCTTTCGATTTGCGCAATTGCAAGCATTGATGTGCTAAATCGACCAGCAATCAAAAGCGCCCTGGTTGAAAGCAGTGTGTTAATTGATGTTGTTGCACACAATGATCAGGTACTTGCCGTAGGCGAGAGAGGTCACGTAATTTCATGGCAAAAACCTGGAGATTGGCAACAGGAAAACGTGCCTGTTAGTGTATTACTCACCGCTGTGAACGTATTGTCAGATGGAACGAAAGTCGCTGTAGGCCATGATTCTGCAATTATTGTCGCAGAGCCCGATAGTGAACAATGGAAAAAAGTGTTTGATGGGTACCAGCTTCTTGACCTGAAAGTCGCTTTGTTCGAGCGGCAAATCGAAGAACTGCAAAATGAGATTGAATCAACAGATGATGATGATGTAATTGAAGAGCTGGAGTTTATTTTAGAAGAGTATACGTTCAGCCTTGAAGACACGCTGTTAGAACAAGAAGAAGGTCCAAATAAACCGTTATTGTCGATTGCCGTTACTTCAGATGATCAAATTTTTGTTGCCGGTCCTTATGGCACATTGCTTTACAGCAATGACAAAGGGAACAACTGGGTTTTACACGATTATCGGTTAGATAATCCAGATAAATTTCACCTCAACTCGATAATTTCTACCACCGATGATGTGCTTTATATTGTGGGTGAAAATAGCACGGCGTTTGTATCGGTTGATAAAGGACAATCTTGGTCTCTCATGAATATGCCTTATCAGGGCAGCATGTTTGGTATTAATGCACAGGACAACTCTGAAAACCTTATTGCCTATGGTTTGCAAGGGAATTTGATGGTGTCAAATGATGCGGGGAAAACCTGGTCACTCACGCGCGTTGAAACCAGCGGTAGTTTTCAAGGCGGAACAATTACACAGGATGGCAGAGCATATGTAGTGGGTCACGGTGGGTTAGTTGTCGACTTCGACGTGACCAACATGAACGAACTCAATATGCGAGTACATCCATCGGGTGCCGCTTTTTCAAAACCGCTTGTCAGTGATGGTGAGCTCATTCTTGTGGGCCAATATGGCATTGTCACGTGGGCGCTTTAACCGCTTTTGCATGCGCCAAAATAGCAGAACTATATGAAGAAACACTCGCTAAACGGTGGCTAATAATACAATCAGTTTTTCGCCCTTAAAGCGAACCACTGTTTTAATGATATAAAAACAGGATGATGGGATCATGGCAGACTACTCTCATAAATTAGAGAGACTTTTTGAAAATATAGTATTTGGTTATAGAAAGACCGTCATGACTATCATCGTTGTCGTTATTGCTTTTTTAGCCTTTCAAGCAACGAAGGTTCAGCCAGAAGCAAGCTTCACCAAAATGATTCCTGGCGATCATGAATTTGTAAACAATTATCTTGAATATAGAACGGAGCTAGCTGCTTTAGGCAATGTCGTTCGAATTGTAGTTGAGAGTAAAAACGGCGACATTTTTAATGCAGAGTATCAGGAAATTCTTAAACAGGTCACTGACGATGTGTTTTTTATTCCTGGTATTAATCGAAGTGAGTTGAAATCGATTTGGACGCCAAATGTTCGTTGGGCAGAAGTTACCGAAGAAGGTTATGTGGGTGGTACTGTTGTACCCGATGGCTATGACGGTTCAGACAAATACATAGAAATCCTCAAGGCGAATGTATTTAAATCGGGTGAGGTTGGCAGATTAATTGGCAATAACTATCAGTCAGCGGTAATTCTTGCGCCGCTTCAGGACATTAATCCTCAAACGGGTCAACCAATCAACTATCAGGAACTCTCTGCTCTTTTAGAAGAAATCCGAGATAAACATAACAGCGAAGCGATAGACATTCGTATTGTCGGTTTTGCAAAAGTGGTGGGTGACCTCATAGATGGTGCATTGCAGGTGATAGGCTTTTTCTTTATCGCCATTGTAATAACGTTTGTGTTTCTGCTGTGGTATTCCCGCTGCTTACGCAGCACGCTGGCAGTGTTAACGTTTTCTATCTCTGCTGTTTTTTGCCAATTGGGGATCTTGCATTTATTGGGTTACGGTATTAATCCGTACTCCATGCTTGTACCCTTTCTGGTCTTTGCAATAGGCGTTAGTCATGGGGTGCAGATTGTAAATGCAATAATTAATGAAACTGTAGAAGGCGCAAACAAATTAGAGGCAGCGAGGCTTGCATTTCGTTCGCTGTATATAGCAGGAATAACTGCTTTGGTCTCCGATGCAATAGGGTTTACCACTTTGATGGTGATTGACATTGGCGTGATCCGAGAGTTAGCCATAGCGGCGAGTATTGGTGTTGCAGTAATTATTATCACCAATTTAGTCGCCCTACCCATAGCGATGAGCTATATCGGTGTATCTCCTGGGAGTTTAGAACGAGGAAGAGCGTCTATCGAAACTATAAGCACGGTCGAGCGTGTATTTGCTTCGTTTGCTCAACCACCCGCTGCGAAAATAGCATTATTCACAGCAGTTGTCCTTTGCGCTTTGGGTTTGTATTTTTCACAGTTTATGAAAATAGGTGATTTGGATAAAGGCGCGCCCGAGCTACGCCCTGACTCGCGATATAATCTAGATAATGCTTATCTTGTTGATAATTATAGTACCAGTACTGACGTCTTTGTTGTAATGGCGACAACGGCGGAGCAATCCTGCATGCTATACCCTACTTTAGCATCGATTGACCAGTTTCAGTGGCATATGAAGAATACGCCTGGCGTGCAGGATGTGTTGTCTTTGACAGATGTATCTAAGTTTGGCCTCTTTGGGATGAACGAAGGTTCAATCAAATGGTACAGCCTCAACCGAAATCAATTTATTACCAATGCTTCCTTGGCAAAAGTGCCTCCCGGGTTGTTTAACCAAGACTGTACGATGGCACCGATATTAATATTTTTAAACGACCATAAAGCGGAAACACTGGAATCAGTTGTCGAGGCCGTAAATGCTTTTAAAGCCGAAAACGATACACAAGGTGTCGATTTGCTGATGGCGGCAGGAAATTCCGGTATTGAAGCGGCGACCAACATGGTTATCGAAGATGCTCAGTTTGAAATGTTGATATGGGTGTATTCTGTCGTGATAGTTCTTTGTCTGATTTCATTCCAATCGGGTCGCATAGTCATCAGTATCATTACACCGCTTATTTTAACATCGATTCTGAGTCAGGGTCTCATGGGGATCCTTGGCATCGGCGTTAAAGTTGCTACTTTGCCCGTGATTGCGCTAGGTGTCGGTATTGGTGTTGATTATGGGATTTACATATTCAGCAAGGTAAAGGAAGCACTGGGGCAGGGTAAACCACTATACGAAACCTACTTGTATGCGCTTAATGCCACAGGTAAGGCCGTCGCTTTTACCGGTGTGACCTTGGCAATAGGCGTAGCAACCTGGGTTTTCTCTCCAATTAAGTTTCAGGCAGATATGGGATTACTGCTAACGTTTATGTTCCTTTTTAATATGTTGGGCGCATTGACACTGATCCCGGCAATTGCATGGTTGTTGAGAATTGGACCCAAAACACCAAAACAAGACCAAACGCTCGAAGAAACAAAAATCACAGCGTGATCTGTCGTTGCTATGGCGCAATAAAAGACGCCCTATAAAAAGACGTCATTGCAATGGCAAGTGCAATCTCGTTGGGATAACGGAATATTTGAACTAGTCGCAGGCTTTTCGAGATTCCAACTTGTATTGGAATGACGAAGGCAGAATCGCGCATCTATGAAAAGTCGACATTGCGATGGCAATTGCAATGACGTTAGGATAACTGAATATTTGAACTAGCCGCAGGCTTTTCGAGATTCCAACTTGTGTTGGAATGACGAAGGCAGAATCGCGCATCTATGAAAAGACGTCATTGCGATGAAAATCGCAATCTCGTTGGGATAACGGAATATTTGAATTAGCCGCAGGTTTTGCGAGATTCCAACTTGCGTTGGAATGACGTGAGAGGTAGCTAGAAAAACTCCAGCTACCATACTATCAAACCTTATCTTCCTACTCGGCGAAGTGCAGAGGAAGAGAAATCACGGCGTTTTGCTTCTATATCCCATCGCAGAAAACGTGGCTCTTCATTACTTAAGCCGGTGACAAGATATCGTCCAGAGTTGAGATCATGAAGCGCCTCTGCAACCATCCAAGGCGTATTGATGTCGTGGAACTGAATTAAGTGTGCTTCAGCGACACGCCACAACGCCCCTTGACCATCGTAGTGATCAATAACGGCAGCATTCCATGTGTCTTCGTCGATATACATCACACGCTTGTCATAAATATGGCGTGCACCGTCTTTCAACGTTGCTTCAACGACCCATACTCGGTGTAGCTCATAGCGAAGAAAGTCTCCGTTTAAGTGACCTTGCTGCACAATATCTTCATATTCGGCATTGGTGTCCATAAGTTTGTAAGAATTGTAAGGGATATACATCTCTTTCTTACCTTTGAGCTCCCAATCATAGCGGTCAGGTGCGCCATTATACATGTCAAAGTTATCTGCAGTTCTCAGACCATCGGTACCGACTGCCGGGCCGTCATAAGCGACATTCGGTGCACGGCGCACGCGACGCTGTCCAGAGTTGTATATCCACGCTCGTCGAGGCTCTTTTACTTGGTCAATTGTTTCATGCACCAAAAGAGCGGTTCCCGTTAAACGCGCTGGCGCGGTAATGATTTGTAAATAGTAAAACAGTACATTATCGTCCTTATCTGGATCACGACCCGTGGTAAGAAATTCAGGCCACGCTAGACTTTCTTTCATTTTGATAGGGACATATGAGCCGTCTGCTTGCACAGGAATCGCAGTGATTGAGCGTTCACCCGACCCCCCTCGAAAACGGGTAATGTGGTTCCAGATAACTTCAGTCGCATTATTTGGGATAGGAAATGGGATCGTAGTGTCGAAGTTTTTCAGACCTAGCCCGCCTTCAATCAGTTCGGCGTTTAACGCATTCTTTTTGACGATGTCATAAAGCTCTTGTGAATATGCAGCTGTGCGCCGTGTCTCATAAACAGGCATCTTATAACTGGCGTATTTATCAAACATCGCGATTTGGCCAGGACTAAGATTATCTCTGTATTGGTCTAGATTTTCCGCGGTGATCACAAATAGCGGTTGGTCATCTGGAAAAGGATTCTTAGGCCTTCCGCTATCTTCACTTGCTGGCGTGTTTTCACTTGTCAAACCGCCGGTCCAAGCTGGAATTGTGCCGGCGGCGTTACCCGCCTGTTCCGCACCTAACGGCGTCAACGTTGTGCCAAGTTGCTCTGCTTGTTCTGCAGAGACTTTCGCTAGAGCAGGAAAGGCTAATAAAGATAGCGTTACTGCACCTGCTGTTAAAATAATACTTTTCATAAATTTACGCTTCCTAATTAGTAAGTCAGTCCAAAACTAACACTGACAAAGTCTTTATCAGATAACACGCTATAGTCGCCGCCTGTAAACTGCCGGTATGAAACACTGACCGAGTAGTTATTTTGATAAACGGCTTCCAGTGAAAGTCCGAATGATTTTTGTCCTTCGTTAAATTGTTGCCCGGGTTCAGGTGAGTATCCATGGACGTCGTGGTTCCAAGAAATAGTAGGTTTTAGCGCAACGCCGCCAATGGCGTTCGGATAATCCAACTGAGCCCGCATGCGGTAACCCCATGCAGTGCCAGTGACATGTCCTTCTTGTCCACCGCCATCGAGATCAGCAAATGGAAGTGTTAGGCCAAAAAGCGTATTACGACCGTAATAAATTCCACGTGTATTCGCCGCTGTTTCAATACCATCAGTCATGACCAGCCCAGCTTCTGTGATAAACGTAAGGCGAGCAGCGCCGAGCACTTGGTCAAAGAAAGAAAGTGCGGTCATCTGTACCTGAGTTACATCAAATTCGTCCCAGCCCCGTATATACCCACCCGGCCCAGCGTCTATTACGCGCTGACTAAAGGGCAATAATGGGTTTTGCGTCAAGGCGGCAGACAAGAGGTGGTTGCCGTTTACTTGTATTGGTGTGTCAGGCTTGTACGAAATTTCACCAGACAGCGCAATTCCGCCAACATTTGTTGCGAAACTTGCACCGTAGAGTTTTAAGTCTTCTGGGAATTCTATAAAGTAATTCGGATTAAACTCATCTACTGCCGCTCGGTTATTGCCAATCCCTAGCTGTGTTAACAATGCTCCTAGTGAATTGTTAACCGGATCTGGATCCGCCTGGAAACTTTCAAACGCTTGCGCGGCATTAACCCATGGCAAGAAAGGGATAGGTGCAAACTCTGTCCATCTGGTACCTCTGCCACTAATTAATGGCAGCCTGGAGTGGAAGTTTAGGTAGTACAATCCAAATTCTGTATCATTTAACTCTGGTGAATAATAACGGAACGCTAAACCATATTGACCACCATCATCGGGTTCAACATCGGGACTTCGAACGGGTGCAAAACCAAATTGTAACCCTTCAAAATCATTTAAAAAGAATCCAGATCCAACGACTACGGCGTTACATCCATCAGCGACAAAATCTGATGTCGAGAAAAAGGTACCACAACCATCAACCTGCGTTTTTTCCCATTCAAACTGGTAATAGGCTTCAATGCTGAGGTTCTCAGTAACACCGGCGTTTATATAAGCCATTCCCACCGGTAGCAAACCTTCTTTAAGCTCTGCGCCCGGTCGCCTCAGTGCGCTGACGTCAAATGGGTTGGTAGAGTTTATCCCGCCCTGAATAAAGGTGCTTTCTCCCCAGCTGATCACTTGACGACCGATGCGAATATCCACCGGAATGTCACCCCAGTCAAAGAGGCCATAAACGTAGGCATCCAATACCTCAATGCCTGAGAATTTCCCAAAATCTGAGAATCCATCATCATTTAAAGGTGCATTTACTGTATATGAGTTATTGACGTGGCCGTGTGGGCGTATCTCATCCTTGAGTTCTTTGTCATACCAGTATCTAAATCGTAAAAAGGCACCAATATTGTCTTTGCTTAAATTAATATCGTGTAGGCCTTTGATGGTCTTTGAGAAGGTCTTGTCTTTTTCAAAGTTTAGGTTGCCATCATCAGACGTATTGCTGACGCCGGTACCACCATTAATAGCTGAGATGAGTGCGGGGTCAGCATCTTCTAACCGCCAACTTGCACCAACACTGAGTTTGGAAGTTATTTGAAGTACGATATTCTCGTCTTCTCCAAAGTAGAACTCCGCTGCGTTGCCTGTACCTGAAAATAATAGGGTTGCCACGGCGGCAGCGAGGTAGGATTTTTGCACTGTTTTTGTCTTCATTTGCAATTCCGTATCTCGAAATAAATTGGTATTGATTAAACTAGTCATCAAGTAACCCCGGGTCTGTTACAACAATTGCGGCACCTTGTGCTTCAAAAAAGGTCGCTATTTGAGTTTGCATTTCGGTTGTTACCGTTAAGAAGTCGGCTGCACCCATTGGTCCTGCCGGGGTTAGCAGGGTTGCATGCCCTCCAGAGTTCAGCTTGGAAAAGAGGCGACTGCCAACGACTTGTCCGGGTGCGTCATTTGGCGTTACTGTCAAACCGAGTACCCGTCCCATTGGCTCGGTTCCAGATAGCGGTGCCAGTGGTGCACTGTTCGGGACGACGGGGTCATTAAGGTTCTGCATCAAAAGAGTTGGTATGTCATTTATAAGGGCAATTGCTGCCGTGTTAGCGGGGTCTGCTTTATCGATGACAGTTTGTGCTGCGAACTGGAAAGCAGCGTAAGTTGCTGGAAACTCAGGGTCTGCAGGCGTCAGTCCAGCGGCTGCTGCGACACCGCCGCGAATAGTATCACCAAATGCAAGTGACGCATCTAACAGGCCTACAATCCCCGTGCCTGGATTAACTAACGCTGCAGATTGAAGTAAGTCAGAATAGGCGACGTAGTTAGACCCTACGATACCGCCCAAAGAATGCCCAACAAAGGTGACGTTGGTGGCATCTAAATCAGGACCTCCTCCATCAATGTCCATAAACGGTATCGCTTTTTCCAACTGTAACAAATCAAAAGCAGCCTGACGCAAGTTGTCTCGAGCAACCAGAAGGTTTGCCAGATTTATAGTATGCGCCCCAGATGCATCTGGGATCCCATCGGGTCCAGGCAAACTAGTTGCGTTGTTTTGAAAATCTACGCCCATAGTGCGCTCTCTGAGTCCACCTGGTGTAAAACCCTCGAAAATACCTAGCACACCCCCGGAAGCTGCTTGCAATCCTAGATGTACTGGGTTGTCTGCAGTGATGCCATGAAGCGGCTGGTCCATTGAAATGACGACGCGACAACTACCAGGTGCCGCTTGGGAATCCATCAATCCTAACGCGCTTGTTCTGTCTGAAGTGATGCCGTGTTGAAAGATAGTCACTGGATAGCCAGTTTCTGGTTTTGGACATAGCTCGGGTTTTGGCATTGAAACCAATAACGGCGCCAGTTCTTGACTATTAAGCCGAGGCAATGAATTTGCGTAGGATAAGTTCTCACCAAATGGGTTCGGTACCAACGCACCATCAGGTCCTAAGGGTAATTGTTCGACCGCACGCCATGGCGTGTTTAATGGTGCAGTAGGATTCTCCATCGATGGCGAACCTAATAAATAAGCAAGTGCTATAGAGCCTTTGTAAAGGTTTGCTGCACCTACTCCTGTGAATGGCGTTGTGTCCGTCATCAGACTGCTAAAACTGGTTAACGGAGTCGCACCTTGTGCGATAGGCCCGTCTATATAGACAGCTTTTGCGGTTTGCGTGGCAAACCCTACGGATTGAACTACAAACTGGTAGCTCAGAATAATGCTTTCACGTGGGATACCCGCATTATCCGCCGCACTTTCCATCGCATTTACCAATTGTCTAACAGGCTCTAATCCGGCGACAGAAGATGTGGGTGATATCTCTGTCTGAGATTTTGAAATGATGTATTGAGAATCACCGCTTATTGAATTTCCGGCGTTGTCTTGCAATGCATCCGTAAGCACTACCATGTAAGCACCTGATGCCTGTAACGGCGCTAATGGGATAATTGCAATAGAGTCGCCTCCGGTGACTTGAACTGCATACTCCTGATTAGGCGTGAGTTCTCGAATAACACTGGTCACAGGCCCAGTCGGTGCAACAATGCCAGGCGCGACTTCTGGCCGCGCAATATTGACCTGAAAAATATGCACACCAGCACCACCAACAACGGAATCAGCCGATAGTGTTAACCCGGCGCCTAAATCACTGAACTCGATTGAGAAGGGTGTAATTGCAGACCAGCCGTCCAGCGCGTTTATTGCAACCTGCGGGTCTGAGAAATTTGTTGGGTCGGCCACTGGGATGTTGATTGTTAAATCTTCAGAGCCCAGGAACAAAATATCATTCGGTACAGGTAAAGAACCTGATGAAGGAGCATAAACAGCTACCATTCTTTGTGGTACTTCAGGTAACGATATGGTGTCGTTGTCATCACCACCACAGCCAGTAAGTCCAAGCGTAAGGCATGCAGCAGTCAGAGTAGAAAACAGAAACTTGGATTTTTGCATAAATGCTCCAGCGCTCCTTTGAAAAAGTTGTAAAGTAAAAAATATGTTACAGATTTTACAAGTGAATCCCCATTGAATAAGCGATAACCTGCAGAGCAAATTATCGCTACTCAATACTCTCTTATGTCATTAATGTTTTTGTATTTTTTTAATCACCGTTAAAATAAATATAGACCATTGATTGTAAATTGACATGTAAAAATCACACCGTAGATCTTTTCAACTTGGTTGTAGATTTACAATAAATTCACAAGAAAACGTGAATGGCAACTTGGAAAGACATTCTTTTGATATGCACCAAATGTCATCATTTTTCAGGTTCTATTCGATTTATTTGTGGGTTTTTTAACTGGTCGTACAAGTAGTGCGTAAGTCTAATGTTTCTTCAGGCGAATGTATATTTATTATTACGATTTTGTAAATTATTTTTATGGCAGCAACAGTTGCGGGGTGAGTGTGGAGTATCCTCACAGCTTTTTGTGATAGAACGATTATCGGAATAGATGTCTTCAGTTCCCTTGATTTAAAACTGCTTTTAGATCGTCAAAAGATGATTCAATATTATCAGCGATCACCTCCAAGTCTGGAATAGTATCCTGACAGGCAAGTAAACCGAAACTAATTGTATCCTGATAGCTTATTACGGTGATGTTAAGCGCTTGACCATCAATGAGTACCGATAAGGGATACGAGGTACTTACTTTTGCGTTGCCAAAATACAATGTGTTTTTAGGTCCAGGGACATTTGAAATAACCAGGTTTGCAGCCGGTGGCATTAGCTTTGACATTCGTAACTGATTGACTATTGCAACTAGCCCCTGCGCAAGAAAAGCAAAGCTAGTTGTAGCAGCCGATGAAATGCCAACGAGTTCGCGTTTTGCATCTTTTGTGGAGTCAACAATCCTTTCAATGCGTTTCAACGGCTCTAATTCGTCGGTTGCCAAATCTGCTATGACATAGGTGAGCTGATTACCGTTGTGTGATGACTTATGAGATTTCTTCTTACTTACGGCAACCGGCACTGAAGCAGTGAGAGAACGGTGCGGTAGACTGTCTTTTTCCAGCAGGTATTTACGGATTGCGGATGAGCATAAAAAAAGCAAAATATCATTAATGGTTGCATCTGTGGGTGCGCACAAGGAATTGATATCAGACAGCGGCAATGATTTCACGGCAAATCTTCTCGTGCTGTTAATGGGGACATTTAATATCGACCGAGGTGATGTAAAGGGCACAGGAGAATGGCTATTGTCCAAACCGATCGTTTTTAAATACTGGCCAAAGAGCATTTTTGACAAGTCTTGTACCATCATTGTGTTACTGACCATTTGAGAAAACAGCTTTGTGGTCGATGTGAACAGATAGTCGGACAAGTGCTTTTTATTTTCTGCGGGTGTTGGCATGCACGCCCAAGGCGCTTTTACTTCGTCTGTTGGCGTGTCACTGAACCAGCGCTTCATTAGCTCAACACCGCCCATGCCATCTATCGCTGCATGGTGCATTTTTAAGTATATAGCAAAACGATTGTTTTCCACGCCTTCTATCAAGTAAAACTCCCAGAGTGGTCTGGTGCGTTCTAGGGGCCTCCCATGCAATCGTGAGGTAAGACACAGTAAATCGTCCATTGAACCCGGTGCCGGCAATGCTACATGTCTGACGTGATAATTAATATCAAAATTATCATCATCAATCCATGATGGTATTGATGTTGGAAGGGAGCCGGTGAATGGATAATTCAGTTTTTGGCTAAAGAGTCCAGTGGCGGGTTGACGCAATAAACCCTTTAGCAAATCCCTTATGTAATTGCCCTTATGATCATCTGGGATCTCCATAATGGTGAGACTTGCAACATTGATTGGAGTCGTGGGTTTTTCAAGGGTTAAAAATGCATAATCAAGCGTGTTTAATTTGCTGGCCATTACTTTTAGACTCGTTAAAAAGTGCTTGCAGATTCTTTAAATAATCTTTTGCACTCTGATTAGACCGTTACCAGCAGGATAGCGGGTAAGAATAGGGTGCATATTTGATTGAAATCACATTGTTATTAGCTTGTAGCAAATAGGCATTTTTTTATTGATCATTATCAACATTTACTATGAGTATTTTTAGATAATGAGTTCAACAGCTATTGCCGGAGAGCCTGCCATGAAAATTCCACAAGCCATGTTGAAACAACTTTATACAAGAGGAAGCTTAAAAAAAACGGAAAGTGGATTTTTATTCTCCCTAAAGAATCGCATCAATAGCGCGAAATTTATACAACTTGTTGGACTGAGTATTAATGGAAAACAAATTGATTTTTCCAACATACGATTAGTGTTCAATGAAGATAAAGCCATATCCATAGATTGTGAAGGTAAAACAGAAGGGGTTGAATTCCCGCTTGGCGCCGTATTGACCTTGTATATCAATGAACAACTAAATGAAGATACGGACATTTTGGATTTTTCAGTATCTATAATGGTAAAACCATTTGGCCAAATAGAATTGGTGTTACAGGATACAATTAAATCACAAGACAACGCCCCGAATGAAATACCGCGCAATCGTCAAAATGACTTTCACCCAGAGATCATTGAAAAAAGAAGAAAGTACATATCAGAAATGTGTGGCGTTTCGCCCCAAAAGCTATTTGATGAAAATGCCGACCTAACGTCCTTACCCGGTAATATCGAGCACTTCTGCGGTATGGCACAAGTGCCCGTCGGTTTAGCAGGGCCCATCCATGTCCATGGAGAGCATGCTGAAGGCGAATTTCTCGTGCCACTAGCGACGACTGAAGGGACACTCGTCGCTTCCTATAATCGAGGTATGAAATTACTCAATATGTCCGGTGGTATAAAAGCCACTATTTTAAATGATGCAATGCAGCGGGCACCCGTTTTTGTCTTTGAAGATGCAAGGCATGCCAGAGATTTTGGGCATTGGGTAAAAAACAACATTGAAAAAATAAGGCAGGTGTCGCAGAAAACTGATGCATTTGCCAAATTACGCAATATCGAAGTTTACAATGCGAACAAATTTGCTTTTCTTCGTTTTAACTACACGACAGGAGATGCTGGAGGCCAGAACATGGTCGGCAGAGCAACCCATTTTGCCTGTGCGTGGATTTTGGAAAACTACTCGGGTGTCAAAAACTTTTTTCTTGAAGCCAATATGGCGACCGATAAAAAATCGTCCTTCATTAATATACTGAATACGCGAGGTAAACGCGTAGTGGCTGAAGCAACAATAAAACGTCAGCATTTAATCGACGTCATGCGCGTAGAGCCGGAGCAAATCGCCACGCATCAGCGTGTGGCGACTGTAGGATCGTTTCTGTCTGGTGTAAATAACAATGGCTTACACGCAGCCAACGGTATAACCGCTATGTTTATTGCCTGCGGACAAGATGTGGCGAATGTTTCAGAGTCATCAGCAGGCATTTTATATGCAGAAGTCACAGCGCAAGGAGACTTGTATTTGTCGCTAACGTTACCTTCACTCATTGTCGCCACTTGTGGAGGTGGTACAGGGCTAGGGACACAACGCGAATGTCTGGAAATGCTCGGTTGTTATGGCCCTGGAGGCGTTATGAAATTTGCAGAAATCGTTACATCGGTAGCGCTTGCAGGAGAAATATCGCTTGCTTGTGCGATTTCCTCGCTGGACTGGGTAACGTCGCATGAAGAACTCGGGCGAAATTAGGGGAAGTGCCGCTACTTAGAAGCGTTTAATATCGGAGCATTCAAAATTATGTCGATGGAACAAGATAAAATTGTAGAATTGCTCGATGATACTTCACGAATGCACACTCAGATAAAGCAACAGAGTCTCCAGCATTCGATCAGAGGACTTCAGGAATGGCAAACCAAACGATTGCTCTCGTCGCACGCGGACTTCTGGCACCAAAAACGGTCTAAGCCCGCCATGCAATTTTTTATTGATGAAATATATGGGTCGAAAGACTTTAGCGACAGAGATATAGAAATAGCCGGCGTTGTCCCAAAACTGGTTAAGGTTCTACCTGACAAGGCAGTGGCTGCATTGCACGAAGCCCTTCGTCTCAACAGTCTATCTTTGGCACTTGACCTACGCATGGTTGCGGAGCTTAAGAATAAACCTGTAGATCGAGACAATTACTATAAGGCCTATCAGCAGTGCAATAATCTAGAAATGCGAGAGGAACAAATTCTGCTGATCGAGAAGCTAGGACTGCGCCTTGCACAAGTTGTGAAAATTCGAGGCGTCTCAATTATCCTCAAGCTAGCTCGAAAACCCGCCCAAGTAGCAGGCGTTGAAAACCTGCATCACACGCTGGAACAAGGTTTTCATGCTTTTGCTAAACTAGGAAATGTACACGATTTTATTGACCCGATTATCCAACGGGAACGCACAATGATGAAAGCGCTTTTCGATGTGACCTCAATATCTGAAAATCCCCTCCCGCATTTTGACCAATAAACAATCCATGTATCCGTTTACAGCTATCATTCCTAATGAGCAAACAATTGGTTCAATAATTTTACGGATTAAAAACCCAATATTGACCGTTTTGCCCTACCGTTTGACTAAGGTAAAAATCTCTTGATTGTGGTTGTCGTCCATCTTTTAAAAGCCAGTACACATCAGATAGTATTGACGTGTCGTCGCCGATATAACTGTGGCCAAGTAAGTCTGTTGATACGCGAGATGCGTCTATGCTGACAACGGGATCAATAACAACAGGCTGAGGCGAAGAGTCGCCTGCGCGTCTATATCCGTGGACAAACTTCGATAGCCGCAATGCTAAATCGTTAGATGATGCATATAAAGTTACCTGAGCAGCCAAATCAGAAATATGTTCAGCGATATTGGTAAATACACCCTCGTCCACATCGGGTGCGGCAAGAATTACCTGACCCAAAAATGGTGAGACTTCTTCAGACAGTTGTGAGAGCACTTCGGTAACCAGACGATTCCCCATACTGTGGGCCATTATATGCACTTTTCTTACCGAAGGTGAATTGCCAATATTAAGTAAAAATGATTTGAAATTGTGTTCTGACCAGTGAACGGCAGCTTCATCGCGCGTATATCCAAGTAGATTAGCTGTTGATGGCCAAGAATAAGCCATACAGGTGCCCGGAAATCGCAAATCCCAACAGATTTGGGCTGTGCGTTTCATTGCCGCATCAAAACTGACATTGTAACCGTGGACAAACAGAAAGACATCCTTGCTGTGCAGTTCAGCCTGACGCTTTTCAAATCTCTCTTGAAATCCATTCCAATCTAGCAGCTCCAAGTCCATCATGGTGACATGGCGTTTTGGGTTTTCTTTGCGTTCTAGTTTCCACCATTTGGGCGATTCAAGATTGCCGCGCTGGTGGTTTTCAGGAATGCGGACCTCCGCCAAACCGTAGCGTAATTTATCTCTTTCTCCTCCAAACCGTTGCGTCGGGCCTGATGCTTTATTGAGGTTTCTATCGGTAGCAAAATACACAGGCACAATGCGTGAATCAACAGGCTTTGTCTCAGACTGTGATGATGTATCTTGTTGAGGATGAGGAATCGCGGGATTAGTGTCAGCATCAATCCCACCGCGAACGCCAGAACAATGGCTTACGGTTTCTAAAACGTTTGCAGGTTTATTTACTGCGATCGCTTCGTCACCTTCAATCAATAAATAATAATCATTGCTTGAAACTTTGTCTTGATGCACATGGTAAGCAGGAGTGGGAATAGCTTGCTCAAGCTCTAGTGTCTCAGCTACAGTTTTGCCAGGTTCTGCATCTTTAGCTAACCAGCGCACAGTATCAACTTCAAACGCATACCATTGGTTCGCGTCATCTTTTTCTAATTTAATGGCGATAAACAATAACCAATTGTGCTCATTGAGAACATCGAGTAACTCGTCAATGATGGATGTTGCATTTACGGTTAATACCGGCTCAATCATGATGTGTCTCCAGAGGGTTAGGGTGCGTGTATAAGTCAAATCCTACCCAAAAACATAGACGTTATCATCAACCGTCTGCAAGCTATGCCTCTTTAAACGTTGCACAAATTCGTTAATTCGTTTGAAAAATCTACGGATAATGAATGGGCGATTGATGCGAAGGTTGATGTATTCTCGTTAAATTGGGACCCATCAATTCGTATCTCATAATACCTTAACTCACCATTTGCTTGAACAATGGTCGGTAGTGATATGTTGTATCGCGTTGTTTCTTGAAATTCATCAAATACGCTATTAAAACAACTCTCCTTTACCGGCGTATCTAAAGTCTTGTCATAACCTACCACATTACTCATTCTTTGTTCACAACCGGATAAGAACATGATGAAAGGCAAAATAAGGAAACAGTTGATTATTGTTTTATAGGAACGGTGTAGATTAATCATTGCTAGGAAGCTCACAAGCCCGGATAAAGCATTAATAGGTGGATAACCATTTTTTTAGCGAGATTAGAACATTATAAGTATGAAGTTTTACTCGAGTTATTAAGTTTTAGTTTGATTTTATCTTATAAGACGAGCGGTAATAAATCAGCGTTATGCCCAATGCTCTTTGTGATAATGGAATACGGATTTGCAGAGATGGTGGACGCAGCAAGGCTTGAACTTGCGACCCCCGCCTTGTAAGGGCGGTGCTCTCCCAACTGAGCTATGCGTCCTAAAGAATTGAATACACTTGAAAAAAGAGTGGTGGACGCAGCAAGGCTTGAACTTGCGACCCCCGCCTTGTAAGGGCGGTGCTCTCCCAACTGAGCTATGCGTCCATATTTGTCTTTAACAAGTGGACGCGTATTATAGATTTGAGATGAATTGTGTCAACCACTTATTTTGCAAAATCTGTTTATCTCAGAGTTTTTTCGCCGTCCATTTAATCACAACTATAAGGTAATGCTGTTCATTTCATCTTTGAATGCACAAACATTTAAAAAACTAAAATTTATTCCACTAAGGGCTAGTATCAAACTGGCCAGTTAAAAAGTATCTTCACATAAAGTAATAAGGCTTTAGTAGTCACATCGATATCCACGTGTATCAGGACGAAAACTGTTGCTGATAAGCTGGCCGTTTAAAGTATGTTATAGGAGGTTTAATGCGAATATCTTCCCCTTCCGATTATCGAAAAGCGGCAAAATCTATACTCCCGCCTTTCCTATTTCACTACATCGATGGTGGCTCTTATACAGAAAAATCGTTACGCCGTAATTCTTCTGATTTGGAAGGAGTTGCGCTACGCCAACGCGTTTTAAAAAACATGTCTGAGTTAGATATGACGACTGAACTGTTTGGGCAAACGCTATCAATGCCTATGGTACTAGCACCTGTTGGGTTAACTGGAATGTATGCGAGGAGAGGTGAGGTTCAAGCGGCAGTTGCAGCTGAAAATAAAGGAATACCATTTACTATGTCAACGGTATCGGTGTGCCCGATTGAAGAGGTGATGCCAGCATTGACTCAACCTATGTGGTTCCAGCTATACGTGTTAAAGGATCGCGGATTTATGAAAAACGTGTTGGAACGTGCAAAAACATCCGGCGTACAAACGTTGGTGTTTACAGTGGATATGCCTGTACCTGGCGCGAGATATCGCGATGTGCATTCTGGAATGAGTGGCGCTTATGCTGCTTACAGGCGGATTATTCAAGCAACTATGCATCCTCGCTGGGCAATTGATGTAGGTATACTGGGTAAACCTCACGACCTCGGCAATGTTTCGAAATATCTAGGAGCACCAATAAGTTTAGAAGACTACATTGGTTGGCTGGGAAACAATTTTGACCCGTCTATATCATGGAATGATCTAGACTGGATCCGCGATTTTTGGGAAGGACCAATTGTCATAAAGGGCATACTGGATGAAGAGGATGCAAAAGAAGCTGTGCGATTTGGTGCCGATGGCATAGTGGTTTCAAATCACGGAGGGAGACAGTTAGATGGCGTCATGTCAACGGCATCCGCACTTCCAAAAATTGCTGATGCAGTAAAGGGAGAGATAAAAATACTAATGGATTCAGGTATTCGCAATGGACTAGATGTTGTGCGAGCGCTTGCCCTGGGTGCCGATTGCGCGATGATAGGACGATCATATATTTATGCGTTGGCAGCAGGTGGCCAAAATGGTGTTGAAAATTTATTGGATATTTACGCTAAAGAGATAAATGTGGCGATGACATTAACAGGCGCTCGCTCGATTGAGGACATTGATGAAAAAACGCTGCTGAGTTCTTAATGCCAAATTAATTTATTAAAAATCGGCCAGTTCGGATAAAAAAATATAAATTATTACGTATGTGTTGCAATAACATCATGATTTCTCGGGTTCTTTTAGTGTTATGCGCGGAAATATTGAATTTAAAATAACACAGATTTAACTTCACAGGAGGTTAAGGAATTATCAAATTTTGTCTGTAACCCGCCAGAATAAGGCATCTTAAATAAGCAGGAAAAATATAAAGCCTGATCTAATTCGGCAACATATATCGCGTGAATCTTTTTTGTTTTATGTCTAATTAACTAATATAGCGCTCCTAGTTAATATTGACATGAGAGGAAGAAGTAAAACTAGGGTTTCACATTCTTCAGCATAATAATTAGACTAAAGGTTAATAATTGTAGCTTTTCTGCTGCGATTGTTGATCCGATAACTGTAATCCTCGCAGTTTTATAGTATGTCAATATTAGGATGATATGACCCATTTCTCGTAATTTATCGACAAATTATGTGTTTTTACGTCTATTTTGATTTTACAATGGGATAAATTAATTAGACTAAAGCTTCAACTTTAAATTTCATAAGTAGCTTGCGCAATTGAGTTTGTTTTTAGATACCAAATGCGGTCATTTTCGAGCTGATTTATAAGAATAAAAGTGGATATTTCGCACCTCAACGGCTACATTCTGTAATTAAAATTAATACATAAAAACAATTATTTACCCACGGGAAAATTAGTTTTTTAGCGCGCAATCTTACTGGAGGCCTTATGATATCTAAATTAATTCGTGCAAGACGTTTTCTGTTGCAGTTTTATTGGGTCTAAATATACTTGAACGCCGATCTGGTTGAACGTCAAATGGACCTGAAAATATTTAAGAACAAAAGGGCTCTTCGATTCAGCACCATCGTATTAGTATTAATATTGATGTTTTTAAGCTATTTGACGTATTTTCTTCATAACAGAGCAATTTTGTCAGAAAAATTATCGCAGAGCTTCCTGGCTTCCACTGAGTCAATCAAACATCTGGCAAGTCTCGAATCATATGTTAATGCAAGCCAGCTCCGAATTTTAAATGCTACCAATTACAATGGAGTGGAGAATTACAAGTTCTACCTCGCGTATTCCAGTCGTGTTGATGGCTTCGTCGCTCAAATTGAGAACAATCAAATGAGGTATCTAACAGAAGATTTTGAAAGTGGTATCGGTGCCCTAACAGATGAACTTAGAAGTCATCTTTCGTTGATCGAAGTTATTTACCAAGATTACATCGATGTCATTGAGCAAGATATGCTAGTGGTTGAAAAAGAAGCAATATTCAGCAGTAGCATGATGCAAACACTGGAAAAGATTGAAGTGTCGTTAATCAATGAGAACGCCTATCAAGGCTCGCAATCCGTGGCTCTGGCTCGGCTTCAAAAAGAACGGCTAAGCATAGCGTCGTTAGTGCTTATCTTTTTTATGTTTTCATGTGCGTTTACCCTTATCTACCTTATCTATGCATACACTCTATCTCAGTATCACCTTCGTGCGCTCTATCGACAATCTGAACATCCAATCATTACGTTAAACAAAGACGGTAAAATTATTCAATTTAATGATAAGGCGTCGAAATTGTTCGCAGCCCATGAGGTCGAAAGAAATAGCACACACGCACGCGATGTTTTTGGTTTTCAATGGGAAGAAATAAAAAAGAAGTTGTCGGGCCACCAAAATAAAACCAATAAGAGAAACGTTACATCGAAAAATATCAAAACGAACACGAAAGTATCTGCGAACAATGACAGGATTGAACATGAAATTACGGTTAACACCGAAAACAATGAAAAACTCCATTACAAACTGAGTATTATCGTGATTCACACGTTGCGCACATATAGAGCCGTCATCACTTTTGTAGATCAAACACAGCTTTTATCCATTGAAGACAAAACGCAAAAAGATACGTTTACCAATCTTACTAACAAGATCGGTATTTTAAATCAGCTTTCATCCGAAATAGAGCGCGCAAAAAGACACAATACTGCTCTATCGGTCGTATTTATCGATATAGATGGGTTTAAAGGGATTAACGACAGATATGGTCATCAGTTTGGCGACAAGGTAATCAAGTGGGTAGCTAAACGAATCAGCAATCGTGTTAGAGATACTGATTTTCTTGGACGATTTGGTGGCGATGAATTTATCCTCGTATGCCCTGATTGCAGAGCAAGTCAAGCGGATTCGATTGCAGAAGACATTCGCAAATTACTCAAGAGCCCAAAGTTACATATAAAAGCAAGCATTGGCGTCGCTGAGATGTCACCAAGAGATACTAGAACTTCTCTCTTAAATAGGGCTGATAAAGCGCTTTATCATGCCAAAAATAGCGGCAAAGATATGGTTGTCGTTTCAAATTAATCAACACACATTATCAATGCAAATTCTTTAGTTGTACAAATCCTTTAGGTCTACAAATAAACCATGTAGAATCCGCGCATTATTATTTTAGCTGGTTATTGTAATGTCTGTTGTCACTCGTTTTGCTCCAAGCCCCACAGGGTATCTTCACGTTGGTGGTGCGCGAACTGCGCTTTATTCATGGCTGTATGCGAAGAGAAATCAGGGCGAGTTTGTTTTGCGAATCGAAGATACCGATCTTGAGCGCTCTACCGATGATGCAAAACAGGCAATATTAGATGGTATGCAGTGGTTGGGCTTATCTATCGATAAAGGACCATATTACCAAACCGAACGCTTTGATCGATATAATCAATACATAGAACAACTTATCTCAAACGGCCATGCTTACCGTTGCTACATGAGTAAAGAAGAACTTGATGTTATTCGGGCAGAGCAAGAGGCAAAGGGTGAGAAGCCAAGGTATCCTGGTACGTGGAGAGATCGCACTGACTATCCAGAAGACGAACCTTATGCAATAAGGTTTAAAAACCCATTAGAAGGTGATGTGGTTTTTAACGATAGTGTGAGAGGTGAGATACGCATCAATAATGCTGAATTAGATGACCTGGTTATTCGCCGCAGTGACGGCAGCCCTACATACAATTTTTGTGTTGTCATCGATGACTGGGAGATGGGGATAACGCACGTGGTACGGGGGGAAGACCACATTAATAATACGCCCAGACAAATAAATATATTTAAAGCACTTGGCGCACCGGTACCAGAGTTTGCACACGTGAGCATGATACTAGGCGACGACGGCAAAAAACTCTCCAAGCGACATGGTGCAGTGAGCGTGATGCAATATCGAGATGATGGCTACTTACCTCAAGCTGTACTGAATTATCTGGTTAGGCTAGGGTGGTCTCACGGTGATCAAGAGGTTTTTTCATTAGACGAAATGATTTCTCTGTTTTCTCTTGAAGGAATAAACAAAGCAGCAAGCGCATTTAATACATCTAAACTTATTTGGTTGAATCAACACTACATCAAGTCACTTTCACCTTCTGACGTTGCGACTCATGCTCGCTGGCATTTTGAGCAACTGGGGTTGGATACATCCCAAGGTCCCGCTTTGGAAGACGTAGTTAGCATTCAGGCTGAACGTGTAGAAACATTAAAAGACCTGGCATCAATTAGTCAATATTTTTACAAAGAGTATGATGATTTTGATGCGAAAGCAGCCAAAAAGCATCTTAGACCCGTTGCCAAAGATGCACTGATTACGGTGTCTGAGAAACTGGCTTCAATCGATGATTGGACTGCTCAGAATATTCAAAATGCGATTAATCAAACAGCGGAAACGTTGCAAGTCGGTATGGGTAAAGTGGGCATGCCGTTAAGAGTAGCGGTAACTGGTGCGGGTAATTCACCATCACTTGATTTGACGCTAGCGTTAATTGACCAAAAAGCGGTTTTGGACAGAATTGGCAGAGCCATTAAATTCATAGAAAATAGGGAAAATTCATAAAAAACCGTTGACATCAAAGAGGCTGATCCATAGAATTCGCTGCGCTGTCACGGAACTGTAGAAAATTGTCTCAGTCTCCACAGACCGGGGCTATAGCTCAGCTGGGAGAGCGCTTGCATGGCATGCAAGAGGTCGGCGGTTCGATCCCGCCTAGCTCCACCAATTGACAGCAAAATTGCAGATGAATTCGCTAGGCCAATTCGCTTTCTCTGCAATCCGAAATAAAGCTTCTAAATTTGTTTGGTTTATTTCGTGTAACAAAATTTTATCGAAGCAGTGCTTCGATGAACAAAATAAATAAGGTCGCTCATAGAGCATAGCTCAATTCGCCTTACAAAAAATCAGAAAAGCAGTGCTTTTCTACGAAGATAAATAGGTCGCTCAATAAGCATAGCTTATTTCGCCTAACAAAATTTTATCAACGCAGTGCGTCGATGAACAAAAATTTTGTCCCATTCGTCTAGAGGCCTAGGACACCGCCCTTTCACGGCGGTAACAGGGGTTCGAATCCCCTATGGGACGCCATCTTTCCTTGCGAGATGTTGTGCAAGGTGCGTGCAAGCCTCCTAGGTAATTTATGTTTGCTCGTAGTCAAGGTGGTAGAAGGTGTTAGAAAGCTTCTGAAAAGGTCGCTCAGTTCGCAGAGCACTTTTCGCCTAACAAAAAATCAGAAAAGCAGTGCTTTTCTAAAAAGACAAATAGGTCGCTCAATAAGCACAGCTTATTTCGTCTAACAAAATTTCATCGACGCAGTGCTTCGATGAACAAAATAATTAAGGTCGCTCATTGAGCACAGCTCAATTCGCCTTACAAAAAATCAGAAAAGCAGTGCTTTCCTATAAAGATTTTTTGTCCCATTCGTCTAGAGGCCTAGGACACCGCCCTTTCACGGCGGTAACAGGGGTTCGAATCCCCTATGGGACGCCAAATACAACAAAGCCATCCATTAGGATGGCTTTGTTGTATTTGTTGGATCTGTAAGATATGAGAAGCCCTTCGGTTCGACAATTTTGCAACGCAAAATTGCACGCGCTTTAGCGCGCCCGCAGGGTGACTAATATGCCTCAGCATATTAGTCATGAATCCCCTGTAAAAACACGTTAAATGTTTAATGCGAGGATGGCTTTGTTGTATTTGTTGGATCTGTAAGATATGAGAACCCCTTCGGTTCGACCATTTTGCGCAGCAAAATTGCACGCGCTTTAGCGCGCCCGCAGGGTGACTATTATGCACCAGCATATTAGTCATGAATCCCCTGTTAAAACACGTGTAATGTTTAATGTGAGGATGGCTTTGTTGCATTTGTTGGATCTGTAAGATATGAGAACTTCTGATGTTTGACAAACCACAGGTTTACCTAGCGCCGATGCAAGGTGTTGTTGACCATTTGATGAGAGATATGCTGACACGTCTAGGTGGCTTTGACATGTGTGTCACGGAGTTTGTGCGCGTCGTAGATCAGCGTGTTTCTGACAAGGTCTTTTTTCGGCTTTGTCCAGAAATCGAAAATGGTTGTCTTACACCTTCAGGCGTTCCCGTCAGGATCCAACTATTAGGTCAACATCCCGAGTGGCTTGCGGTGAACGCCGAGGTCGCTGTAGCCCATGGTTCACCCGGTATCGATTTGAATTTTGGATGTCCGGCAAAAACCGTAAATCGACACAAAGGTGGCGCGGTACTACTAAAAGAGCCTCAAACACTTTTTAATATCATCAGTACTGTCAGAGATGCGGTCCCATCAGACAAGCCCGTTTGTGCGAAGATCCGTTTAGGTTATGAAGATAAGTCGCTCGCATTGGAAAATGCAGACGCCATCAGACAAGCTGGAGCAGATTTACTCACCGTTCATGCAAGAACCAAAGTTGATGGTTATAAACCACCAGCTTATTGGGATTGGATTGCAAAGATAAAGGAAAAAGTGGATATTCCTGTCATCGCAAATGGTGAAATATGGAATGCTCATGACGCAATCAGATGCAGGGAGCAAAGTGCAACATCTCATATCATGTTGGGAAGGGGAGCACTTTCGTTGCCGAATTTGGCGGCGACGATCACTTCAAATCAGACGCCGATGACGTGGTATCAAGTAAAACAACTGCTAGTTCAATATTCAGGCTTTGAAGTTTTTGGTAATAAAGGGAAATACTATCCAAACCGGGTTAAGCAATGGTTAACCTACTTGAAACGAGAATATGCAGAAGCAGAGGCTTTATTCATGCAAATTAGACGATTGCAAGAAGCGTCAGAAATTGTTCGTCACATTGACGCCGTAGCCTGAACGATGTCAATCGGACAAAGTTAGAGGATAATTGCTTCAAGTTTTGGTTTTAGAAAATCTACTATCATTGGTTGTGCTTCGGCGGTGGGGTGAATGCCGTCGTTTTGCATCAGCGAGGCATCCAATGCTATATCCTGTAAAAAAAACGGTATCAAAGGCACATCAAATTCTTCTGCTAGTTGATGATAATTGTCGATGAACATTTGTGTATATCGACGTCCATAGTTTGTTGGAATTTGGATTTCTTGCAATAAGACATTGATGTTCTGTGCTTTCGCCAATTCGATCTTTGCTGCTAGATTACGCTTAATGACACTTGGGTTGTGTCCTTGTAGACCATTATTCCCACCCAGCTCGATATACAAGTGCGTTGGTTCATGTAATTCTAATAACCTAGGTAGTCTTGCGAGTCCTCCATCAGTCGTATCGCCACTGATGGCAGCATTGATCACCTCAATCGGCGAACTTTCCTTTGACCATTGTTCTGCTAAAAGCGCGACCCAACCTTGGTTCTCTGTCAACCCGTATGCCGCACTCAAACTGTCGCCGAGAACGAGTAATTTATACTTTATTACAATTTCGTCATTATCTGATGCTTGATCTGAATGAACAAAGCCAGAGAATAAAAGACTAATTGCGAAAAGAAAAAGTAAGCAAAAACGTATTGCACCCGATGTTATCGAAGTCACCCTACGAGTTGAGATAAAAACCACTATGAGTACGCCCCCTGTTATGATTGAAACAAAATCGTTAATTAAGAAAGTGAATACGAGCGAAGGTTCCCTTCAGATCCTACAACCGATTAGCTTTTCAGTCACCTCTGGTGAAACAGTCGCTATCATCGGGGCGTCCGGTTCTGGAAAATCGACGCTGCTGGGTTTGCTCGCCGGATTGGATGAGGTATCAGGCGGAGAGATTTTTTTAGATGGAAAACCGCTTCACGATATGGATGAAGAACAACGCGCTCGTCTTAGAGGTGAAAAAGTCGGCTTTATTTTTCAGAGCTTTATGTTAGTGCAGTCTTTAACCGCGTTAGAAAATATCATGTTACCTGCAGAAATTGCCGGTCTTGACAACCCTAAAGCTCGAGCGGAGAACATTATTAAGCAGGTTGGACTGGAACATAGAGCACATCATTTCCCAAATCAATTATCTGGAGGGGAACAACAAAGGGTAGCCATTGCGCGCGCATTTATCACTGAACCGAAACTGCTTTTTGCGGATGAGCCTACCGGAAACCTTGATTCTGCTAATTCTCAGAAAGTAGAAGACCTCTTGTTTAAGATGAACGCTGATTTAGAGACGACTCTAGTGCTCGTTACTCACGATGATGAGCTTGCGAGCCGCTGCCAACGCCAGTTGCGAATGAACGCTGGAGAGCTAACAGAAGTCACGGAGCCATTAAAAGTGGTTGCCGGAGGACAATAAGATGGGGTTGTCATTTAATTTAGCATGGCGTTTGTTTAAGCACGAAGCGCGTCGCGGCGAATTAACCATTATTTTGCTGGCAATAGTGCTCTCCGTGACATCAGTTTTAGCGCTCTCGCTATTTAGTGAGCGACTTCAACAGGCCCTTACGGATAGGTCCGCTGAATTCATAGCCGCAGATAGTCAACTGCGCTCAAGAACACCGGTGCCCGACGCTTGGATTGAAGAAGCGAAAGACCGAGGGCTAAAGACTGCGTTTCAGATTTCCACGCGCTCTATGGTATTTGCAGGTGACGAATTAGCGTTATCTGATTTACGCGCCGTTGATACTGCCTATCCATTAAAAGGCAAAATTAAAATTACAGATTCTGCTTTTGGTCAAGGCGTGAAAACAGATGACAGTCCTCAGCCAGGTGACGTATGGATTGACAGTAGGTTAATACAGTTACTGCGCGTTGATGTTGGTGATGTGATTGAAGTTGGCGATGCTACGTTGCGCGTTAATCGCATTTTAAGCGAGATCCCCGATGGTGGATTTAGTGTGTTTAATACCGACCCAATGTTATTGATGTCTGATGCTGATATTCAAGCGACAAATCTTACAGGGGCAGGGAGTCGGGTAAACTACAAATATTATTTTGCGGGTGAATCTGCTGACATTGAAAGCTACTATGACTGGTTACGTCCGCAATTAGACCGGGAAATACATCGATGGCGAAGCATCGCTGACGATGACTCGCCTATAGGACGCTCTGTACAGCGCGCAGAAGAGTTTTTTCTGTTAGCTAGTCTATTGGCTATCATTTTGGCTGCGGTATCAATAGCAGTTGCTGCACAGCGTTTTAGTCAACGACATTTTGATCCTGTTGCAATCATGAAAACACTGGGTGCTAGCAAAGAACTTGTCCGCCAAATTTATCTAATACAAATATGTTTTATTACACTATTGGGGATACTGCTGGGTATCACCATTGGCTATGTGCTACAAGAAGCTGTCGTTGCACTTCTGGCTGACTCGGTGCCAGTGTCGCTCAACACTTGGTATTGGCGACCATTGGGCATTGCCGTGTTTACAGGCGTTACTTGCGCGCTGCTATTTTCTTTGTACCCTTTGCTGCAATTGTTTTCTGTACCTCCGCTACGCGTTTTGCGAAAAGACATTGATGCAACATTATCATCGCGAGCATTACAATTTGTCCTTTCCGGAAGTGCAGTGTTTTTGTTGATGTTGTTCTACAGCGGTGATTTTGAAATCAGTGCGATTCTCTTTGCTTCTGGAATAGTTTTAGTTCTGTCCCTGATTGGCATGACGTACCTGCTAATTATGCTTGGACGCAAGCTAGGTTCCGGTGGGATGGGTGCATGGACCCTAGCGTGGGCCAGAATTAGACGGCGCGCTATGGGGAACTCGGTACAACTTATCAGTTTTGCCTTAACCATAATGTTATTGCTGGTTGTATTAGTTATGCGTAACGATATGGTGCAGCAGTGGCGCGATCAGTTGCCCGAAGGAACACCAAATTACTTTATAGCCAATGTTACCGAATCGCAGAAGGATGGTTTGGTTGCATCGTTTGATGAAAACAACATAACGTATGAAAACTTTTATCCTGTGGCACGTGGAAGATTTGTTTCGATTAACGATGAAAATATCCGTACGGAAATAACCAAAGAGGATGAAGAGCCTGCACAGGACGGAAGGCAGGGGCTTGGTAGAGAAGCCAATCTTACGTGGAGCACTGTACTACAAAACGGCAATGAAATTGTAGATGGCCAGTGGCATGACAATTGGCAGGAAGGTGATCCCGTGCCTATTTCTGTTGAAGATGAAGTCGCACAGCGTCTAGAAATAGAAATGGGCGATGTGCTGACGTTCAATGTCGGAAGCGAGCAGATTGTAGCTACGGTAACAAGCCTTAGAAAAATAGATTGGCAAACATTACAACCAAATTTTTTCTTTGTGTTGCACCCAAAAGCAATGGAAAATTTCCAAGCGACGTACATCACCAGTTTTCATCTTGAGCAGTCTAGGAAATCTGAAATTTCATCGATTATGGCGCCTTTTGCTTCTGTTACGTTATTTGACGTTGATGCGCGGATCGATCAGATAAGAGAAATAATTGATCAGGTATCGCTCGCTGTTGAGTTTATTCTCGTGTTAGTGCTTGTGGCGGGTGCATTGGTGCTCATAGCGCAAGTCCAAGCAAGTATGGATGAACGGCTACAAGAGCTTGCTATCCTGCGAACTCTAGGACTTAAAGGAAGCCGCATCCGCTTCAGTGTGATAAATGAGTTTTTAATCATAGGGGTAGTGGCTGGTCTCATGGCTGCATTAGCGAACGAATTTAGTTTATGGTTATTGCAAACCAATGTGTTTCAAATGCCACCTTCATTGCACATCGAGTACTGGGGTATTGCCCCCGTCGCTGGCGCAGTTGTGGTTGGTCTATTGGGCGCATTAGGGTGTTGGCGTTTGTTGTCACTCAATACCAGCACATTATTAAGAAAAATGGTGTAGTAGCTATTTCAAGAATTGTCTAAACTCAATGACTAAGACTGATAACAAACGCTATCAGTCTTTCTTCGCGTGCTGTTAGTGCTTAGTGTGCTTGCCCTAGGATATTTCAATTGACTGCTATCGTATATGCGACATTAAGTAAGCAACAAAAATTGTGAATGAAGGTTAACTATCTATGTTCTTAAAGATCCAGATGGTCTAGCGCTTCAACGAGAGTTGGGTATGAAAAGTTAAAACCCGCATTTACCAATCGCGTAGGGACAACCTTCTGACCATATAAAACAAGTTCAGATGACTCGCCCATTAGCGTTTTTAGTGCAAACGCGGGAACAGTAAAGAAGCATGGTCTCTCCAGTCTCTCTGCGAGTCTAAGAGAAAAGAAGTGATTTGTGTTCGGAGTGGGCGCGGTAAGGTTAAACGGGCCTTCGCAATTCTCATTTTCTAATAGGTATTCAATTCCTCTTACAACATCATCGATATGGATCCATGACATGTATTGCTTGCCGTTGCTAATTGGACCGCCTAAACCCATGCGAAATGGCATTAGCATTTTTTGTAAGGCACCGCCATTTTCTGCCAGAACAACGCCAATGCGTATAGTACAGACTCTCGTTCTTGCTGCGTTCGCAATCTCTTCCCAGCGTTTACACACGTCTCTGCTGAATTCTTCATGAAAGTCTGTAAAGTCTTCACTGATGCTTTGGTCATTCTGGCGCCCATAAAACCCTATTGCGCTGCCACTGATAAAGACTTTCGGTTTGTCTGGCGAGTGATTGATCAGGCTGACAAGTCGCTCTGTAATCTGCCAGCGAGATTGACAAATTTTATCTTTTTGCGCGTCTGACCATCTTTTATCTGCAATGGGCTCACCTGCCAGATTGATTATTCCGTAAAAATTCTCCAGTGTTTCTACATCGTCAAGTTTTACTGCATCTATGTCATCACCCAACAGCCTGTATGTTCTCGCCGGGTCACGCGTAACCACCGTGAATGCATATTTATTGGAAAGTCGGTTAATAAGATGCCGCCCAATAAGGCCACTACCACCAGTTATTAGAATCTTTTTCATTAAACGCTTTCCATTTTGTATTTATATTTAATTGGTATTTTTGCTTAGATAAAACGGCATATTAAATAACCTGCAAACTCGCATACTTTACTTTTTGCAGGATAAGGCGAGGGACACAGAGTCTGAGAAACGAAGGGCATGAGGTTTGTCAACCTCGGCTTCAGCCGAGGTAACCCAGGGGTGCTCCGCTGCAATCTCCAAGACGTCTGATGTCAGTTTTTCAAGTAAATAGAACCGGTTATCTTCAACTAGTCGTATTATTGCCTTGGTAATTGTCTTATAATTTAACGCATCTTGCATGTCGTCAGAATTCGTCGCACGTTTTGCATCATAATTGATTGTCACATTAACAATGACGTCTTGTTTGTTTTTTATTTCTTCGTCTTTTATGCCAATATAAGTTCGTAGGCGGAGATTTTTGATGCGGATTGTGGCTAGATCAAGTTGCATTAGAAGTTAGATTCCCTTTGAGTTTTGTTGCTATCGTTATGTTTATAAAACGGAAAATTAATGGATATTCAATCACCTACGGTTAAGGTTCTATTGGTAATGGCAGCACTGGTCGTGGTGCTGGCAGGTGTTAAGGCTGCTAGTGTTATTCTTGTGCCATTTTTACTTTCGGCGTTTATCGCCATTGCCGTCAGTCCATTAATCTCATGGATGGCCAAATTTGCAGTACCTAGATGGCTATCCATCACCATAGTTATACTAACGCTAGTAATTATTGGATTTATGTTGGCTGGTCTAATAAGCCAGTCTATGACTGAGTTTAGACAGAATCTTCCAAATTACAATGAACAACTCGCGGGCGAATTTGCATGGATAATTGAGCAGCTAGCAGGGTTTAATATCAATCTAGACAAAAGCCTAATTGCTACGCATTTTGACCCCAGCATGGCAATGAATCTCGCCACCAATATTCTATCTGGCATGGGAATTGTGCTTTCAAACGTATTTTTGATTCTACTTACCGTTATTTTTATGCTGTTTGAAGCCAAGTCTATGCCAGCAAGAGTGCATGTTGCTTTAGCCGATCCTGATATGCAGTTGTCACATATCGACAGGTTTTTAGAATCTGTCAATCAATATCTCGTCATTAAAATGTTGGTGAGTCTTGCAACTGGCGTGGGCATCGGTATCTGGCTTTACGTTTTGGGTGTTGATCATTTTATGTTGTGGTCAGTGCTTGCCTTTATGCTTAACTTCATTCCGAATATTGGCTCAATTATCGCGGCTATACCGGCTGTATTAATGGCATTTGTGGAATTTGGATTTGCGAAAGCTGGGCTTACTGGTCTCGGGTTCATTGTTGTGAACACTGTCATGGGAAATGTTGTTGAACCACGATTTATGGGAAAAGGGTTGGGTTTATCAACACTTGTTGTGTTTTTATCATTAATTTTCTGGGGTTGGCTATTAGGAACGGTTGGCATGTTATTGTCAGTGCCGTTAACAATGGTAGTAAAAATAGCCTTAGAGAGCCACGAAGATACTAGATGGCTGGCGATTCTGTTGTCGGACACCACAGAGGAGATTGGACCGACACATCAAATATCATTAAAGACTTAGCTTTAATCAGGCGCTAGTATTGGTAGCGCCCAGATACAAAATAGAGAGTTAAGTGGCAACAAATGCGCTTAACTATACTCTCACCACAGAGTTTTCATCGTAGGACACTGGCGAAGGAATATAGCTATCAGCTTCCCAATCATTTTCCCATTCTTTTCCGTTGAGTAAATATCTAAATTGATAGAGCTTATCTTTATCCAAATTTACAGTTGCGGTAAAGCCGCCATTCTTTAGCTTTTTCATCGATAAAGCGCTTTCATCCCATCCGTTGAAGTCACCTACAAGCGCAACATTTGATGCACTTTTTGACTCTTCTTTGGATAATTTAAACGTCACTTTGCAAATTGGTTTTGATTTAAGATATTGTTTTTTAAGACTCATGGTTCCGACCTAGATATTTGATAAATGGTAGTAAAATTACAAAACGAGCAAAATTTACGCAATATTACCGCATAATCAACATAATAACGTTTTTTAATTACAAATAAAATAGACTTATGGGTAGTTTTGGTATAAAAGATTGTGTGTAGTTATATTTTTATATACGTATAATACATTAAGGTTACGCTGTCGGGGTTACGTAGCTAGGGTTAACGTATTAAGGGAAGGTAGCAGTCTACTACAACAAACAAAATAGCCCGTTGCTATATCAAAGTTCTTGCAGCAAAGATGCTAGTACTCGAGCGGCATTTTTTTCGGCTTTAGCAGCAAATTCGGTGAATTCATTTTCGCCTTTTTGAGCACCCGCTAGATCACTGAGCGAGCGAATAATAATAAAGGGTACATTGTTCGACCAACAAACATGCGCAACAGCTGTGCTTTCCATATCGAGTGAGTCTGCTTGCCAAGTGCTATAAACAAACTCGCGATATTGTGCATTGTCCATAAACACTGGTCCTGCAACGCCAGTGCCGCCAATTTTAATAGTAGCTGGCAGCCCTTTGGCATTGAGTAATGCTGTCGGTTCTTCTGCCTGTAAATTGCTTACAGCTATTTGTGCAACGGCTAATAAGTCGGGATCTGCATCAAAGCTTCGTTTTTCAATGGCTTTACTCAACCCTGATTTGATAGCACTTACGGCACGAGGATGGTGCATCCCATAGTTACCGTCCCTTAGTCGTTCTCTGCTTCTTTCAGGAATAATGTACTCATCGGAGTCTGGAGATGTTTCGTTAAAATAAGCGCCTTCAGCATGGTAAACCCACGCTTTTGGAATGGCTATATCACCCTTTTCCAATGCGGGGTTTATGCCACCAGCGACACCCGAAAACAACAACGCATCAACCTCAAAATGACTCAACGCCAGTTGGGTACTCATTGCAGCATTGACTGTACTGACATTCGTTTTAAATATAATTAGCTTTTTGCCATAAGCAGTGGCCAGTGTAAACCGAAGCCCATTGATTATCTTAACGTCTTCTACTTGTTCATCCGGTATAAAATCTAAAATCGCATCGAGTTCGCCTTGGTAGGCGGCGACTAATGCGATGCGTTCAGCATTTACGTTAAAGGACTTCGTTAATGACGCGACGACTAAAAGTATTAAGAGAAGAGATTTCATTGAATAGTCCTAGAAGTTGCCATTTAAAAAGTATATTTGCTACTTGCTTGAAACATGATGTCCTGTTACCACAGACGCTTCAGGGCAAAACAAACTTAAACGGGCTTACCTTCACTTCTTCATACACATCTGCTGTTAAATAAGGGTCTTTGGAAGCCCAGGTTTCCGCGTCTTCTAACGACTCAAAGTCGGCTATTATCACGGAGCCGGTGAATCCGGCTTCACCTGGATCTTCGCTATCAATTGCAGGCATTGGGCCCGCTACTAATAGCTTTCCTTGGTCTTTTAGCGCTTCAAGCCGCGCTAAGTGCAGCGGTCTAGACTCGAGTCGTTTTGCTAAGGAGTTAGGTTTATCTTTTGCATAAATCACATAATACATGTCGTTTACTGCCTATGTTATTGTCGCTGCTTTCATCTCGCCGCTGAATGCTTTTAACTTGTCTAACAGAGTAGGGATGTCATCAAGGTGCTGTGCAATTATATTAACGGTAGCAGAGCCAGCAATTGCACCCGCGGCGCCTGATTCAATTGCTGCTTTGACTTGTTCTGGTTTTGAGATCCCGAATCCGAGTACTGGTGGTGCCACACCATAACTGGATAACTTGTCGATTAAGTCTTTTGTTGGAATCGTTGCAGCAGTTTCTGCCCCTGTGACACCTGCGCGACCGAGTAAATAGGTATACCCTGAAGATAACTCAGCAATTGAGGATAATGTCTCAGATGATGCATTGGGTGGTGCAATCATAATTTGATTTATGTTGTGTGCAGTCGCGATTTGCATGAAGGGTAAGACTTCTCGAATGGGCACATCTGCAATTAGAATAGAATCGACACCTGATGTTGACGCCTGCTGATAAAACTCATCAATGCCCGCCGCAAGCACAAGATTACTGTAAAGCAGTAGCCCTATAGGAATATCTGGATAAACGTTTCTTACTTTCGCAATGATCTGCAAGCAGTCTTGTGGTTTAACACCTGAGTCCAACGCGCGAATACTCGCTTGTTGGATAGTCGGGCCATCAGCGATTGGATCAGAATAGGGAATACCGAGCTCCAGTGCGTTAGCGCCGCCTTCTATTAAGCTCAAAATGATCTGTAAGCTTGTCTCAATGTCTGGATCACCGAGCATGACAAATGGAATAAAAGCGCCCTGATTTTGGTCGGACAGCGATTCAAACATATTGTCGTAACGACCCGTCCCTGAGTATTTTGTTGAAGCCATTTAAATCGAATCTCCAAGAATTTTTGTTACGTGCGCGAGGTCTTTATCACCTCTGCCCGACATATTTACAACAATGATCGTACCGTCTTGTGCTTCTTCGGCCATGGTAATGGCATGCGCGAGTGCATGGGATGACTCAAGCGCTGGAATAATCCCTTCTTTTCTTGCAAGAAGCTGAAACGCATTTAGCGCTTCAGTGTCTGTCACGGCAAAGTACTCAGCACGACCAATATCATGAAGATACGCGTGTTGAGGACCAACTGCAGGATAATCTAAGCCTGCGCTCACAGAATAAGACTCTTCAATTTGTCCTACTTCGTCCTGCATAATGAAGGTGAAAGCACCGTGCAAAATTCCTTTGGTGCCTTTGCAGATGGTTGCACCGTGCTCCTTGGTATGAATACCTTTGCCAGCGGGCTCAACGCCTATCAAACGAACATCAGGATCGTCAATAAAATCTGCAAACATCCCAATCGCATTTGAGCCACCGCCAACGCAAGCTACTACGGCGTCTGGTAATCTACCTTCTTTTTCCATTATTTGTGCACGCGTCTCTTCGCCAATCATGCGATGGTATTCACGTACAATGGTAGGGAAGGGATGCGGACCTGCGGCTGTACCGAGAAGATAGTGTGCGTTTTCGTAATTTGCAGACCAGTCTCGCATTGCTTCGTTTACGGCATCTTTTAGCGTGCCTGAGCCAGAATCAACAGGAATAACCTTTGCGCCCATCAATTTCATTCTGAACACGTTTGGTGCTTGGCGCTCAACATCTTTAGCGCCCATATAAATTCTTGCTTTTAGCCCAAGTAATGCACACGCGAGGGCAGTTGCTACGCCGTGTTGACCAGCGCCTGTTTCAGCAATAACTTCAGTTTTGCCCATGCGTTTAGTGAGTAATGCTTGTCCAAGCACTTGATTCGTCTTGTGCGCGCCGCCGTGAAGCAGGTCCTCTCTTTTGAGATAGAGTTTTACGTTTGGATTTGCTACGAGATTGCGCGTCAACGTCATTGACGTAGGGCGTCCAGCGTAGTCTTTGAGTAACGCCATGAACTCTTTTTGAAAGTCTGGGTCGTCTTGTGCTTTTAGGAACTCTGCCTCTAATTGATCGAGTGCTGGTACTAACAACTCTGGCACATACATCCCGCCAAAGTCGCCGAATTTTGTTGCTAAATGATTCATATACTCTCTTCCGCCTATTTATGCTCTCAAGCGCGTAAACAACACTTTTAATTTTTCTTCAGATTTTTGTCCAGGTTCGTCTTCAACACCGCTATTTACATCGAGAATAGCGGCACCAGTATGTGCGGCTTCGACAATGTTGTCTGGTGAAAGACCGCCGGCCAAAACGAATGGTTCTTGGTTATTTTGTGATATCGTTTTCCAATCGAATGCGCTGCCTGTGCCACCCGATTGATTGCCAATTTTGCTATCGAGCAGCCACAAATCAACGCCTGGCCAATCGGGTAACAATATGTCCACCGTCTGTTCATTGCTAACGGCAAATACCTTCCAAATTTGACAGTCTTTTGGAAGTGTTTCTCGAAGCGTCGATATGTATTCTTCGCTCTCATTACCGTGCAGCTGGACAGCCGCTAGATTTAGCCGATGCGCAATATTACTAACATCTTCAACAATGTGATTTTGGAAAACACCGACATATTGATTTGGTAATTCGTTAATAATTTCGTTTGCGACTTCTACACTGACAAAGCGCTTGGAATCGGGCACCATTATCAAGCCCATATATGACACTGGATATTGATTAACCAACTTGGCTTGCTCGACACTTGTGATACCGCAGATCTTCACGCGACCATAGGCAAGTTGATTGACCGCTGATGATAAGTCTTTTTCAGCCATCAATGAGCTTCCCACTAAGTACCCGTCAACCAGTGGATTAAGTCGCATCAAGTCTTGATATTTATATATTCCTGACTCGCTGATAATGATGCCGTCAAAGTCAGGGTGCTGTTTTATCAGCGGTACTAGTTTTTCTGTTGTTGCAAGGTCTGTACTAAGGTCGCGAAGGTTGCGATTATTGATACCGATAATACGCGCGTTTAATGCCAATGCTCGGTGTGTTTCCTGCTCATTACTGACCTCTGTCAACACGTCTAAACCCAATTCATCGGCAACGTTATGAAGCAATACGTATTCATCATCATCGAGCACCGACAACATCAACAAGATGGCGTCTGCGTTGTAGAAACGAGCTAAATACACCTGGTATTCATTAATAAAAAAATCCTTATTAAGCACAGGTTGTGCAACTTCGCTTGTTACTTTTTTTAAATATTCGTATGTACCTTGGAAATATTTTTCGTCAGTTAACACGCTGAAACAACTCGCCTCAGTTGAATAGGCTTCAATGATTTCATCAAGGTCAAATGGTTCTCTGATTAAACCCTTCGACGGCGATGCTTTCTTGCATTCAAAAATGAATCCTGCAGTTTCTGCACTTAATGCTGTTTCAAACGATTTTGTTGAAGGAGAAAGCAAGTGTTTGAAACTGCTTAGCGGTTGTTCAATTTCACGTTGCGCAACCTCTGTGCGCTTGTGTTCAACGATCGTGGCTAACACATTACTCATGTATTTGCCTCGTTACTTATTTGAGCTGCTTTTCGAATAACATCTAATGGTGTAGTTTCATGCATTGCTTGCATCGCACGATCGAAACATTGATGTAGCGCATTATCGACGCCGTTAACCCATAACAATGCGGCTGCATTTACCGCAATAGCTTGCATATGTGCTGGTTGACCTTTTCCGGAAAGTGCTGCTTCGGTGTGGTGCTTATTCTCAGCGGGTTCACCGCCTTTCAACTGGCCTATATCAAACGTTTTTGCGCCAAAGTCACTTGGCGAAAGCGTTAGGTTTTCAATGCCTTCAGATGTAACAAATCTCGCTTCGGTCTTGTCGTGCAAGGTTATTTCATCTAAACCACTACCATGCACAACCAGTGCATGTTGATGTCCAAGAGATGCAAGCACTTGCGCGTAGACGTCAAGCAATTCAGGTGAATATACACCGTAGACACCGTGAGTCGGTTGCGCAGGATTTGCAAGTGGCCCAAGAATATTAAAAATTGTACGCGTTGCTAAAGCGCCTCTTACAGGCATGACATGTGCAACCCCTGAATGGTAATTCGGCGCGGCAAGAAAACAAAAGTTGGTTTCGTTTAAGCATTTCAATGCCGTTTCAGGTGCCATCATCAAATTCAAACCAAAGCCCGCATAGAGATCCGAGGAGCCAGATTTGCTTGATACGCTTTTGTTGCCATGTTTGGCAACCTTAACACCACACGCAGCTGCAACGAGCGCCGCAGAACTTGATATGTTGATAGTATTGTGACCATCGCCACCTGTGCCGACAATGTCGCTAAAGCTATAATCCGGAGATGGGAATGGCTTGGCGTTTTTAACCATGGCACTAGCAGCACCGGCTATCTCGTCAATTGATTCACCTTTCATTTTAAGCGCGACGAGCAGGGCAGTGATTGTTATCTGATCAAGCTCGCCTTGCATCAATGCGTCAAAGATTACTCTGCTGTCACTGAGGCTGACGTCTTGTTTTGCGTAAATCGTTTCAAGGATAGTATTAAACTGCATCCTAACCAGCCTCCGAGGTGTTGAGTGTTAAATGACCATTATCTGAAGCATCGTGCGCTAAAAAATTCAGTGCTGTTTCTAACAATTTACTTCCGTCCCTAGTCAGTACTGATTCTGGGTGAAACTGAAAGCCGAGCATTCTATCATCTTCATGCAAAATCGCCATGACAAGTCCATCACTATGCGCAATAATTTGCAAACTATCGGGTACATTTGTGGCGACTAAACTATGATATCTGGCAATGGTCATTGGATTTTCAAAACCGCCAAAAATTGGGTCGAATTTATGTTGCATTAACGATGCTTTTCCATGCATGACATCAGGTGCTCTTTTTACCTCACCTGAATAGTGTTCAACAATGGCTTGGTGACCCAAACAGATGCCAAACACTGGATACTTGCCTCGCGCATGTGCAATGGCGGCGGGCATGCAACCGGCGGCGCTTGGTGCACCAGGGCCTGGACTGAGCATTAAAACAGCTTTTGAAGTCTGTGAGGCAAGAATAAGCGCCTCTTCGATAGTGCTGATATCTACAGTATTTCGATAAATTGAAAGCTCAATACCAAGAATGCGCAATTCATCAACAAGGTTATAAGTAAACGAGTCTTGATTATCAATCATGACAACGTGCAGGCTGTTGCTCATTTTTCAAGCACCTCATTTTTTGTCAATGAAACCTCATCTATAGAAGCTGATGCAGAACTAATGGCGGAAATCACCGCTTGAGCTTTAGCGCGAGTTTCGTCCGCTTCAGATTGGGGTACTGAATCTTTGACAATACCAGCACCCGCTTGGATGTATGCAGTTTCGTTCTTAACAAACGCACTTCTAATAACAATGCAAGTGTCAAAATCGCCGTTACCATTGAGATAGCCAACAGCACCGCCGTAGCTCCCCCGTTTCTTCTTTTCAACTTTTCTGATAAGCGTCGCAGCACTTAATTTTGGCGCACCAACTAAAGTGCCCATGTTCATGCAGGCTTGGTAAGCGTGTAAAGCGTCCAAATCCGGTTTTAATTCACCGATAACGCGGGAGACCAAATGCATGACGTGCGAATAGCGGTCAACTTTTAATAGGTCTTTGACGTAGCGTGTCCCGGGTTGCGTCACTCTTGCAACATCGTTCCTAGCGAGATCGACCAGCATTATGTGCTCAGCTTGTTCTTTTTTGTCTAGCCGTAAATCTAATTCAAGCCGACTGTCTAAATCAGGATCGATACTGCCGTCACTTGCTTTGCCTCGCGGCCGCGTACCTGCAATTGGATAGATTTCGACGACATTAGTCTCTTTTGAATATTTGAGCGCTGATTCTGGAGACGCGCCAAAAATT
>DDLV01000080.1 GCA_002340325.1 Glaciecola sp. UBA2563 | reverse complement strand
ACAGCGTCTTTTACATGTAAACCTGCCGCAGCTTGAGAAGTTGTTTAAACGGTCCATGTCATCCAAACGCGATAGACGCATTGGCTAACCACAACCTTGTTTAGCCTGTTGTCTGGCCTCATATGCAGCCATTTGTTCAGGCGTTGCTTTTTCCTGATACTTTTGTTTCCATTCGGCGTAAGGCATGCCATAAACGATTTCTCTTGCTGCTTCATAGTCGACGTCTTCACCTCTTTGACGGGCTTCAGCGGAGTACCATTTTCCAAGACAATTTCGACAAAAATCTGCCAATATCATAAGGTCGATGTTTTGCACATCTTTATTGTCGTCAAGGTGCTTGAGCAATCGTCTAAACACGGCTGCTTCTATCTCAGTTTGATTCGTTTCGTCCATATTTGTGTTCCTTTTACAAAATGTAATATTCATTCAATCAGATGTTGGGCCGGGGTAGAGTGTTTCCCACCACAATGGCTGGTTTTTTAATTTGTCATCCAAATAAGACAGGATTGTATCCCACCATGCAAATCGCATTTCTCGGCTGTTTATGTGGTGATCTTCACCAATGAATTCAACTAACTCAACGTCTTTACCCAGTAATTTCAATGCTGTATACATCTGGTGGCTTTGACTAACCGGCACGTTTGTATCTGAATCACCGTGTATCAATAACAACGGTGTGGTAACTTTGTCAGCTTGAAACAATGGGCTTTGTTGGGTATAGAAATCCGTTGCATTCCATGGGAATTTACCGCGAGTGGCAATACCCGAATAGGAGAATCCCCACCATCCGTAGCCCCAATACTCGGAAAGATTGCTTATACCCGCATGAGAGATAGATGCTGCAAATAAGTCGGTTTTGGTTGCAAGGTACATTGTCATGAAACCACCGTAAGATGCCCCCATATTCGCGACTTTTGATGCATCGACAAAAGGGTGTGCCGCTAAAAATGCTTTCGTGCTGGTAATGATATCATCGGCGGTCTGAATACCCCATGCATTAACGTGTTTGGAGGAAAACGCTTGCCCATAACCAATCGTACCAGCAGGTTGCATGATGTAGACTATGTATCCCTTTGCTGCCCACAGACTGAATGGCCACCTGCCAGTGAACGCTCTAGATACAGGCGTAGTTCCACCGTAGTAATAAACTATCATTGGGTATTTTTTGTTTTCATCAAAATCGGGAGGCAAGTAATAGCGCCCATCTATTTTTTCACCTAGTTGATTGGTAAAGACCCAGTCTCTAACCTCACTAAAGTGAGTATTTACATACTCAGTATCTTCAGAATTAAATAGCACTTTTGGTTTCGTCTTTGGAGCTTGAAGTATCACCTTTGACGGTTTAGTGGCTGTTGTTCCGCCGATGAGTACTGTTGGATGAGTTTGCGCAGAAACACTTACATCGGTAACAACATCTATATCCGAGTTCAGTTTTGTAAACTCATCATTACTTTTGTCAAACAAAAACAAGTGTCGACGGTCTTTATCAACCGCCGTTATCAGCAAATTGTTCTCAGCAATTGCGCTTGCTGAAGTAATGGCAGGGTTAAACGTTTTTGATAAGGCTGTTATGTTGCCATCATTCGAGAGATAAAAGAGTTGGCCATCATATTCATTATCTAGTGTTTCTTTATCAAGTGTGCTGCCAATTCGGTTTGCGAATGTTGGCCCCGCAACAATGTAGTATCCGTCATCTGCATACAGCAATTGGCTGATATTGCCATTATGGATTGTTAGTTGTTTTAGCTCCCTTGTCTCAAGCGCAATCTCTACTGCCTCAACAGCAAAATGCGGCGGTTTGCTGTAGTCAACCAAAGATCTCGTCGCTAGGATTTTATTTTGCGAAACGTTGACGTCAGTAAGTGTATGCGACGTGTCTCCCCTAGTGAGCTGTTGAACATAACCTGCGTGAACATCCAACTGATAGATTTGTGTATTGTTTCGCCAATAAGACCATCTATCTTCTAATGCCAGGTATCGTTTTGCTTTTTTCGGTTCAGTATCGTCAGGTTTTCGCCAATTAAAAACTACTTTGTTATCGCTCAACCATTTAAAGTTGCCTGCTCCTTTTAAGTTTTCTGCCACTTTTTTAAGTTCAAAGGTTTTGCGATCTAACTGAAATAGCGTGTTATTGGTTAAAAACAAAAGGCGACTATTATCTGGACTCCAACTGAAACCGGTGGGCGTTGTATCTTGCCATCGATAAAGCACTTTTTGCGAATCAACATCCAAAAGCTCGGTCATTGAGAACGGCTTGTCTGCGTCCGTCTCAGAGCCCATGTCAGAGTAATGCGATTTAGTCCAAATCATATGCTCAGCATCGGGAGAAATATGAAGATTTCCAATCGTTTGACTATCGTACATTTGCTTTGCAGACAGTCGTTTTTTATTCGTTGGCCAAGTAAACTTTATCCCTTCATCTTCATTAGCTCCTTCCCAAGAGAAACTCACGTCATCCCACGAATCGATGCCATTTGCGATAACAAAAAATTGATATTCAGCGTTTTTCAACGTCAGCCCATAAGCGTTTTGACTACCATCTTGTTTGATACCATCTATATACAATAAAGACCGGTCTATTCCATTGACAGTAAGCGTTCCCTTGGTAAATCTATCGGTGCTGACATCAATACCAAAAACGACACTACGGTTAGATGCTTCAGGCATGAACAAGTCAAAAGATTGCCATTTGAGGTCTTCTCCAAACACCGTAACGTTTGCATCGGATAAAGAAGTTGTATCCAAATGCGCAATAAAATTCCTCGTTATTTGTTCACTAAAGTCACTGTCAAACAAATCATATTCCGCACTATCCAATAAGACAGGCAACACCTGAATATTTTTTCTATCTATCGTTGATGCTGATAGCGCAAATGAAATAAAAAGCGGACAAATAAAGCAAATGAGGATTTTTTTCATAGATTTGATTTTTAAATTAATGCGTTAGAATTATTAGGTGCCGCAATAAGTGACATGCTTGTCATCAAAACCTGCTGGTGCTGCAAGCATAAATTGATGATTTCCAGGTGTAGTGAAAGGTGTTTTTAAACTTTCTAGTAATTCATTGAACAACGAATAATCATTATCTTGCCATGCTTTTTTTAGTGCATCTTCGACCAAATGATTGCGCGGAATTAGCGCTGGATTCACTTTTTCCAGTGCGGCTTGGTCAACGAGATCTGAGACATGAGAACGCCAGTGTTGCAACCATTCATTCAAACCTGCGCGATTTTGTTCAGGTAAACTCTCCAGAAACTGATTCGGCGATGCGATTGCTGTCCCTAACAATCGATGCGTGCGTGTAAAATCAAGTTCATTTTCTTTTAGCAAATTGAGCCACTTACTGATGATCACATCGCACTCCTTTTCAGTCACGGTATCAGCGATGCCTAATTTGGTGCGCATTTGCTCCCGAAACGCAATATCATATTCGTTTGAGAATGACTGCACGGCTTCTGTAGCCAAGATAATAGCCTTATCTTTATCGTCGTGAATTGCCGGAAGTAGTGTTTCGGCAAAGCGCGATAGATTCCATTGCGCTACGCCGGGCTGGTTGATATAGGCATAACGACCGTGTTGGTCGATGGAGCTGTAAATGGCATTGGGATTATATGCCTCCATAAACGCACATGGTCCGTAGTCAATAGTCTCACCACCTATCAGCATATTGTCAGTGTTCATTACGCCGTGAATAAATCCCACACTCATCCATTGTGCGATGAGCGCTGCTTGACGTTTTACCACTTCCTGCAAAAGTGTCAGCGCATTATGTTGAGTATTTGCTTCAATTTCGACATTTGGAAAATGTCTAGCGAGACAGTATTCGCATAATTGCTCAACACTTTTATGCAATCCTCTAGCGGCGAAAAACTGAAATGTCCCGACGCGAATATGGCTTGAGGCAATGCGCGTTAATACAGCTCTGGGCTGCGGAGGATCTCTAAATACGACCTGATTGTTCTTAACGACCGCAACACTTCGCGTCGTTGCGATACCCAGTGCGTGCATTGCTTCAGATATAAGCACTTCTCTAAGCATTGGCCCTAAAGCAGCTTTACCATCTCCTCCACGCGAAAATGGCGTGGCACCGCTCCCTTTAAAACCAAATTCATAGGTGCGTTGGTTTGCATCGATAATATCGCCAATGATATGCGCCCTTCCATCACCAAGCATTGGATTAAAATGTCCAAATTGATGTCCTGCGTACGCCTGTGCCATTGTTTTTGCACTGTCTGGGATATCTTGAGCGGCAAAAAAATTTACATTTTCGTTAGATATCCCAAGACTAGTCGCTAAGGCTTTGTTAAAGAAAACAATCGAAGGAGCTTCAAAGAGATCGGGGTTGCTTTCTATTGCAAGTTGATCAACTGAAAGAGAGGCCATTGGTTGAAGGGGTACAGGCATCATATTGGCACTGCCTCTTAATATTGTCCAAAAATATACACACGTATGACTCTATACAATACAAATGAGTTCCCAGACTAACATTTGTTGCGTAAGGTCCGATAAATTATTACCGGTTGCTGCATTATGTAAAACACAGCCATTGCCGATACTAACATTCCAACGAGAGATTAAGCGAGAGAAGATAAGGTTATATACACCACTATGGTCTGAAAAAGCACCAAATGGTTGAGGAATCTACTGCTACCGTTATAATCTCAGGGTTTGGAGCATATTAGTATCATTAGGAGAATATGGTGAAGCATAAAATTGTTTGTGCAAGTGTTTTAGCATTGTTAGGACTTTCTACTGTCATCGCACAGGAAATGACTAACGAAGAGATTGCAGAGCGCATAAAACCAGTTGGCAACGTTAAGGTCGCCGGCGCGGTTGATGCAAGCGCTGCCGCAGCACCTCGAACCGGTAAAGAAATTTATGAAAAAGCGTGTACAGCATGTCATGCAGCCGGTGTATTAGGTGCTCCAAAAACCAAAGACGCTGCAGACTGGCAACCACGACTGGATGACAAGGGCTTTGATACAGTCTGGCAGAATGCCTTGAACGGAATAAACGCAATGCCTCCTATGGGCACATGCGGTGATTGTTCAGACGACGATATCAAAATAGCCATCGAATATATGATTGAAGGCATCTAAGATTTTCTAAAATCTAAGTTCGCCAACCGAAGGTTTTGTTGTTTAATGCGTAAAAATGCGTTAGTTGGTGAACTCTCTGAGCGGGAACTGCGGGAAATGATTCCGCAGCTTCATGAACTCACAGAACGATACAAAAGAACTGAATTAATCCAAAAAACGCTATATAGCATTAGCGAAATCGCGTCTACCGCAAGCAATCTCAACGAGCTATACCAAAGCATACATTCCCTTATCCAAGGCTTCATGAGCGCGGATAACTTCTTCGTTGCATTTTATGATAAAGACAAAGCAAACCTCATCTTCGATTACTTTGTCGACGAGAACGACACCTCTTTATTGTCCCAAATGCAGTACGAAAAAATCAAAAATGGCATAACCGGCTACATATTGCGAACGGGTGCTAATCTGACGCTAACAAAGGAAAATCTGCATGATCAAGCCGAGGAAAAAGGCTTTACCATTCTCGGTTCTGAACCCATCGACCTTATGGGAATACCGTTAAAGCGCGGTAAGGAAACCATCGGTGCAATGGTTGTGCAAAGCTACGAAGACAAAGTGCGCTATGATAGCGATGATATTGAAATATTAAATTTCATTTCGAGGCATATCGTCAACTCAGTAGAACGGGTTAAACAACGCGAATTTACAGAGGATATGATTCGGCAGCGCACCCAACAGCTTCAAGACAGCAACAATAACTTAATTGCTGAAATACAAGAACGGAAGCGCATGGAGTTGTTACAAAGCGCGTTGTATGAAATCAGTGAATTATCCACCTCAAATGAGCTGGATGCTATCACCTTTTACGGACAGCTGCATGACATTTTGAGTAACCTCATGCAGGCGCCAAACTTTTACATAGCCGAAATTGATGAGCATGGTGACAGACTTACTTTTCCATATTTTGTTGGGCGTAGCGATGACGCCAACAAGCCTCGGCAACTTGGAAAAGGTTTAACCGAATTTGTAATCCGTAACAAAATCGCAGTATTAATTGACTCAAACGAAATTAAAAAGTTACAAGACACCAATGAAGTGGAGCATAGCACTTGCCAACAGATGCTAGCCACTAAAAACTGTTGGTTAGGTGCGCCTTTATTTGTCAATGGCGACGTCTTTGGCGTTATCGCTATTCAAACGTATGGCGTCACCAAAGACTATGAGCAAAGTGACTTAGATGTTCTTAGATTTGTTGCCAACCAGATATCCGCAGCAATGGAGAGACAACGCGCAGCACAGGAGCTGAGAAACTACAATCGCCATCTTACCCGTATGGTTAGCGAGCGCACGGCAGAGCTCGATCGCTCCAACAAATCGTTAAAAAAACAAATTGAACAGCGCAAAGAAATCGAAGCAAAACTCGTTCATGATGCGCATCACGATGCGCTCACTGGATTGCCTAATCGGACGCTTTTCAAAAAACGATTAGAATTAGCAATTGCCAGTAAACAACGATACGACTATTACAATTACGCATTGTTGTTTATTGACCTGGATAGATTCAAGCAGATTAATGACAAGCTGGGACATCACGCGGGTGATGAGTTCTTAAAGGACGTTGCCAAACGCATCGATAGTTGCAAACGCAGCCATGATCTTCTTGCGCGTCTGGGAGGCGACGAATTTGTCGTGTTATTAGATAGTTTTGAATCGATTAATGATGTTGAGACCATCGCAAAAAGAATCGTTGAGGCTGTCGGCAAGCCATTTAGTATAGAAAACAAAGTTGTATACTCAGGTGCTAGTGTTGGTATCGTCGATATCACCCAAGAATATACAGAAGGAAGTCTGGCTTTGCGCGATGCTGACGCTGCCATGTACTATGCAAAAAATCTAGGCAAAAACAGATACATCCTCTTTGATAAAAGTATGAGGAGTAATGCAGTTCAGGAAGTAGAATTAGAGAACGACTTTCGAAATGCATTTCACAACAATGAGTTTGACTACTGTACACAGCCGATAGTTTGCCAACAAACAAACGCTGTTCTTTATCACGAATTTACCATGGTATGGCGAAACAAAGGACAAGTATATGGCAGAGCAGAGTTTTGGGAGCTTGCCCATGGTACAGGGCTAAACCATACGATAAATCAGCATCTTATTGATGTGACCATAAAACAGCTAAAAGTATGGCAATCAATTCATGAGACCCGTCACCAGAAACTAGGAATTACGCTGTCTGCAGAACATCTCATGTACAAGGAGTCTTATCATAACCTGCTGGAGATGATTGAGACTTCAGAAATTGACAGTAAAAATCTAGTGGTGGAACTGGCTGAGCAATCACTCAATAAGTTTCCACGTCATATGTCGGTCATCGTAAATAAACTGCATGAGCTGGGTGTTATTGTCGTTTTGGATAATTTTGGTAACGAACTAGGCGCAATCAACCACCTATTCGAATTAGATTTTAACTATTTGAAACTCAGTGCTGCGCTAACTAATTCGATGTTAGATTCACCAATAAAGAGACAAATAGTAGCGTCGATTGTTAAGCTTGCGCAATCGTCTGGCATCAATGTTATTGCTGATGGTATTGACTGTAAGCAGTTACTAACTGAATTTCAAAATCTTGAATGTCACCTATTGCAAGGTGAGCAAATAGAGAAAATTCGAGCGCTTTAGTGTTGTTCAAAACTAGCCTTAATCAAAAATGCTTTTTAATCCGGCAATTCCTTTTGCAGCGGATTGTTTACGCTGTTCTTCGGAGGGCTTCGTTTTGTGCCACTCCCATTCAATATCTTGCTGCGGTAGTTCGTACAAGAATCGACTTGGCTCTGGCTCCACGGTTTCGCCAATCTGTCGACGCTCTTTTGCCAATGTGAAATACAGTTGGTGCTGCGCTCTGGTGATACCGACATAAGCTAACCTGCGCTCTTCTTCGATGTTGTCTTCATCGATACTGCTTTGGTGAGGCAATAAACCTTCTTCCATTCCGATGATAAATACAATAGGAAACTCCAGTCCTTTAGATGCATGCAAGGTCATAAGATGAATTTGGTCTGCATCTTCATTACCTTCTCCACGCTCCAACATGTCTCTCAATGATAAACTCTGTACAACTTCTTTGAATGACATGGGCGGTTGCAGAGCATCGCCGGTAAGCATATCCGTCACCCAACCGACAAGTGTTGACACATTTGACATTGCAAACTCTGCAGCTTTGGCTGACGAGTTTTGAGAGAATAACCATTCTTCTAAATCAAGGTTGCGAATGAACTCTTTTATAACAAGTGTTGCATCACCTCGCCGCAAATTGTCTGACGTCGAAACAATCATTTTTGCAAAACACTCTACGTTGCTATGTGCTTTATTGCCAAGGAACTTATCAAGCTGTGGATGACATATGGCATCAAATAACCCTATCTTATGCGCATTTGAAAACTCGCCAATTTTAGCCAATGTGGCACGACCTATGCCGCGGCTGGGCGTATTGATAATTCGAAGCAACGCATTATCGTCATCGGGATTGGCTAAGATACGCAGATAAGCCATCAAATCCTTCACTTCAGTGCGACCAAAAAACGACATTCCACCGCTTATTTTATAGGGCATGCGGTTCTTCATTAGGAGTTTTTCCAAGGTCCTACTTTGATGATTCCCTCTGTACAAAATCGCATAATCTTTGTACTGAGTGTCGTTCATAAACTTGTGCGCCATTATCTCGGCAATGACTTTTTCTGCTTCATTGTCTTCATCTCTTGCGACCATTACTCTCAGTACATCTCCATAATCGAGCGATGTGCGCAAACGCTTTTCGAAAAGATGTGGATTGTTTTGAATTAGCATGTTTGCACAATGCAAAACGCGTCCAGAGGAGCGATAGTTCTGTTCAAGCTTTACTAGTTTTAATTGCGGAAAATCCTGTTGCAGCAATTGTAAATTCTTGGGCTGCGCGCCACGCCAGGAGTAAATTGACTGATCGTCATCACCAACCACGGTGAACCGAGCTCGTTCACCCACCAACAGTTTGATTAACTGGTACTGACTGCTATTGGTGTCTTGATATTCATCAACCAACATATACCGAATTCGCATCTGCCATAAATCTCTTACATCTGCGTACTGTTGCAGGAGCATCGTCGGCAACATGATCAAATCATCAAAATCTAACGCGTTGTATGCGCGCAAGTGTCGAGTATATTCGGTAAAGAAAACAACGCGTTGTTGATGCTCAGGATCACTTGATAGCTTTGCAGCTAATGAAGGTGAAAGCAGCTCATTCTTCCATGTCGATATTGTGCTCTGAAGCGTTTGTATAAGTGCCTTATCGTGGTCATAAATTGATTCTGTTAAGTCATCAAGAAGCGCATAACTGTCTTTATCATCAAATAACGTGAAACCGTCCTTCAACCCCAACTCGCCAATATGGCGTTTTATTATATTTAATCCCAACGTATGGAATGTCGAAATACGCAATCCTCTTGACGCCGCCTTACCCAGCGTTGATGCTACACGCTCTTTCATTTCACGCGCAGCTTTATTGGTAAATGTTACCGCAACAATTTGGTTGGGCTTTATACCGCACTGATTTATCAAATAACCTATTTTGTTGGTAATTACGCGTGTTTTACCAGAGCCCGCGCCCGCTAAAACGAGACAGGGGCCTGACACATATTCCACAGCGTCTTGCTGTGCTGGGTTTAATTTCATATTTGCTTGATTGTTCCGAACTTGATTAATTCAATTAAGGCCCGACAATAGTTTTAAGAGTGTGTTCGAAATATTCAAATTTCGCTATCGTTGGCATTGTTGACAAGCGTTATTCATCTATCATCAAAGTGCGCTTTGCATTACTTTTGATATAGAGATTTTAATTTTCGCTCTAATTTAATATCATCAAACGGCGATACATAAAAGGTTGTACCAAGAGGAAAGTACCATGTTAGATCCGAAAAAGCTTGAAGAAATTGCAAAGAACATCACCTCGGCTATCCCTCCAGGTGTAAAGACGATGGCGGACGAAGCCGAAGCCAAGGTCAAACAAATCTTGCAAAGCCAATTGAACAAGCTTGACCTTGTTAGTCGCGAAGAGTTTGATGTGCAAAGTCAGGTGCTTATTCGAACACGCGAAAAACTTGAAGCGCTGGAAGCGAGGTTAGCCCAATTAGAGGGGAATGATCCAGAAAGCGATTCAAAAAATATGACTGAATAATCATACTTCATAAACTCTTCTCATTTTAAACGCATTGTTTTTGAGGCAGCTGGCACTTCTGCGCAGCTGAGCTGTCTATCTCCATCAAATTTTCTAATCACTGTCACTATACGTAACTGTAGATTTAGTATTTTAGTAGCATAGATGCTTAATATGCCGCAATACAATTGTTTTAGACGATAGGAAGAGTAGACTTTTTACTGAGGCATTACACTTTTTAGTCAGGCTGAAGGCGCTCTATGCAATTCAAGGTGTGCCTCAATAAAGTAAATCAAAACCTATGAATAAAGCAAACAACATCATGGAAACAGCTAACGAAGAGACCGAGCATACTTGCCAACATTCTCCTCATGATGAGCATGTTAATGAAGAAAAGTATTGCGAACATGATATAGCGTTTGATTCTGGAATTCAGCAACCCAAGTCAACTGACAGCCGTGTGCGCGATGAGGAAATTTTACGAGCGTTTGAACATAAGATTGGCGTACACAATATAAGCTCAAACCCTACTCGAAACCGACATTACAGAAAAGGATGGCGTTCGGGAGGAGGAGAAGCACTCGCCGTATTGTTTCCCCAATCTATTATCGATTTATGGGAAAGCATCAAAATTTGTGTAGAACACAATGTCATTATTGTTATGCAGGCCGCCAATACTGGTTTGACCGAGGGCTCAACTCCAAGTGGCAGCGATTATGACAGACCCGTTATAGTTATAAACACGCTGGCCATAGATGACCTATTTTTGGTTAACGATGGTGAACAAGTTGTCAGCTTGCCCGGCGCAACTTTGCACAAACTAGAAGAAAAGCTCGCTGAAATTCAACGTGCTCCTCACTCAGTCATTGGTTCCTCATGTCTAGGCGCTTCCATAGTAGGCGGGATATCGAATAATTCTGGTGGTGCACTCGTTAAACGTGGACCTGCGTATACTGAACTATCTGTGTTCGCAAAAATTAATAAGGAAGGTCGATTAATCCTTGTAAATCATTTGGGAATCGATCTTGGTGACAATGCGGAGACCGTCATTAAAAACCTTTCCGATGGCAACTTCGACAAAGAAAGCCTTGCCCAGGGCACACGCAAAGCAAGCGACCACTTGTATGAAGCACGCATTAGAGATGTTGATGCCACCACACCAAGTCGATTTAATGCAGATCCAAGAAGGCTTTATGAAGCAAGTGGTTGTGCGGGCAAAATTGCGGTTTTCGCCGTGCGGGTAGACAGTCATCCAATTGCGAAACAAGAGGCTAGTTTCTATATCGGCACCAATGATCCTAATGATTTATACACCTTGCGAAGACGCTTCTTAACTGAACTAGACACACTTCCAGAAGTCGGTGAATACATGCACAGAGAGATATTTGATATCTCTGAAAAATATGGAAAAGACACCTTTTTAAGTGTCTTGCTCTTAGGCACTCGACGTTTACCAAAGATGTTTGCGATGAAAAGTCGAGTGGATGGATTCTTCAATCGTTTTGACTTCTTGCCAAAGTATATATCCGATAGGGTGATGCAGTTTGGAAGTAGATTTTTTCCCAAACATCTTCCCAAGCGAATGGTGGAATACAGGGACAAGTATGAACATCACATGATTTTGAAGCTATCCGATACCACCATTCAAAAAGGTCGAGAAATTTTGAAAGAATGTTTTGATCATTCAACGAGTGGCGGTTTTTTCGAATGCGATGCTGACGAGGCAAAAAAAGCCTATTTGCATCGTTTTGCTGCAGCTGGCGCAGCAGTTAGATATCAAACAATGCATGATAAATCCGTTGGCGATATTTTATCCTTAGATATCGCCCTACCAAGAAACGAGCGCAATTGGGTCGAAGAATTTCCAGAAGATATAGAAAGTCAGCTCGAGAAAAAGTTGTATTACGGGCACTTTTTCTGTCATGTCTTTCACCAAGACTACATACTCAAGAAGGGCGCAGACGCGCTAGAAGTCAAGCGGAAGATGTTAGCGCAACTCGATGAAAGGGGCGCGAGATATCCAGCAGAGCATAATGTTGGACATCTCTACAAAGCTGATGACCCGCTGAAGAATTTTTACCGCCAGCTAGATCCGACAAATTCATTCAATCCCGGCGTTGGTAAAATGGAAAAGACCCAGCGCAACTGCGATTGTTGCCTATGATTAATGTTCAACGCTATTGGCTCCTCTGATTAGATGAGTCTTCTTTTTGCTGTTGCCTACCACTTTATTCCATATAATTTTTTTGATTTCTACTGCAACGTGAATGACGATACCAATAGCAATGATTGATAACCAAGACGCTGCAGAGATTGGTGCACTTTGGAAAAATACGTTCATAAACGGTGCATAACAGTAAAGTAATTGAAAACCTATCATTAATGCCACACCCACCCAAAGCATTGGATTTGAAGAGAGATCCATTTTCCAGGAAGGTTCAACAAATGATCTGACGTTAAACAAGTACGCCATTTGGCCAATGACAAATGTGGTTACTGCAGCCGTCCGCGCCTCTTCAAGGGTCCCGCTCCATAGTGTCAGCTTTAGGTCAAACAAGGTAAATGCACCCAGCACCAACAAGATACTTACTAATATGATTCTGGCGTTAATCTCATGCGTCAAGATGGGTTTGTTTGGCGGTCTCGGTTGTCGTTGCATAATATCTTTATCTTTTGCTTCAAACGCCAATACCAAGCCAAGAAAGACGGCAGTTGTCATGTTTAACCATAGCACTTGGACAGGCAATATGGGCAATGTAAGGCCTAACATAACGGCAGTCAAAATAACCAAACCTTGACCGATATTTGTCGGCAGTATCCAAGTGATGAATTTGATAAGGTTGTCAAACACACCTCTACCTTCTTCAACGGCGGCTTGAATTGAGGCAAAATTGTCATCGAGCAATATCATATCAGCTGCTTCTTTGCTAACTTCGGTACCCGTTATTCCCATGGCAATACCTATGTTTGCCCGTTTTAGCGCGGGCGCGTCATTAACGCCGTCACCCGTCATCGCGACAATATGACCTTGAGCTTGCAATGCTGTCACCAGTCTTAGTTTTTGCTCGGGCGCAACTCGAGCAAAGACATGCGTTTCAAGAGCAGCTTTTTCGAGTGTTTCATCGTCCATCTCAAAAAGCTGTTTCCCGGTGATAACTTTTGCGCCAATTGCTTTTAACGGGTTATTAAATATGCCGATGTCTTCAGCAATAGTTACGGCTGTCAGTGCGTGGTCGCCTGTGATCATCTTTATTGAAATCCCAGCAGCCTGACATTTTCTAATTGCTTCGATAGCTTCTTCTCTTGGTGGATCTATCATGGCTTGCAGTCCTAGAAATTGCATGTCGGCCCTAACATCTGCTTCTTTTAACTTGTCCTTGTTTATCATTCTTTTGTTGGCAAAAGCCAAGACGCGCAGTCCTTTAGATGCAAATTCCTCTGCGTGATTTATTATGTTCTGTGCCTCAGCTTCATCAATGGAACAGTGACCTAGAATCTGCTCGACAGAGCCTTTCATGTAACAAATCTGATTGCCTTCAAGCATTTCATGAAGTGTTGCCATGTACATTCTGTCGGATTCAAAAGGTATCGTATCCACTCTCTTATAATGTTGAGCCAGCTTATCTACACACCCTTTTTGTGCTGAGATTATAAGTGCACCTTCGGTTGGATCACCTTGCACTTTGTGTTGTCCATCTTTTTGTTTTATCTGCGCATCGTTGCACAACAATCCTGACAAAAGTAGCTGCTCCGATGTCGAATTCAATTTTTCGACTTTTTCGTCTTGATAGTAAATACCACCTTTTGCAACATAACCTACACCGTCGATTGAATAATCATTGATCCCGTCGAATAGGTGAGTCACTGTCATTTCGTTCTGGGTCAACGTGCCCGTCTTATCTGAACAAATTATCGTCGCGCTTCCCAATGTCTCCACAGCTGGCAAGTTTCTAATAATTGCATTTCTACTCGCCATTCGAGACACGCCAATTGCCAGTGTAATGGTAACAACCGCAGGGAGGCCTTCTGGTATGGTGGCAACTGCAAGTGCAACAGATGCCATAAACGTTTCTAAAGCGTCTTTGCCATGCAGCATTCCAACGGCGAACGTAAACAGAGACAACCCGAGAATGATATATAGAAGAAACTGACTAAAAGCACCGATTTTCTTGGTTAATGGGGTTTCAAGCTCGACGTTATTATGCATCAATCGAGCGATTTTACCGGTTTCAGTGTCATCACCTGTCGCAATTACGATACCTTTGCCCTGACCACTGGTGACTAACGTACCTGCGTACGACATATTGACGCGATCTGCCAACACTGCATCAACTTCAATTATGTTTATGCGTTTATCTACTGGGAGTGATTCTCCGGTAAGTGCAGACTCGTCGATTTTTAATTCTTTGTCGGCGATGAGTCTAATATCTGCCGGTACTTTATCCCCAGACTGAAGTAATACGAGATCACCTGGCACTACTTGGCCCGAAGGAACTTCAACTCTATCGCCATCTCTCACAACTAGCGCGGAAGCTCCGGTCATTTTTTTCAGCGATTCGATTGCATTCTCTGCTTTGTTTTCCTGCAAAAAACCGATAATCGCATTTAAAAATACCACAGCAAAAATTACGGCTGAATCGACATATTCTTCCAGTGCGAAAGTCACGGCGACCGCCACCAAAAGAATATAAACTAATGGATTATGGAATTGTAGGAGTAGCTTAGTATACCAGCGCTTACCGGCCTTTGTGTTTACCGTATTCGGTCCAAATTCTTGCAGCCGGTTAGCTGCGTCTTCTGAGGTTAATCCGTATTCTGAATGGCTTTTGAAATTCTTTACAACAAAATCGGTATCCAAACTATGCCAGACGTTTTCTATTTTGGCGTTATTCAACATTTTCTTCTCTTCTTTATCAAAGATGATAGGTCAGCGTTGTGTACATAAATGTTGTGTAGTTAAAGTCTGTTTATTATTAGTGACTGCATGCGCGAGACTGCGCTTTTTTTATTGTGATTTCATGCTAGCTAGCGCCAAGCGAGGTTGCAATGTAAGGCGAGCCGTTTATTGATGCAACGCAAATAGAATTTGATAAATATGACTCGCTAGCAGGACGTGATTAGATTTTTGCGTAAGTCTGAAAAAAGCGTTTGTGATGTAAAGTAGGCCATAATAAAGTGTCAAAAAACAAGGATGTTTTTTGCCAAGCGCCATATGGATATGCTCGCAGCGTCTTTATTATGGCCTACTTTACATTGCATAGAGCGCTTTCAATCTTACGCAAAAATCTAATCGCGCCATAGCATCTCATCAACCCAGTTTTCGTTCGCAATTTGCAATAGTTCTGGATATTAGGAGTTACTCAGCTTGCTGCGCGTTCTCGATGCGCGCTTTAAGAGACGGGTGCGTCGAGAGCAAAGCTTCCAGTGTACTTCCTCCCTCGCCATACTCTTCAGCGAGTTTTACCATGACATCCGCAAATGTTTGCGGCTCCAACCCGACATTACGCATTTGTGCTAACGCGTAGTTGTCAGCCTCCCATTCCAATTCTTGTGTGTATTGATTTTGAATGATGGTAGTTGACGCACCACCAAACAATTCAAACAATCCCGACACATCACCAAAGAAATAAGATAACGCGAGCGAAGTGATAAGCGTTTCGGCAATCAGGCGCATCGAATGGTTATATTCGACATGACCGATTTCATGCAACAACACAGCAGTGAGCAAACCGCGATCACGCTCAAATAACTCAACAAGTTCCTGCGTAAATACAATTGTGCCATCTGGTAATGCAAATGCATTAGGACCGAAAGTGTTAGACTTGTAGAACAAGATATTAAAGTGCTCATTTTCAGTATCGAGTTGGTCAATCAAATCATGCCAATACTGCGTTACTTCATGTTGATAATCGTTTGATAGCGTGGTTGGCTCAAGCACTGTTTTCTCGAGTGCGATCAAAGTATGGTTTGATGCTATGCGCACTGCGCCGTCGGGCACCCAAGCGGCAAACGCAACGGCTGTAGCAGGTAACAAAAACTTGAATAATCCATAGAGCATTAACGGCACTGCCAATATACTCAAAAATACAAGTTTGTTATTCTTCTCATACTTGTGGATCTTAACTGTGTCTCGCCTGTCTAGCCATGCATCCACAGAAGGCTCACTATCGATAACCAGTAAACCGATATTATCGATAGCAATTTCTCGTGGTACTGAACCTAACTTTGGACTTACAGTAGCGTTATCAATTGTCAATTTCTGTGGTTCCCCAGCGTCCTGAGTATTGATGCTGAACGCTGGGTATTCACCTAAATTGACAATGACATCTTCACAAGCTGAGCTTCCTTGCGAGTAAAGTTTTCCAGTAATTTGCATTTGAATTAGCCGATAGCAATATCGACATCAAACACACCTGCAACTTCTTCTCCAATTGCATTGCCTGTTTGTGTCTGGTCGGCAAGTACAGATTCTGCGCCCTCTTGGATATTAATTTCGGTAGCGTCTACAAAAAACTGTGTCGTACGTACTTTAATCCACGGCATTAAGAAACCAAGACTGACGATTAGCATTATTAGATTGGTAAGCCGGAGCATGATTAATCCACCAATACTGACATTAGATTTGAAAGTCGCTACTCCACTTAATTCAGAGTTGTTATAGATGTGATTGCGGATCCTCGCTTGGTAAATACTGGCAGAAACTACAAAGACGAGCGCGTAGATAAGAAAAGTACCGATAATAGTGGCTAGCCCCAACTGCTCAGGTTCTGCCATGGCAAGTTCGCCTGATGCCGCCATCAATACTCCACCCAAAAATCCGATGCCTAGCGCGGACAAGAATGCCAATATACCTGCTGCATAATATTCTCGTGTATCGAGTTTAGGCACAAGATGTCTATCACCATAGGTCACATGACTATGAATGAACTCATCTATTTTCTTGAGCATCCACGGATAGAGTAAGCCGAGACTCACAATACCAATTAACGCGTAACCGACAAATACAACGTATGCTCGTCCGTAGTTTTTGTTGAAGTTGAAACGGATGTTTCGGTATGCAGTCATACGCATTTTGAAACTGGCGCTTAAGCATACAAGCACTGGCACAAGCGCAAACAATACCAGCATCACAACGAGACCAGCTATTGGTGAGAAAGACGACGCCAGAAAGTACGCTGCGAATAATAAAACGCCAATGATACGGCCTGTTAAAATTTGCATTGGCTCTGCTAGGTAGCTGAAACGGTGACCGTCTATTTCTGTGTTGGAATAAAAATATCGGTTATTCCTTACGGTTGCCCATGCCGAGTAAATACCCAACGTGAGAATGGTTAATAGAAGGTTCACAATCCAAATTCGAAAATATTCCTTCCCATTACCGTGAAAGATGACTTTCGCGGTCTTCTCGATTTTAGGCACTGAAGCCTCAGCAATCTGCCTCTCCAAAAGGTCAATTTCGGCTTGAATCTCGTTTGCTCTTTCTGGGTATGCGTCTTTATCGACGTTAGATAGCGCTTCTTGTAACTGTAAAAGTGAGTGCGCCGCCTCTTGCGGGGTGTAGTCCATCCTTTTCATAACTTCTCCTTGGTATTAGGACATCAAAGCCAATTCCATTATTTATTGTTATTGGTCCTTCTCTAAAAATGCTGCCAACAGTGATTATCCAGCGACTTTACTCATCCTCCTTAAGTTTTAGTTATATAAGTTGCCAAGCACCTTCTCATCACCTTTTAGTATGATGCTATTAAATTTGTAAGATTGCAATCAATAATAAGTTGTCATGCAATTTGTTTTTGAAGAAAAAACTTGCGAATCATCACTCAAAGCCCGCTAGGGCAAACTCCCATCTTTTTTACCAAACCGACATTATTAGGGTTTATTTGGAGTTTTTTATACGTTGTCGACCAACTATTTAATGTTAAACGACGTTGCAACCAAAAGGCCAATCGTTATCAGCATGCCAGCAATATGGTTATTTAAAAAGGCTTCAAAACAGGCTTTTTCATTGCGCCTCCTGGTCAACGCCCATTGCCTGATAAAAAGCCCAAGAGCCAAGAGTAATCCCACTGTGGCAGGCCATGGTATTTCAAGATCATTAAAAACGAACACCAAAATTCCTACAAATGTAAGTTGCAGCAAAGCAATAGCGGCAAGGTCATATTTGCCAAAGAAAATCGCAATAGATTTAATTCCAACTTTCAAATCATCTTCTCTGTCCACCATCGCATACTGCGTGTCGTAGGCGACTGTCCACACAAGATTACCAGCATATAACCACCAAACCCAACCGGGTAAATCCGTAATAACTGCCATTGCTGCCATTGGAATTGACCAACTAAATGCCGCTCCCAACACAACTTGTGGAAAGTGTGTGTAGCGTTTCATAAACGGATAAATACTGGCGAGTATCAACGCAAACACTGACAGAAATATTGTTTGCCAATTTAGTGTAAGCACGAGAATAAAACTGAGCCCAATAAGCAAAATAAATAGCTGTATTGCCTCTTGCTCAGATACCTCGCCTGTAGCTAATGGCCTATCTTTGGTTCTTTTTACTTTGCCATCGAAATGTCTATCTGCGAAATCGTTAATGACACAACCTGCGCTTCGCATAAGGAAAACGCCGAGTATAAAAACAATTGCAATATGCAGTGATGGGATCCCGTGACTGGTGGCTTGATAAGACGCAATTAACAGCGCCCAAAGCGTTGGCCACAACAATAGATATACACCGATTGGTTTATTAGCGCGCATTAACCGCCAATAGGCGTTAGCATTCTGACTTTTTAATTCAAACATGAACCTTGTATATCTCTCGCTCCATCGTTAGTACTTTTTGATAGTTACCCGCGCAACACACTGCTCAAAAGAGTGAGTAGATAATCATTCGTTGCTCTAGTTATTAACTGATTAACCGATACATCTCATATTAGAAAAAGTTTATCACAGCAACAACTGTTTCATAAACGCTTTGCGCACTGCGTAACAGCGCTACTAGACAGTGATAAACCATTTATATCGGGTTATGAAATAATGAAGCAATCTCGAAACATATTATCTTATGTACGCCAATCGTGTTTTCTATACATATTTGTGCTATTCGCAGCGGTATCGGTTAATTCCGTAGCAAACGCTCAAGAAGGCGAGTCCACTGCGCCCAACTATGCATATGTTGCACTCGAGCCAGATATAGTGACGAATTACGTTAGTAACAACTCAACTCGATTAGGGTTTGTTCGTATTACGGTGGAGTTAATGCTTGAAGACGCTGGAAATATAATGACCGTAGAGCATCATATGCCTCTGTTGCGCGCGATAGTTATCGAAGTTGTTGGTGCCCAGTCAGAAACGAGAGTTCGTTCCATGAGTGGCCGTGAGGAAATAAGACGGGAAATATTACGCCGTTTTAAAGAAGTCATGATCAGAGAAACTGGTGAGGAAACGGTCCGCGACGTGATATTCACTCGCTATCTCAGGCAAGGCGGGTAGTGTGCGCAGAAGTCATTTCCTGTTTGCACTTGCGAAGAAGCGACTAAGCGAAGGCATGTTTGCTTTAGCGATGCAGCTAGCTGCGGTCATGTTTACATGCAAAAGGCGCTCTTGACATCCATGTCCGCTCGGGTTCGCGACTCCATGCGCTCACACGCTTTTACATGTAATCATGCCTCCGCTTTAACGCTACTTCGCTAAAGCAAACGTATCAGCTTAAATTAGCAATACCCCAATCCGATTTAGCTGCTCTCTTTTGAATTGACATATAAGTGCAATAGTAAGGCGAGAAGACAGCCTGATATTAGACCAAATAAGTGCGCCTGGTTTGCCATGTTAACGGGTAGAACATTAAAGAACCCTAGCGCAAGCCAGCCGAGCAAAAAGACAATATATCCATTTGGAATTGATACTCCCCACCCTGGACGCAAGTACCCAATCCACCAAACAAAGCCAAACAGTGCATAAACAACGCCGGACATGCCTCCAAAATTAGGCCCAGTTGCAAAAAGTTGCGTCAAATTCGCGAAGAGACTGGATACAACAAATAAAACAATTAGCCAGAAAGAACCAAATGTCCGTTCGAGTTTAGCTCCAAGAATCCACCACCAGAGTAAATTAAAGGCGATATGGGCAATGCCAAAATGCAGGAAATTAGGGCCAAAAAGCCGCCACCATTGATTGTTGGACGAAAGTTGGGACAGTTGTTGGATACTCAATGCATTAAATATGGGTTCGGCGTAGCCTGCAAAAAACGCGAGAAAGATACCGATACAAGCGATTAATATAAATGTGGTGAAAGGAACGACTAGCAAACTTTTGGGATCAAAAGCCATAGAAGGCATTTTTATACTGTCGTATGTTTGCCCCGTTTCCCATGCGGCCTTTTGAAATTTTTCTTTTTGCGGATCTTCAATGAATTCGCGAGCAAGTAACTGTGCCCTATGGATATCTTCGGTATTATTTACCAATACGATATACTGAGCGCCATTTTCTAAACTCTGGGATTTTACTTCGGCGCTAATGCTTTCATTTTTAAGGATATTGCAAAATGTTTTTGCAATACCTTGCTGCTGAAATCCCACAACCGTGCGATTTTCAAAATCACTCAACTATTCGCCACCTTGTTCAAACGGATAGTTGTTTCGCCAAGCTTCAAACCCCCCATCCATACTATACACTTCATCAAATCCTTGATGGATAAGGTATTGGGCTGCTTGTTGGCTACTTATTCCGTGGTAACAACAGACAACAACCGGAACCTCAAAGTCATTTTCTTGCATAAAATTAACAAGAGAACCATTTGTTAAATGGAAAGCGCCAGGAATTCGGCCGGTTTCATATGATTGGTCATCCCTGATGTCTACAACCTTAATCTCGCCTTTTTCCAACCGTTCCTTAGTATCTTGAATCGATATGTGCTGAAACTCTTGCATTGTCTTTTCCTGTTAAGGGTTTTCGATGAAACCGCATCCCGCTTAAATACTGCATGTTGTTAATCTTACCAGTTTAGCAAGACTTTACCTGATTGCCCTGACCCCATAGTCTCAAAGCCTTGCAGATAATCTTGTACGTTGAACTGGTGCGTAATGATCGCATCTAAGTTCAGTCCACTTTGCAGAAGTGATACCATCTTATACCAGGTTTCAAACATCTCACGACCATAAACGCCCTTAATCGTGAGTCCCTTAAAGATAACGTTGGTCCAATCAATGGAAACATCATTTGGCGGGATCCCTAGCATTGCAATCTTTCCACCGTGATTCATGTTGTCTAACATGCTACTGAATGCGGTAGGAACCCCTGACATTTCTAGCCCGATATCAAATCCTTCTGTCATCTTTAATTCGGACATGACATCTTGTAATGATTCTTTTGATACGTTGACCACACTCGTCGCGCCCATTTTATCTGCTAATGCCAATCGGTATTCGTTAATATCGGTAATCACAATATGCCTTGCACCGCAGTGACGCGCAACGGCCACTGCCATTATTCCTATTGGTCCCGCGCCAGTGATTAACACATCCTCCCCAACCAAATCAAATGACAGCGCGGTGTGAACAGCATTGCCAAATGGGTCAAAAATAGCCGCCATATCATCGCTGATATTGTCGGGGATCTTAAACGCGTTAAATGCGGGTATCGCTAGGTATTCGGCAAACGCGCCCTGTCTGTCTACTCCCACGCCTTTTGTGTTTCTGCAAAGGTGTCGTCTACCTGCGCGGCAATTGCGACAGTAGCCACATGTAATATGTCCTTCCCCCGAAACACGGTCACCGATTGAAAAGCCTTTGACCTCGCTACCTATTTCAACCACTTCACCCACGTACTCATGTCCGACAATCATTGGGACAGGAATGGTGGATTTGGACCAGTCGTCCCAGTGATAAATATGCATATCGGTTCCGCATATTGCGGTTTTACGAATTTTTATAAGAAGGTCATTGGGACCAACGGCTGGTGTTGGATTTTCTACCATCCAAATCCCCGGCTCTCTTTTTTGTTTAGCCAGAGATTTCATCAAATTACCCCCAATTCTTTACCGACTTCGATAAACGCATCGACGGCATTATCAATTTGTTCGACAGAGTGGGCCGCAGACATCTGGGTACGAATACGCGCTTTGCCCTGAGGGACAACTGGGAAAGAAAACCCAATCACGTAAATGCCTTTTTCAAGTAATTTGTCAGCCATTTTACTTGCTAGGGCGGCGTCACCAAGCATTACTGGAATAATCGGGTGGTCTTGACCAGAAAGGGTAAATCCTGCTTTTTCCATGCGCGACCTGAAGTGCTTGGCATTGCGCGTGAGTACAGAACGTAAATCACCACCATTTGACATCATATCAAAGACCTTTATTGACGCTGCCACAATAGGAGGTGCGACGGAATTGGAGAATAGATAAGGGCGTGAGCGCTGTCGCAACCATTCGATGACTTCTTTTTTGCCCGAGGTAAAACCGCCAGATGCGCCACCAAGTGCCTTGCCTAACGTTCCAGTAATAATATCGACTCTTCCCATCACGTCACAGTACTCGTGGGTCCCCCTGCCGTTCTCGCCAATAAAGCCAGAGGCATGACAGTCATCGACCATTACCATGGCGTCATATTTTTCTGCGAGATCGCAAACCCCTTTTAGATTTGCAATGACACCATCCATTGAGAACACACCATCAGTCGCTATCAGCTTAAAGCGACTATTATCGCTCTGCGCTTTTTGCAACTGCTCCTCCAGAGATACCATGTCATTGCTGTTGTAACGATAGCGCTTGGTTTTGGACAGTCGAACACCATCAATTATACTCGCGTGATTGAGTGCATCAGAAATAACTGCATCTTCAGGCCCCAGTACAGTTTCAAAAAGTCCTCCATTGGCATCAAAACACGATGGATACAAAATAGTATCTTCCATGCCGAGAAACTCGCTAATCTTTGCTTCGAGCGTTTTGTGAATGTCTTGTGTGCCACATATAAAGCGCACAGAAGCAACACCAAACCCATGGCTGTCTAAACCACTTTTAGCGGCATCTATTAAGTCAGGATGATTAGCTAAACCCAAATAGTTGTTTGCGCAGAAATTGACGACTTCCCGACCACCTGCGATAGTCACATCAGAATATTGTTGAGAAAGTATCACGCGCTCATTTTTATAGAGGCCATTAGCTTTGGTCTGCGTTATCTGGTCAGCCAAATAATCAGTAAATGCTTTTGTCATTTTGTGTGTCATGTGTGTATAAACCCGGCTAAATTCTATAGTAGACTGCCCAAAGCTACAAATTAGCTGGCTATATACTTGAGGATGCGCTGGTAGGATGTTTTTCACGTATACTGTCTTTGGTGTACACAACTTAACTAATTAAATGGTTATGTTCTATTTAGGTGTTGCAAAGCTTCTAAGATGTTGGTTGTCAGTTGATTGTAGGTATTAGTGATTTGAAAGCTTCGAATTCATGGATGAATTCGCAGAGCGCCCAGGGATTGGGTTTACAGCGACTTTCAAATCACTAATACCTACAATTAAATGAGCGATGTTTATGTCAGCAATACTTAAACAGAAGATGACTATTAAAACTACCTACAGCATGAGGAATGTTAACCATGTTAGTACTGTTAAATTTGTCGGTCTTCATCGCCCTGCTTGCGATAATTTTTACAATGAAGAAGCAAGAAATGAGCTTGTCAAAACAAGTCTTGAGTGCTCTGGTCATTGGCGCTATTGCAGGTTCTATGATGCAGTGGGTTTATGGATATGACAGTGAAGTAGTGCAGTCAACGCTCACTTGGACAAATATGATTGGCAGCGGTTATGTCAGCCTGTTAAAAATGATTATCATGCCTCTTGTACTTGTGTCGATGGTCGCCGCAGTTGTCAAAATGGATGAAATTACTCAGCTGGGCAAATACGGCGGATTGATATTACTTGTATTAATCAGTACCACCATCATCGCCGCTTTAGTCGGCATTGGCGTTTCTTTGGCATTCGATTTAACAGCTGATGGACTTGCTCAAGGCGCAAGAGAGCTGGCACGTGCAGAGACACTGACGACAAGACAAAGTGAAGTCGACGGGTTAAGCCTGCCACAAATAATTGTAAGTTTTATTCCGCAAAATATCTTTGCCGATCTGACGGGGGCTCGTGACACCTCAATTATTGCTGTCGTTATTTTTGGCATTTTACTTGGGGTTGCGGGATTAAAACTGTTCAGTGATGAGCCTGAACAAGGAGTGAAATTCAGACAGTTTGTTGAAACTGCATTAGCTTTGGTGATGCGGTTGGTCAGGATGATAATTGCGCTTACGCCATACGGTGTATTGGCGCTAATGATGAAAGTAGGGGCAAGTTCTAGCCTAAAAGACATTTTAGACTTGGTAAGTTTTATCGTTGCGTCATACCTTGCCATCATCATAATGTTTTGTGTTCATGGACTTATCCTTTTGCTAAATGGCATTAATGCAAAACACTTTTTCCAAACCGTTTGGCCAGTACTGACTTTTGCATTTAGCTCACGCAGCTCGGCGGCTACAATTCCACTTAATGTCGACACCCAAATTAATCGTTTACATGTCAAACCCGCGATAGCAAATTTATCCGCTTCACTTGGTGCTACAATTGGACAGAACGGATGTGCTGGCATATATCCTGCGATGCTTGCTGTTATGATAGCGCCTAGCGTTGGCATTGATCCTACCGCTCCAACTTTTATTCTCAGTCTCATTGGGATTGTCGCCATTAGCTCATTTGGCGTTGCCGGTGTCGGCGGTGGGGCGACATTAGCAGCGCTTATTGTACTACCTGCAATGGGTTTACCGGTTGCACTTGCAGCGCTCTTAATATCTATTGAACCCTTAATCGATATGGCGCGCACGGCTCTCAATGTCAGCGGGGCAATGACGGCAGGCAAGATAACCCAGCAAAGGGTTTATGGACCATCAACCGATGAACAACAAACCGATCTTGATGCGACTCAACACAATGCATAACGAGTTGGAGAGACTGGCGCTAATCTAACGAAGTATGATCAAAGGAAGCGACGTCTTCATAATCACGTTGCATCATAGCTTTTGTTGCTAATGGTCCGTGACCGGGAATAATTTTGGTATTTTCGTCCGCTCTATTAAGAATTGCCTGCATCGCTGAAACATATCCATCGTAACTGCCACCGTTTTTCACATCGATAAAGGGCGTAACACCGACGAAGTACAGATCACCCGTATGAATAACGTTAGATGTTTTAAAGAATACAGCACTGTCAGAGGCCGTATGCGCATTCGGGAAATGAATAACCTCAATCAACTCATTACCTTCGTGTAACGTAATGCTTTGACTAAATGTAAGATAGGGTAGTAGCTTATCTGAGTATTCAGGTAGCCTCGAATTTGGCGTCGCCATATCTCTATCAGCCGCGAGTATCTCACGGGTTTTTTCATGAGCTATCATCGTAACGCCATCGCGTGCAAAGCTTGGATTGCCGCCAGTATGGTCGCTGTGATAATGGGTGTTGATTAAATACGCTAAAGGTTTATCAGAGATAGATTGCAGTGCCAATTTTACTGAATCAGACGTATGTTCAAATTGACTATCAATCATGATGATATGGTCTTGGCCTTTTAAGACGCCAATGTTGCCACCTGCCCCTCTAAGCATAAAAATATGCTCATTAATCTCAATAACCTGAATGCCGCTACCGATTGAGTTTGTATTCTTTGCAGCATGAGGCAAGGCGGCAAAACTCGCTAGTGCGCAAAGAAATATGCATAGAGATCTTACTAGCTGCATTATATCTTATTCTCTTCTTCCAATACTTCTCTCGCTGCCCTGAAAGCTTCCTGTGCTGCTGGTGCTCCGCAATATAGTAACGAATGAAGCAGAACCTCTTTGATTTCATCCACCGTACAACCATTGTTTAAAGCACCTCTTATATGGCCTTTTAATTCGGTGGGTGCTTTCAGTGCCGCTAACATAGCAATAGTAACCAACGACCTTGTGGCTAACGGAAGTCCTTCGCGCTGCCATGTTGACCCCCATGCATGCTCGTTAATCCAGTCTTGTAGTTCTTGAGTGAAAGGAACGGTATTGTCTATGGCTTTTTGCACAAACGAATCGCCCATTACTTGTGTACGCTTTGCAATTCCATCGTCATAATCTTGTTTTGCCATTATTTGCTCTCCTTAATTTTAAAACAGAGGATATCATATTCATTTGATCGAGATGACTGGTCCATTCGTCGCTTCTTTTTCGCTGCCATTAAGGCGTATTGACCATTAGGATTCTATAGCAGATGTTGTGTTTACTCGCTTGAAATTAACCAACTTTAGCAATTCTGTGGCGGCTAATGCATCCGACATTGCGCGGTGATGGCGCTGCATGTCGATATCAAAATGTTTGGTAAGATTCGCGAGAGAGTAAGACGGGAGACCTTTGTAATGCTGTCTCATTTGTTGCACGGTACATAATTTGGGTCGTCGCCAATGCTGCCCAATGCGCGCAAATTCTTCACGAATAAAACCGTAGTCAAAATTAACGTTGTGCGCGACAAAAATAGCATTGTCAGTAAAAGTATCTACTTGTTCGGCAACCTCAGAAAACAAAGGAGCGTTTTCAACCATTTCATTGGTTATGCCAGTGAGTGAAGTAATGTTCCGGGGGATATTGCGTTCGGGATTCAATAATGACTGCCATTCATCAATAATTTCTCCATTGATCATTTTCACCATACCTATTTCAGTGATGCGATGATGACTGGCCCTTCCTCCTGTCGTTTCAATATCCACAACTACATATGGTTGCATAGGGTCGATAGCAAACTCAACGGTTGTGATCCTTACATCAAACCCCACTTGCCGTAATTGTTGTAAACGAAGCAATTGGTTGCGCCTTAGCACATCACCTTCCGCTTTAATTTCTTCAAATCTCAACTTACCTTTTTCTACAATCAGTAGATCAGGAAATCCGTCTTTGGTGTTTTTCCAATCTTTGGCCATTAGCAATACGATTGCTTTTAGACCGTCTACATCAGCATACGTTAGCAACACCTTTATCTTCTCAATAAGATAAACCGGATTTCCATAGAGAAGACTGGTGTGAGCACTTGCCTTACAAAGAGACTCAAGCATTAACACAATCCACTGTTTTTGAGATTTGATGCTTGCAAGCTTGTGCTCGATAACATCGGGGATTGACGTATACAGTGTGTTTTGCTTTAAGCACTCGGGGACATAATCAAACTCGGTTGAAAGACCCAACCCTTTCGTTTCGAATATCTCTTGATAAAACGTCAAAATGAACAGGGCTCGCCAGACGCCATTTTCTGAGAAATGCACTTGATTGTTGTCATCATCGTTCCACTGGACATTTCGATAGTGAGCAATAACGCCGTTTTCAACGCTACCTTTGTAAATTTCATCGACCACAATATGTTGACGAGTGTCTCGCAGCATGTCAGTCATTAAACTCGTGCGTTTTTGATGGTATTTTCGTGCGAGGAAATCCTCGGCAAAATAAGCCAAATGATCGCTCAGTGGTTGATCGATAATTTGATGCAGACGAATCTCTACCTTTTCCTTAAAGCCCAACTTATATGCTTCTCTGCACCATTTTTCCTGTGCCTCAGGCATTTCGATATCTGATAGCATCTGTACACCTGTAAACGCATCAATCTCGAGCATTTTTAGGGCTAGCCGGAAACACAGTTTATTTTTCATAGCAATTGCAGCATCACCATTAGCACTGGGAATATTGCTCCACGCGCGCTCTATCGATGTTTTATCGACCAGTTCTAAATACCTAAAATGACTGAGTGCATAAGTTAAATTAAAACAACTTAACGCTTCGAGTTTACAACTGAACCTAGCTTGGATTTGTGCATTTTCTTCACGCGTTTTCATAACGCCAAGATCGCGCATACTAAATTTGTTGAGTTTATCTCTGCAATTGCCGAAATAAAGATAGAGAAAGTAGTCAATGACATGGTCGCAGTTGCGTACAATATATTGCGCTGCTACGGTCGATGTTTCTATTTGACGCGCAGATAGCGTTTTTGCGATTTCCAATAATGGCGCTTTTGGCAGACTTTTACGAACAATATCCCCTGACTCCGCTACCTGACAAAGCTGAAAAAGCTCATCTTTTGTTAAACATCTGAGTAAAAGTCCGCTGTCTTTTTCCGAGGGTTTTCTTAACCATCCTTTTCGCAGTAGCGTTTCCACTAACCCATCGATGTTCTGTAGCTCTTTGAAGATTAGGCTGGCTGACTTTATTGCTGGCTGCTTTCGATTTATGCAGCGCACCAAAAGTGCTTGCTCTTGTTTCGGCGAGTTTTCAAATTCAGATAAAAAAGACTGATGCACAGGATGGAGTAAGTGAGCGCATTGCGATTTTATAAACGATAAGAACTCCATGAAATGGTCATGGTAATAAAATGTGGGGAGCTCTTTCATATGCATAGTGATTCTATTGCCAATGCAGAAGTTAACGCTGGGATAGATACTTGTCGAGCGGATCGAATAGGATCCGCGAACCTTCATACTGGTTTAATATACAGTATTTGTCAACTGCAAATAAAGCCTTAACGTTCTTTTCAGTCCCATTGATATTCTTTATTGCTTGAGGTTTACTCGTTGTTTACTCACCCATTTGAAGTAGCCTTGTAACCGTTCATCTTCCAACAGTGAATCCAGCGAATTAAGGTGCTTTGCTAAATGCATCTCGTTATACATTTTATGAATGCCATCGTGACATTGACGGCAAATGTAGATGCCTTGTTGCAGCCTATTCTTGTCGATCTTTTTTCTGAAAAAATTGCGTCGGTGCATTTTTTTAGGAATCAAATGATGAAACGTCAAGCGATGGTAGCGTTTGCATGTAGGGCAAATGCCTTTAGTTACTTTTCTAGCTCGAGAGTTCATCAATCATAATTCGTCAAAATCGTCTACTGAATTTTTCTACACGATTATTGTCATACCAGTTCGAAAGAATGCGTGGGAAGTTTGTAAATCGGCGCTTCTTATTGCAACAACATAACAATAAAAAGGCATCAGCTGCCACATATAACGGATACATCATGATAAAAAGAATATCGGCAATGGCATTGATAGGAGCACTCCTTTCAGCATGTTCGCAACCCCAGGAAGAATCACTGCCACAAAATGGCGAGACAACAGCGCCCACCCAAGAGGAGGCGACTTTGAAGACTGAAAGCATAGAACCCGCGCCATTATGGCTGGAAGAGGTTGAGGGTGAACAAGCGCTATCACGCGTTAATAAATGGAATGACGCGACTTTAGATAAATTGCAGAACGATCCTAGATTTGAAGGGTTTCAATCGGATGCTTTAGCAATCGTAAACGCGACTGACAAGATAGCATATGGTAATTATCGGGGAGGTTACGTTTACAACTTCTGGCAAGATGATACTCATGTGAGAGGGATTGTTCGTCGTACTAGCCTTGAAAGTTACATGAGCGATGATACGCAATGGGATGTATTACTCGATGTAGATGCATTAGCTGAAAAAGAAGATGCCAACTGGGTTTACAAAGGGTCAACATGTCTTGAACCAGATTATGTACGCTGCTTAATTTCTTTATCCGACGGTGGCAAAGACGCTGTTGAAATCCGGGAATGGGACCACGACGAAAAAGCATTTGTGGAAGACGGATTCTTTTTACCTGAAGCAAAAGGCGGTGCTTCTTGGGTCGATAGCGATACCCTAATTGTTGGGACAGACTTCGGTGAAGGAACGCTCACTGAAAGTGGCTATCCTTTTGTGTCGAAGATTTTGAATAGAGGCAAAGCGCTAGTTGAGGCGACTGATATATTCAAGGGTGAAGCCACTGATGTTGCAGCGGGTGCCTTCCAGTTGAAAGTGGGAGAAAACGAATATGAAAAATTCGCATATCGTGCGGAAACATTTTACGAATATTCCTTTTATTGGCTAAAAAATGCGGAAACTAAAATTCTTCTTCCCACTCCACGAAAAAGCCAACCCCTTGGTGTTTTCAAAAAACAATTACTCGTGCGCCTAAATGAAGACTGGTACGTGGGCGATGAAACTTATCCAACAGGCGCATTAGTCGCCATGGACCTAGACGCGTGGAAAGCAAATCCTAAAGATGTTCAAACAAATTTGGTGTATCAGCCTTCTGAACGAGCGACCGTTCAGTCAATCAGTATCACAAAATCAAGAGTGCTCGTGACGGTTTTGGAAAACGTGGTAGGAAAAGTATATGCATTTGATGTTAACAATGACGGATGGTCCAACTACCTTTTAGACCTTCCGGAAAACGGCACGGTTTCTATTACGTCTTCGAATGACACAACCGATTTTATTCTTGTTAATCAAGAAACGTTTGTGTCACCAGATGCTTTACTGTATGTCGATGTTGTCGCCAATACTTCACAAATAGCAAAGTCCTCTCCAGCGCGCTTTGATGCATCAAATTTGACGGTCCAACAACTCTCAGCCACTTCGGCAGACGGGACAGAAATTCCGTATTTCATTGTTCACAAAAAAGACATTGAATTTGATGGTAATAACCCGACGTTGCAATACGCTTATGGCGGGTTCCAAGTATCAATGACGCCGAGGTATTCC